>CALJMB010000030.1 GCA_937982515.1 uncultured Balneolaceae bacterium
GCCGGAGATATTTCAGGTTTATAAAACCTGCGATGACTGGCGGAGAGGCGGGCAGCTTATCAGAAAGGCTAATCCATTAGAATTAGGATTGAAAGGAACTTGCCGGGTTAAAAGTTATTTGGTACCGTGAAATAAATAGCCAAAACAGACTGTAATAGTGGGGGGTATAGCATGGAAAAAAGTTTGAAATAAGGGCCACACCTGTGGGGAAAAATCCTTTCTCCTAAAAAATACATAAAGCTATAGGGAAAGGGCTTTTTTCGGTAACAAGAGGTAGAACAACGCCGCCGGGAAGCAGATCAGAGCTATGAGTATGCCTGTAATGTACGCGAAGTACAAGAAAGAGACAGAGAAGGACAGAGAGTTTATAGCAAGGGGAAGAAGCGTACAGAAATTAACTGACCAGGGCTATCGGTACCGGTGTTAGCCATCATGTTGCCAAGGTTCCGCCTGTAGCTAACAGCCACACGCGAATCAATTTGCAAGCGGGTTATTGGATGTAATGATTCTGGTATCTATACTTGGTCTAATGTACCAAAAGGGAGTTAAAACGAGGTCTCTGAAGCTTACCGGTATTTTGGAGCAGGAGATCATAAAGGAAAAATAGTGATAACTCTTGAGTAGAAAGTAGAAAGTAGAAAGTAGAAAGTAGAAAGTAGAAAGTAGAAAGTAGAAAGCGGGTATTACTTTCTGCTTCTGCTTGCCGGGAGTAAACTTTAAATCTGGGATAGTAAAGCATGAAGGCAGCGGTATTTGAAGAATACGGTTCACCGGATGTCATCAAGATCAGAAATGTAGAAAAACCTGTTCCTGAAGATGATGAGGTACTGATAAGAGTATATGCAACCACCGTAAACCGTACAGATTGTGCCATGCTCAGAGCAAGACCGTTCATCATGCGGTTTGTCACAGGATTATTCAAGCCAAATAAACCGATCCACGGGACCGATTTTGCCGGCGAAATTGAAGCCGTTGGAAAGGAGGTTACATCGTTAAGAGTCGGGGACAGGGTTTTCGGATTTGATGATATGGGGTTAGGTTCGCATGCCGAGTATATGACGCTTTCTGAAGATAAGGCGTTGACAACGATACCTGATAATCTATCCTGGCAACAAGCCGCGGCCAGTATAGAAGGCGCTCATTATGCCTATAATATCATTAACAAGGTGCCCCTTGAAAGAGGGCAGAAAGTACTGGTGAATGGTGCAGACGGGGCTATTGGCTCTGCCGCGGTTCAGCTTCTGAAATATTATGAAGCTGATATAACAGCGGTGTGTCACGCAAAAAATACTGATCTGGTAAGATTGCTCGGAGCGGGAAAGGTATTTGACTATACCAAAGAGGATTTCACTCAATCAAAAGAAACGTATCATTACATTTTTGATACGGTGGGTAAAAGTTCATTCGCTAAATGCAAACCATTATTAAAACCTGGCGGCGCGTATGTTTTTTCAGAACTAGGTCTAATGGCTCAAAATCTTTTCCTGGCATTTTATACACCTATAATGGCCAAGCTATCGGGCAAGCAGAAAGGAAAAAAGGTCGTCTTTCCCGTGCCGGTTGATATTAAAAGAAGTGTACTTCTGATTAAAAAGCTTAGCAGGGAAGGAATGTTTAAAGCTGTTATAGATAGAAAGTATGCGCTGGAAGACATTGCTGAAGCGTATAGATATGTAGAAACAGGACAGAAAACAGGTAATGTTGTAATTAATATAAATTCTGCGGAAGAGCCATCTTAAATCAACCTGCTCCTGAACGCTTTCGGGACGGGCTCTTTGCTAAGGGGGAGATGGATGGTGCCCTGACTCAGTTACTCATCCGGTCCCCGGTCTGCCGTCTTCGGCCGGCAGCCGGTTCTGTCAGGGCACTATAGAAACGGAATCCGTATAAGGGCAGATTTTTTACTTATCGGGATTCAGAATTCCATCAATCCTCTGTAGCACATCGTCAAGGTGAGCTTGCGTTAAGCGGTCGTTAATTCTGCTTCTGGAATTTTGGATTTGTTTTCTTAACTGATTTAGTTCCACTCTCAAAAGTGGCCGGATATCAGATTTATCCACATTGATCACGTGCGAGCCCGATCGTACCGAGTTATTGGTAAACAGTGTTTCAATGTTACTCAGGTAGATTCGCTGCAGGTTTCTTCTGAATGGATCGACCTGTGTATGATTATACACCTCACTCCACACGCCGCGCCTCAGTTCTTCCAGCATTTCCAGCGGCGCGTAGTTTTGGTCATCAAACGTATGATATTCATTTAGCCTCGAAAGCACTCCGGCCGACAGTACAGAGCCTAATAACCGAGATTGCAGCGACTGTACACGGTCAAAGGCGCCGGCATGTTCTATACGGCGTAAAATTTCAGTATCCAGCAGCCACTCTGGGGTAGAAAATACATGCTCATTCATAAATTGCATGGCTTTCTGCTGATAATCTTTCGGAACGGGTGTATAGAGCACACCCTCCTGGTCGGATGTTTTGCGGCTCTGATAAACGCCGCCGATATTTGTAGCCACGTGTCCGGCATACCGGGCCCATTGGGAAATCAGCTCCCCGTAAATTTCTTTCAGGTCTTCATAGCCTTTGCCGGGAGTGGAGGTCCATTCAATTAAATTTGGAACTACCCGCTTTAAGTTCATCAAACCGTACGTACTTGCCTGAACCGGATCGTCGGATAAATCTTCGGTCTGGGCAGAAGGGTCGTATCCTGTAGAAGAAGCAAACCGGTACACCGGATCTCCGGCTTTCTCTTCAATCCAGCTGTCAAGAACAGGCTTCTCATCTTCGGGGGTTTTCGCTTCAGGAATAACCCGGTAACCCCAGTTGATGGCATATTTGTCATAAGGACCGAGCTGGCGGATGAACCGGATATTCTCGTCGCCCGGCTGAGCAACATAATTTTGGCGGGCGTACTCCATGATGGTGGTGGCAATTCCATATTTCTGGGTAAAGGTGCCGGAGCGGAGAGAATCGACCGGATAGGCGGAGCTTGCCTGCATATTATGGGGAAGCCCGAGCGCGTGGCCCACTTCATGAGAGATTACCCGGCGCATGGTTTCGCCAATCAGATCATCATCCAGTTTCAGTTTCCTGGCTTCAGGATTTGCCGCGCCGGTTTCAATCATCAACCGGTTGCGGTAAGAACGCATGTGATTGTGATACCAAACAATGTCGCTCTCAATAATTTCGCCTGTTCTCGGATCGCTGACACTGGGCCCGATAGCATTGCGAATGGTACTTGCCACCCAGCGTACGGTTGAGTAGCGGATATCTTCCGGGTTCCAATCCGGATCTTCTTCCGGGCTCGGTGCTTCTTTAGCCACAATGGCGTTTTTAAATCCCGCCTCTTCAAAAGCTTCATTCCAATCCTCAACTCCCTGTTTTATATAGGGCACATATTTGGCGGGGGTGGCGGGATCGATATAGTAGACGATCGGTTTGATGGGCTCAACCAGTTCGCCGCGCTTGTAGGCTTCCATGTCCCTGGGTTCCAGCCGCCAGCGCCGGATGAAGCTTTGGGTTGCGGCTTTTTGCTCATCCAGGCCATAATTGATCTGCTTTATGGTGAACCAGCCAACCCGGTAATCTTCATAGCGCGGACGCATCGGCTCTTTGGGTAACAGCACCATAGATTGATTCATCAGCATGGAAAGGGTGGCCGTATGCTGGTTGGAGGGAGGGCTGGCGGCCTGATAGGTTAATACATGGCGTACTTCAATATTTTGCGGAAAAGATTTGGCCGATTCAATATAACTCCGTCCGCTATCGAGCCGGCGCACCTGATACTCTTTTCTGATAGCGTTGGTCGCCCCGCTGATGGCTTCGATATCTGAGGTGAAAAAGCCGGTCATTTCGATTACAACCGCTGACGAATCTTTATTGTAAGCTTTAATTGGAAACGAGGCGATAATAGGCGCGAAATTGTTAGCCTGCACGGATCTGTAAACCGGGAGCGTATCGCTTGCAACCGCATTATAGCTGTGTTTGCGAATGAGGATATCGTTCCGCCGGCGGGTAAAGGTTATGACCTGCTCTGCCGTTTTTGACCCGCCGGAATAATATCCGTAATAGTTGGAAGGGACTTCAGCAATACGGCTTACCAGCAACATTTCCCGGCCTAAAAGAGAGTCCGGAATTTCATAATATAATTTCTCATCCACCCAGTGGAGATCAAATAAGCCTTTGTCCGTTTTTGCGGCGGACGTTATAACCTGAGAATAAGGCCTGATCCCGCTTGTGCCGGCGGTAGTTCTGGCAGGTGAACTTGTAGTTGCCGGGCTTTTGGTAGTTGAACAGCCTGTGATAAGAAGAAAAGAAATCATCAGGCCGAAGAGAGATCCGGAGAATTTAAATCGCATACCTGTTTAATTAGTTTAATGTGGATTCTGGGTAAGAAACTGCGGTACGGCCCGGCTATCCACCCGGAAGCGAAGGATGCGGGTTGCAACGGCACTGCACTGCACTAACAACAACGCCTGTCATCCTGCGCTCCGTCGAAGAATCTCCCGGACGCAAAGGATGCCCGTGAAGAGGCACAATGCCCCTTCCGCATTCCGGGCAGGGCGTGTGGGCCTTACGAGTGCATCCTCGCCGTTAGGAGGATCCTTCAACTGCATTCGCTCCTGCTCAGGAGGACAGGCGTTACTTTAGGATGGCAACCATTGCTCGCGACACGCTGCTTACCCTGAGTTTACCTTAGGTTAGATAATCCGGGACATATTATTATAAATAACGCCATAGATGAAACGCTTTAACAAATAATAACAAGAGAAGCGGGCGATATTTTTGTAAGCGGATGCGGTTATGGCACCATTTCCGGGGTCTTATCCCGGAAGTATTCCAGCCAGGATTTGATGAGAAGCCCGGCTATATCGTTGTTGGGATAATCTTCCGGCATCGTGCCCCAATAAAAGCCCATCCAGCCATCGGCTATCCCTTTAGAAGCCTCTATAAAAGCATCCAGATCTTTGATGCCGCACCTCAGGGGGAATATTTCTTCGACGACCAGAGGTTTCCCTATATCGTATTTTTTTAGTGCGGTAACAGCTTCCTGAACTTTTCCTTCTTCCGGATAGAAATGGACACTTACAAAATCCAGGTTCTCTCCAACTTCTTTTGAGTAGAAAGACGGTTCTGCACCGGGAAAGGTCAGTGCCCAGGGAATTACACCCAATGTGACCAGATGCTGATCGTCTTTTGAACGAATAGCGGCAACAAGCAGATCTATCCATTGCCTGGCAACTATGTTGGCATCCCTGCCGTCCAAGTCAAGCGTAATTCGCTGGCAAAAAAACTTTCCGCCGAACTCTCCCGCCAGCCATTCGGTCTCTTTTTTGGAAGAAGGCCACAGAGGTTCGTTCATCAGATCGTAACAAAATACAGCAGGGCTCCCCGCACAAACTTCGGCTACGGCTTTCCAGAAATTCGCCTGTACTTTCCATCGTTCCTGCTCTTCCATCTCCTGGTACCATTGCGGCACATCGTGTTTATGATACGTGGCCAGACCTGTAATATCGAGATACAGCCCTGTATTTTCTGCCAATGTGAGTAGCCTGGCAAGCCGGTCCAGAGCTTTTGGATCAGCCTGATGCGGGGAAGACATGATTTTTCCCAGCTGCAGATGGATGCGAACCACATTTGCGCCTAGCGCTTTCATTTCTCTGAAGTCTTCTTCAATTGTTTCCCACTCCTCATCCCAATAATCCTCGATGAGGCGCCCTCCGCTGTCATGGTCGTAGTTAAAACCCCAGGGCCGAAATAGTTTTCCGGATTCACGGAAAATAAAATGCTTTCCGTCAGGGCTCAGGCCAATGGACTCCATTCTTTCTATCCCGGAAGGTGGAGTGGTTTCCGGGTTGTACGGCCGGGGCTGTTCATCTCCGGAATAAGAGGAGCCGGAGAAAAGGAAAGCTGCGATCATCAGAAATAATTTCATGATACAAGGAATTTATAGTGTAAGTGCGTGACACATAACCGTTTAGCCATGATGACATGTCCGAACATATATAAAAAGATGGAATTAAGAAAAGACCGGGGTACGCTCCGTATACGTCAGCTGATAACAATGAGCAAGATTCACCCCAACCCCTGTCCGGGTGGGGGTGAAATGCGGAAATGGGGGCTGCACCGGCCTGGGAAGGATCATGTGACGGGGGCACAGCCCCCTTCTATAAAAGAGACTGCATGCTGAGCCCGTCGAAGGATCCCCCGAAATAGGAGGATGCCCGCCATAAGGAGACTCTCTAACAACGCTTGTCATGCTGAGCCTGTCGAAGCATCCCCCCGATGCAAAGGATGCATGCGACGGGGGCACCTGGCTCTTCTGCAGTCCTGGCCGGGCACCTGCCTCTTTCGGGTGCATCCTCACCGACAGGGGGATCCCTCGACTGCGCCCCGCCAAACCCAGGTGGGACGCCGCTCGGGATGACAGGTTTTATTTGAGGATGGCAAGCTGGCAAGCTGTATTTATAATGACGGCTTTTATTAGGGCGTGTGGCCATTCAACGTGCGGCGTGTCTTTGGGCGGATTAGGC
>CALJMB010000031.1 GCA_937982515.1 uncultured Balneolaceae bacterium
TCTTCCCTGCCCACTGTTTCGTAATTCGTAATTCGTAATTCGTAATTCGTAATTCACCCATGAAATCACTTAAAGCGGAAAACCACAAGTTGTCTCGGCCTGAGGTTCAGCTGGATATCATCAACAATCACTCCGAGAGGCTCAGACAGTTGCCATCATTCCGTGAGAAACTTGAGGAGGCAGATCTCTATCCGCTCAAACCAACAGGCATAGAGAATTTTCAGATTAATGTCGGGTATATGTGCAACATGACGTGCAAGCACTGCCATGTAGACGCCGGACCGGACCGCAAAGAAATTATGACAAGAGAGACATTCGAGTACTGCCTCGAAGCATTAAGGGGATCAGATATTCACACTGTTGATCTTACGGGCGGAGCGCCGGAGATGAATCCACATTTCCGGTGGTTTGTAGAGAAGGTTTCAGCCCTGGGAAAGCATATTATTGTTCGGTCTAATCTCACCATCCTGACAACTACCCCAGACTACCAGTCATTGGCCGAATTTTTTGCTGAACACGGAGTGGAGGTGACCTGCTCACTTCCTTTTTACAGCAAATCCAGAACCGACCGCCAGCGGGGAAAGGGTACGTACGATAAGTCGATAACAGCATTGAAAAAATTAAATGCAACAGGTTATGGTGTAGAGGGAACAGGACTGGAGCTGAATCTGGTATATAATCCCGTCGGAGCCTTTCTGCCGGGTAACCAGAAAGAGCTGGAGCATGAATTCAGGCGCGAGTTAAAGCGGAGACATGATATTGTGTTCAACAACCTGTTCACCATTACCAACCTCCCTATCAGCCGGTTTCTTAACTTCTTGTTGATGTCTGGCAATTTGGACGAGTATATGGAGCATCTGATAGCTTCGTTTAATCCGGCTGCCGCCCGGAGCGTGATGTGCAGAAACACCATATCCATTGGATGGGACGGTTCGCTTTACGATTGCGATTTTAATCAGATGCTGGAAATGAAAACCAACCACGGCGCTCCAGCTCATATTCGGGATTTTGACGAAACCAAACTGAATAGCCGTGAAATAGTTACCAATCAGCACTGCTTCGGCTGCACGGCCGGGGCCGGAAGCAGCTGCGGTGGGGCTGTGGTTGAGTGAACAGGCAATATTTGTGTTTAGGAAGCAGTAAACAGTGCCTAATGCGCAGCAGGCAGTAGTTATATTGCGTACTGCGTATTAAATCGACCAAAACTAGCTAAGTACCGAATGCAGCAACGTCCCCTACTCATGATCTTTGTAAAAAACCCGGAGCCGGGAAAGGTTAAGACCCGGCTGGCCAGAACAACAGGCCGGGAGAAAGCGCTGGCGATTTATATGAAACTGTTAGCCTATACCCGGAAAATTACAGAGGCTCTGGATATAGACAAACAGGTTTGGTACTCCCGGCATATCGATGATAGCGATGGATGGAATCCGGAGCTTTACACCAAAAAAGTTCAACAGGGCAATAATCTGGGGGTTCGAATGAAGTACGCCTTTAAAGAGGCTTTTCGTAACGGATACACCCGGGTAGCGATCATTGGAAGCGACTGCGCAGAACTTTCTTCCGTAATTATTCAACAGGCTTTCGATTTGCTGACAGAACAGGATGTGGTTGTCGGCCCTTCTGCCGACGGAGGCTATTATCTGTTGGGGATGAATGCTTTCCACCCCATTCTTTTTGATGACATTAAATGGAGCACACCGGCCGTACTGCCGAAAACATTAGAAATAATTCGGCAAAAGGAGCTCGGTTTACATCTGCTGCCTGAACTGAATGATGTGGATAACGAGGCCGACTGGAAGGAAGTAAAAGATCGATTTAAATAACTATGAATATTAGTGTAATCATTCCGGCTTATAACGAAGCCGAACTGATACGACAGACTGTCTCGGCCATTTTGGAAAGGGCAGACGGGGCTTTGGCAGAAATCATCGTAGCAGATGGGGGCAGTACAGATAAGACAACAGAATACGCCAGAGCAATGGGTGCAAAAGTTCTGACTTCACCCAAAGGCCGGGCCGTTCAGATGAATGCGGGCGCCCGAGAGGCTTCAGGCGATATTCTGTACTTTTTACACGCCGATAGCATTCCACCCGAAAAGTTTGACCGGACAATTACAGAAGCAGTTTCTGAGGGAGATGTCGCCGGTTGTTTCCGCCTTTCTTTTGATAGCCATCATCCTCTGCTTCGATTTTATGCCTGGTTCACCCGGTTCGATGTAAACGCCTTTCGGTTTGGAGATCAAAGCCTGTTCATTAAAAGGAAGGTGTTTGAAGAAGCTGGCGGATTTCGGGAGGATCATATTGTAATGGAAGACAACGAGATGGTGAGACGTGTCAGGAGGAGGTATCGCTTCAGGATCCTCCCCGAATCAGTGACGACCTCGGCAAGAAAGTACCGGGAAACAGGTATATGTAAACTCCAGCTTGTTTTCACCCTGATATTCCTGGGTTATCACACGGGAATGCCACAGGCAACGCTGTTATCCTGGTATAAAAAATTTATCCGGTGACAGAACTTCCTCCCGTGTCATTTAAATTTAAATAGTACCACCCTCATCTGATAGCTGGCCCCGTCCATCGGATGAATGAAATGGCTATTGGTGCGATCGCAGCAGTTTCCCGGAAGTGGAGCGACCGCATGAAGTTGTTTCAGCCGATATTCCGGTTGGAAAAAATGAGTCTGGATAAGGTTTTTGCTTGACAGTTTCTTATTAACGTTACACCTTCCAACTCTTGCTCAACAAAAAAACTAAGTTGGAAAACCCTTGCCGTCAGACAACACTATCAGAAGATATTCGTTACCTATACGCAATAAAGTCTTAGACTTATCGAATCCTGTTATTATGGGTGTGTTGAACGCGACACCCGATTCATTTTCGGATGGAGGAAGGTTTAACGAGACGGACGTTGCCCTGGCTCGCATAGAGCAAATGGTTGCACAGGGAGCCAGAATCATCGATATCGGCGGGGAGTCTACGCGGCCGGGCTCCGAACCGGTGACGGAAGAGGAGGAATTGGCGCGGGTGATTCCTGTCCTTGAAAAGGCTATCCCGGAATTTAACAAGGTCTTTTTTTCGATAGATACAACGAAATACCACGTCGCAGAAGAGGCTCTCAAACTGGGAGTGCATATGGTTAATGACATAAGCGGACTTCAGCAGGAACCACGGCTGGCAGAGCTCTGTTCTCAGTATAACGCGGGCTATATTTTGATGCATTCGCAGGGAAACCCCAAGACTATGCAGCACAATCCTCATTACAAAGACGTGATAGAAGATATCTATGCTTTTTTCCGGAAGCAGATAGCATTCGCACGGTCTAAAGGGCTAGAGTCTATAATTCTGGATCCCGGTATAGGATTTGGTAAAACCCAGGAACACAACCTCAGGCTCCTCAGGCACCTCGATAAATTTCTGGATTTGGGCAGTCCTTTAATGATTGGAGTATCCCGTAAGTCGATGGTAGGTAAATTGCTGAATGACCGGCCTGTTGGCGGTCGGCTGATCGGAACTATCGCCATCCATTATCACGCCATGATGCAAGGCGCGAAAATAATCAGGGTTCACGACGTTAAGGAAGCATCTGATTCCGTTTTAGTGTATAATGCTCTTACTAATTATGAAGGTTGAATGGTTGATGTTGAATTAGCACATCTATTCAACATTCAACATTAATAATTTAACATAAATATGATCCCCATAGGCTTTCTGGAATTTGGTATAAAGGATTTCATCGAAGTCCTTATTATTGCCACGATACTGTTTTATCTGTACCGGTGGATACGGGGAACCTTTGCCATACAGGCCGCGGTGGGTCTGGTATTTATTATTATTGTTAATGCTGTAGTCAGTGCATTAGGGCTGACTACGATCAACTTTATTCTGCGGGGTATACTCGATGTCGGGGTCCTGGCGGTATTTATCATCTTTCAACCCGAAATCAGGAAGCTGCTCTACAGCCTGGGACAGAATACCAACCTGGATCGCTTCTTTGTACGCTCCAACTCCGATACCATCATAGATGAAGTTGTCAATGCCGTTCGTAATATGGCTCATAGTAAAACGGGAGCGTTGATCGTTTTTGCAGGCAGTGCTTCGCTACAGGATTTGGTAGACGTGGGTGTGAAACTGGATGCAAAGGTAAACAGTGAATTGTTGCAGACTATCTTTAACAAGAACACGCTACTGCATGACGGGGCCGTTATCATTCGGAACAATCGTATCGTGGCCGCCAGCTGCTATCTGCCCATTTCGCAGAATCCCAATATTTCTTCCGTATTCGGCACCCGGCACCGGGCAGCAGTAGGCATTACCGAAACCAACAATGTATTTGTTATTGTTATTTCTGAGGAGAACGGCCGTATATCTATAGCCCGGAATGGCTCCCTCACCAGCGGACTGACCATCCAAAAACTCCGCGCTGAAATGCAACAAACACTGGGCGAAGGAAGAGCAGATGAAGAGGACGTGGCTTTCTCATCCCCTCAGTCCGAACTGAACTTAAGCTGATAGTGTACTGATTTTACCCAATCAACAAATCGGTAAATTAGCTAACCATCCCATCACCCCATATACAACTTTAGAAGCTGCCGGGCTGCTTTGAATGAACTCATCTCTCCGCTCAGTACCTTCCGCTCGTATGCATCCAGTTGCGTTTTGATGTCGGGATGATTATAAAAAGCTTCCCTCAGCTGGTTGTCGATGGTTTCGTACATCCAGTACTTAGCCTGTCGGTTTCGTCTGGTTTCCCAAAAGTTATGCTCTCTGGTTAATTGGATATAATTCTGAATCAGATTCCATATGTCCCCTATTCCCTCCCGAGTAAGGGCGGAACAGGTAGTCACCCGGGGCTTCCACCCCGATTCGGGGGCAGGGTGCAGCCGTAAGGCATTTTTGTATTCCCGTACCGCTTGCTGAACCTGCTTCTTTGAACTACTGTCGGTTTTATTGATAGCAATGAGATCGGCCATCTCCATGATACCGCGTTTGATGCCTTGTAACTCATCCCCTGCCCCGGGCAGCATCAGCAGCAGAAAGAAATCGACCATGGAGTGAACGGCGGTCTCAGACTGCCCGACGCCTACCGTTTCTATGAAAATGGTATCGAATCCCGCAGCCTCGCAGAGGAAAATGGTTTCCCGCGTCTTGCGGGCTACCCCGCCTAATGAACCGCCGGTAGATGAAGGCCGGATAAAAGCATCAGGATGGTTACTCAGAGTTTCCATGCGGGTTTTGTCGCCCAGAATACTTCCCCGGGTTCGCGTGCTGCTTGGGTCAATGGCCAGCACGGCAAGCCTGTGCCCCTCTTGGATGATATGATTACCAAGGGCCTCAATAAACGTGCTTTTGCCAACACCCGGCACGCCCGTAATGCCAATGCGTATGGAATGGCCGGTTTCCGGCAGACATGCTTCTACAATCTCCTGTGCCAGATCCCGGTGTTCGGGCCTGGTGCTTTCGATGAGGGTAATGGCCCGGCTCAGAACGGTGCGATTGCCTTTTTTAATGCCGTCTACATAATCCCTGACTGAAAGTTCTTCTCTGCGATTGCGGGCTCTTCCCCGGCTATCAGGATTAATGGAGGGGTTTGAATCCACCCCTTTGTTTACCGAAAGGGAAGAGTCGTTGGTATGTTTGGATGGATCGGGCATTTATCTTAAAGTTTAAGACCATTTAATAAGCCTCCCCTCAAGGGGAGGCTTTATATCAGTTAACAGATCTCACCCCTTCCTGTCACCAAGCAATATCTCCAGAATCTGGCCGGCGGCCAGGGGGATTACCGTACCGGGGCCGAAGATGCCGGTTACTCCTTTTTCATATAAAAACTCGTAATCCTGCTGCGGGATGACTCCCCCTACAATGACCATAATATCTTCTCTGCCCAGCTTTTCAAGCTCTTCGATAACCTGCGGTACCAGCGTTTTGTGTCCCCCTGCCAGGCTCGATACACCCAGGATGTGCACATCGTTCTCCACAGCCTGGCGCGCGGCTTCTTCGGGTGTCTGGAAGAGCGGGCCGATATCCACATCGAAGCCGAGATCTGCAAAGCTGGTGGAGATCACTTTGTAGCCGCGGTCGTGGCCATCCTGTCCCATCTTGGCCACCATAATGCGGGGGCGGCGTCCCTCCAGTTCCGCGAACCGGTCGGCCAGTTCCTGTGTTTTTATGAAATATTGGTTGTCATTCATTTCCGAAGAATATATGCCCGATATGGATCTTATAGTTGCTCTGTATCGCCCGAACGCCTTCTCCATAGCGCCCGATATTTCCCCCAGTGTTGCCCGGTTGCGGGCCGCTTCTACTGCTGCTTCCAGGAGATTGCCTTCGCCGGATTCCGCCACGCGGGTGACGGCCGCCAGTGAAGCCTGCACATCTTCTTCGTTTCGGTTCCGGCGGAGTCGCTTCAGCCGTTCTGTCTGGGCGCTGCGCACCTTGGCATTGTCCACTTCAAGAATATCAATCGGGGCTTCTTTGTCAAGTCGGTATTTATTAACCCCCACGATGATGTCTTTGCCGGAATCGATACGCGCCTGCTTACGCGCGGAGGCCTCTTCGATGCGCATTTTGGGCAGCCCCGTTTCGATGGCCTTCGCCATGCCGCCCAACTCTTCCACTTCCTGTATCAGGCTCCAGGCGCGCCGGGCGATGCGATCCGTCAGGTACTCTACGTAATAGGAGCCGGCCCAGGGATCTATCGCCTTTGTGATGCCTGTCTCCTCTTGCAGGTACAGCTGTGTGTTGCGCGCGATGCGGGCGGAGAAGTCGGTAGGCAGCGCAATGGCCTCGTCCAGAGCGTTGGTGTGGAGCGACTGGGTGTGCCCCAGAGCGGCGGCCAGCGCCTCCACAGTGGTGCGGGCTACGTTGTTGAAGGGATCCTGCTCCGTCAGGCTCCATCCGGAGGTTTGGCAGTGGGTGCGCAGAGACATCGATTTGGGATTTTGGGGGTTGAACTGCTTTACCAGTTTGGCCCAGAGCATCCGGCCGGCCCGCATCTTGGCAATTTCCATGAAGTGGTTCATCCCGATCCCCCAGAAGAAGGAGACCCGCGGGGCGAAATCGTCAATATCCAGCCCGGCGCCGATGCCGGTGCGCAGATACTCCAGTCCGTCGGCCAGCGTGTAGGCCAGCTCCAGGTCGCACGTGGCACCGGCCTCCTGCATATGATAACCGCTCACGCTGATGGAGTTGAAGCGGGGCATGTGCTTTGACGTGTATTCGAAGATATCGCCCACAATACGCATCGAGGGTTGGGGTGGATAGATGTAGGTGTTCCGCACCATGAACTCTTTGAGGATGTCGTTCTGGATGGTGCCGGTCAGCTGTTCGGGAGCCACGCCCTGTTCTTCGGCGGTGACGATGTAAAAAGCCATAATGGGAATGACGGCCCCGTTCATGGTCATGGAGACGGACATCTGGTCCAGCGGGATCCGGTCGAACAGGATCTTCATATCCAGAATGGAGTCGATGGCTACGCCGGCCTTGCCTACGTCGCCGGTAACGCGCGGATGGTCGGAATCGTAGCCGCGGTGGGTGGCCAGATCGAAGGCCACCGAAAGGCCCTTTTGTCCCCGGGCCAGGTTTCTCCGGTAAAACGCGTTAGACTCTTCAGCTGTGGAATATCCGGCGTACTGACGGATGGTCCACGGGCGTACCGTATACATGGTGGAGTAGGGTCCCCGCAGATAAG
>CALJMB010000032.1 GCA_937982515.1 uncultured Balneolaceae bacterium
GGTTCCAGTCGGGGTTCTGTTTGGATAGCTGAAAATGTCATAGTTGTAGTTTTTTAATTAATCGTGTTTATAACCGCATTACGAAACAGGAACTTAAAATGCGACAAACTTATCTCATTAGTTCCGGCCATGAAACTGAGGTTGGGGAAACCGGGCTTTTGGTACAAAAGTTACAGCAGGCACCTGCACATAGCGGGCACGAGGCCTTAAAGTAAAAATAGCATGAAAGGACGGAATCACAAGGGCAGGGGCTGAAGGCATTAGAAGACTAAGTCCTGCAGAATACTATGGGAGTACCCCTACCAGGACTCGAACCTGGATTTAAGGTTTAGGAAACCTCCGTTCTGTCCAGTTGAACTATAGGGGCAAAAACTATATGCCGGCAACCCTCCAGGGATTTTTGGACCCCTGGAGGGTTAGGAAAACATCCACACCCTGACAATAAGAAGATCCTGGCAACAAATTCAAGTATACGACTAAAAAGTTCTGAAATACACAGTATGATTTGCGTTTCAATCCCTTGCGGGAATTTTATACTTTCTTCTTTCACTTCTAACACAAACGGATGATTATGATGAAAACGATTACGCCTTTGGTTTTCTTGCTGCTTGTTTCGGCGGCATGCCAGGGCGGCAGAAAAGCACAGAATACAGAACAGGCCACCGGCCTGACGATGGGATCGGTAGAACAGCTAGACGAAGAACTGGGGCAGATCATCGATACAACGGTCTCTCCGGAGGTACTTGGCGAAGGATACGTATGGACGGAGGGGCCCGTCTGGGTGGAAGAACATGAACTGCTACTGTTTTCCGACATCCCGCCCAACCGCATTTATCAGTGGAAGGAGGGCGAAGGTGTATCGCTCTATCTTGAGCCTGCCGGCTATACGGGACAGAAGGAGCGCGGAGGCGAAGTAGGCGCTAACGGTTTATGGATTGGCCAGGAGGGCGAATTGTTATTATGTCAGCATGGCGACCGCCGCATAGCACGTATGGACGCTCCGCTGACCGATCCGGCTCCGGAGTTCACAACACTGGCGGGCAGTTATGAGGGTAAAAGGCTTAATAGCCCCAATGACCTGACGCAGCACAGTGACGGCAGCATATACTTTACCGATCCGCCATACGGGCTGGAAGGCAACGTAAAAGATCCGGCCAAAGAGCTCGACTTTCAGGGTGTATACCGCATCGATCCATCCGGTGAGATTACCTTGCTTACCGACGAGTTGAGTCGCCCGAACGGCATCGCCTTATCGCCGGATGAACAGACGCTCTACGTGGCTAATTCCGATCCCAACCACGCGGTGTGGATGGCCTATACACTTCAGGAGGACGGAAGCATCGCGGATGGGCGTATTTTTGCCGATGCAGGCGAGTTTGTCGGCAAAGAACCGGGCCTTCCGGACGGAATGACGGTGGATGAGGACGGATACATCTACGCCACCGGCCCTGGCGGCGTGTGGATCTTTGCCCCGGACGCCCGTTTGCTTGGCAAAATCAAAACCGGACAGGCTACATCCAACTGCACCATCGGCAACGGTGGAAGCGTGTTGTATATGACCGCCGATGATTATCTGCTCAGAGTTTCTTTGAGGTAGTGTAAAGGCATCATCCGCCGGGTGAGAGGCGTCTGGACCCGTGGATCATTGCCCGTTCAGCCCCCCTTCGAACACCTCTCGCATCGGACCGGGAACGGCCGGTCCGATGAACTTCCCTCAAGGGGAGAGAGCTCCTCGCTTTTATATAACATCCTTATCTGGAACACCCGTCAACATAAGCTGTCAGTGTGAAACAGTTGACGATGAAAATCGTCCGTACGGTATGCCAAAAAATGACAAAACTGAAAATGCCTTTGAACCCAGCCAAAATACCACGCCTGTTTCTAATCGTTGCCGGTGTTCTGGCGCTTGGTATGGGCGAAAGCCTGGCTCAAAAGAACATACAGGGGGTGGTCAGTGATGCGGAGACCGGAGAGACGCTTCCTTCGGCCAATATCGTCATTGAAGGAACGTACAGTGGAACCATCACGAACAGTAACGGTGCGTATTCCCTGGCTATCCCCGACTCGTTGTTACCTGCTGCTGTAACAGTACGGTATATAGGTTACCACCCGGAGCAGCGGGTTATCACCCGGTCATCTCCCGCAAGGCAGGATATAGCACTCCGGCCGTCTGTTACCGAGTTGGGCGAGATAACGGTTACAGATGAAGATCCGGCCATCGGCATCATGCGTGAAGTTATCCGCCGGAAGCAGGAATGGAGAAAGCACCTGGAAACGTACCGGGCCGAAGCTTACACCCGCCAGAAACTTGCCAACGACACTTCTATCGTACTGATCGCCGAATCCGTATCCCGGATATTCTGGGATAAAGAGCGCGGACATCGCGAGTTGATACAATCGCGCAGACAGACGGCCAACATAGAAGAAGCCGATAATTTTGCAGGCGCCAGTTACCTGCCCAACTTTTATGACGACGATATCCCGCTTGTCGGTTTCGATCTTGTGGGTATTACTCATCCCGATGCCCTGGATTATTACGACTTTAAGCTTGCCGGACACAGCACCGTAGGCGAGCAGATCGTGTATAAGATTGAAGTTACACCTTCGCGGAGGCTGCAGCCTCTTTTTGAGGGTACTATTTATGTGCTGGATGAGGCATACGCCCTGCTGGAAGTAAATCTCAAGCCTAATGAAGTGGTGAAATTTCCCCCGCCCATTAAACGTTTCAACAGCTATTACAAACAGCAGTTCAATAATTATGGAGAACATGTTTGGCTGCCTGCGGATGTGCGTATCGATGGGTCAGTCAAGATTTCCATGATGGGGCTGGAGTTTCCGCTCATGCAGTTCAGTCAGCTTTCCCGGATCACCAACTATCAGATAAATGTGCCGCTGCCCGATTCGCTCTACGAAAAAGAACAGATGGTTATGGCAGACTCCGCTTCGCTTGCCGATTCGATGAAAATCAGCTCTGTTGAAACGATCCCGCTTTCTCAGGAGGAGAAAGAAGCCTATACCAGCCTCGACAGCACCGCCACACTGGAGAAAGCATTTAAACCGAGCGGTTTCCTGGCACGTTTCATAGATGATGACGACACGGACGATAAAGCCGGGGATGGACAGCACGGCAGCTTCGGTTTTCTGGGCCGTATCCCGGGCAGCTTCTCCCCGCAGTTTCGTTTTAACCGGGTGGATGAGCTGTATGCCGGGCTGAATTACGGCGTTCGCCTGGGCCCGCGTTTAAGCCTTCATGGCAACGGAGGGTACAGTACAGGGTATGAACGGTGGGGATACGGCGGAGGACTGGAGCTGACTGTTCTTCGAAACAGCAGCCTGACCGGTATGGCAGGGATCTCCTACCACGCCCGGACCGACACCCGGTATCAATCGCACCTGTTTAAACCGGCATACACCATCCTGCCGAACTTGCTGGGCAACGCCAACTATTTCGACTATTTCCGGAATGAAGGAATCCGGTTGTTCGCTAAGCTGGATCTGCCGCGGCCGGAATGGTCGCTGGAGGCCGGTTACAAGAGCGAGAACCACTCCTCTCTGAGCGCCTATTCAGCCTATGATATCTTGGGGAGGGAGGATCGGTCGTCGATTAATCCCCCGATTGAGGATGGACATCTGGCAGCGCTGACGTTTCAAGGCGGATACAACCTGGCAGAGCAGTTTCCGGCGGGACTCATTACAGGCTTGAAGAGCATAAAAGCAGATATAGAATATTCTTCCGGGGCTCTGGGGAGTGATTTTGATTATACAACCTACAGAATTGGAATGGACTGGTACTTCAACACTTTTTACCGGCGGCGCCTTTTCCCAAATACGCTCCATGTAAATCTGGCAGCCGGAACCTACAGCGGGATACTTCCTCCTCAGAAAATGGGTATCGTAGATGCTACCCTGGGCTATTTCAGCCCTTTCGGAGCGTTGAAGGCCATCCGCAACAGACCCTATGAAGGAGAGCAGTACCTTTCTCTGTTTGCCGAGCATAATTTTCGCACCGTGCCGTTTGAGGCTTTGGGATTGCGGTTTATGTCGGACCGGAACATCGGGCTGATCATATTCGGGGGCCTTGCCCGTACATGGCTTTCCGGAGCCGGCCAAAACCGGCTCGAAGCAGAATATGGATATTTACCCAGCTTGTCCGGCAACCTGCACACAGAGGCCGGTATCTCACTAAATGGGCTGTTTGGCCTGTTACGGGTGGATTTTGCCGTGCGGCTGGATGAGCCCGCTTTTCTGATCAATTACAGTTTGGCCCGAATGTTTTAGTACAAGACGGGCCGCCCGTCGGTTGTTCTTCTGATAAAGCCTGTCATTCCGGGCACCGGTTTGCCTATCCTTTCTCTGGCAAAAACGGTCACCTTTCAGCTTTTAGCTTCTCACTCAGGGCCTCAGCCACATGACCGGGTACAAACGAACTGAGATCTCCATTCCAGTAAGCCACCTCTTTTACCAGCGAAGCCGATATAAAGGTAAGATGCTCATTAGGCATCAGAAATATGGTATCTACATCGGGAGCCAGGCGGCGGTTGGTCAGCGCCATGCGGAATTCGTACTCAAAGTCGGAGATCTGCCGGACGCCGCGGATGAGCGTACGGGCCTTCTTTTCTCTGGCAAAGTCGACCAGCAGCCCTGAAAACTGCTCAACTTCCACATGCTCTGCCCACGGTTTCCCTTCCAGGCACTCTTTGAGAAGAGCCTCGCGTTCATCACCCGTAAAGACGGCCTTTTTCCGGGAATTCACGGCAATGGTTACAATAACTTTATCAAACAGAGAGGTAGCCCGTTCAAGAATATCGAGATGGCCGTAGGTGATAGGATCAAAAGAACCCGGATACAGTGCGGTGGTGTTCATCGGTTTTTATTGAGTTAATTAATGGGTTTTAATATTGGGAAACGGTACAGAAACCAATACCCGAGCTAAAAAATAATCGTAATGCGTAATGTGTGATGAGCAGGCAACGTACCTTCTACTTTCTACTCCATCACTACATAAATATGCTTACCGTGGTTCTTCCATAGGCTTTGGAGAACATGCAGCGATCGTGGCCGGAGAAGTCGTGGCGTTTGTCATGTTCCAGAATAAACAAGCCGTTTTCCTGCAGCCAGCCTTTGGCCAGTATAACATCAACCATCTCCTGCATCAGGGGATAGTCGTACGGCGGGTCGGAAAATATCAGATCGTAAGGCATGGCCGGGCCCTGTAAGAAATCTTCAACCGCCGATGTGACGGTTCGTATTTGGGAGGCAACGCGGAACTGATCGGCTGTTTTTTCAATGAGACGGATGTTGCGCCGGTCGTTGTCCACGAAAAGCACGTTAGAGGCTCCGCGGGATATGGCCTCGAAGCCAAGATTGCCCGAACCGGCAAACAAATCCAGCACCCGGGTTTCCTGAATGTATATACGAGACTCTATAGCTGAAAACAACCCCTCCTTTGTACGATCGGAAGTGGGCCTCACATCCAGTGTGTTCGGGATGTGGATTCTTCTGCCTTTCAGGGACCCTGTGATAATACGCATCGGAAGTCAATAGCTTTGGTTGCTGTTGCTGAACTTCAGTAAAGGTATAAGGTATTGGGATATAAGGAAAGGGGTAATTGCAGGCATGGATGTGATGCGTAAGGACTAAGGAGTAAGGAAGCGGGCAAAGGCACGGCGCTCCTCTCTCCAACAACGCCTGCCATTCACCAGAAACGAAGGATGCCCGCCGTAAGGAGATTCTCTGCCAACGCCTGTTAGCCTGAGCCCCGTCGAAGGATCCCCCCGGACGCAAAGGATGCCCGCCATAGAGGCACCTGTCTTTCTGCATTATGGGCAAAACACGTGCCTTTTACCCCCGCATCCTCACCGCTGCGGGGGATCTGCGAGGGCTAAAATCCCTTTCCGGGCATTCCGGGCGTGGTTATTTCATCGTGGCCGATGCGGTTTCTTTGCTCTCCTTTGGAAAAACGCCAGGTGAATTTGAACATGAGGGGCATGGAATTCAGTTTAATGATCCCTTCAGACCGCGTGGTAAACGCCGGGGCGTCGATTTCGTACCCGCGGTAGGTAAAGGATTTGGAAAAGGGCAGTCCGGTTGCGATTTCTGCCTTGCCCCCCCGGCCTACCGACTTGCCCACCGAAATAAAGTACAGTGCATCCTTGAAATCAACCTGCTGGATAGAGCGCAGCGGACTTGCATAGTCGAGGATACCGCTGAGTGTGAACCCGTCGCCAAAACCCATATAGGCGGATATCCCGGCCTCCCAGGCAAAGCTTCGCCGGCTGCTTATTCCCCGGCCTCTGGCCAATGCATAGGGCGATGTGTGTATGCTAAAAAGGCTCAGGTAGGGCTGGATACCGGCGCGCCGGCCCACTTCCAGATTGCCGGAAAACCGGGCTCCATACCGGTAGGTGGTTCCCAGATTGTAAGAGTTGGTCTCAAAAAGCTTCTCTTCTGTTACAGATGTCAGGCTGTGAATGGCATCGGACGTCCGGCGGTAGAACAGGGTTGCGGAGATATGGCTGTTGCCGAATATACGCGAATACTCCAGGTTTACATCGTGAATAAACGCGGGATCGATACGTGGGTTTCCGGTTCGATAAGCGTAGGGATCCTCAAAAAATTGCCCCGGATTGAGCTGGTATAAGTAGGGGTAGCGCACCGAACGGCGGTAGGAGAGCTTCAGAGATTGAGCGTTTTCCGGCCATGTATAATTCGCCGCTGCACTGGGGAAAAGGCCGATCAGCGCGCGGCTCATATCACCGCGCATGCCATACCGGTACCGTTCAGCCCGGAGGCCGGCCTGCACGTCCAGAGCGGCGGAACGATAATTGAGCATACCGTATGCAGCCCCTGATTCATCTGTATATTTGAAATCATCCAGTGCGGAGTTCAGGATGGACTGATGCCGGAAGTGTACCCCCGTCCCTGCCTCAAGCCGGCGGTTCAGCGGGAAATTGTAATCGGTTTTGAGCTGGTATATCTGCCGGGATGGCTTTGTGAGGTGTCTCTGGCGGCCTTCCGCTTCCCCGTTGCTGAATGTCATGTGGTTATCGGAATGTAAGGTGTGTAACCCGGCCTCGACGGAAAGCTCATGCCCGGCAGAGGGCCCGGGGGTGAAGGTGTAATGGAGCGAATGAAAGGTGGCAAGGTTGGAATCGTTCTCTTGCCTCTCCGAATAGGAGGGGACATCACCGGGATGTTGAGACGATATATCTCCGTTCATCTCACCTGAAAAGGGATTGAGCCAGCCGTAGAAGCTCAGCACATGCTTGTCGCCCGCCCAATAGTCGGCTCCGTAGTAGAATTTGTGCGACCAGTTTTTCTGGCGCACAAACTGCGTGGTATTCCAGGTTAGCACCTCCGGCCCGTCAGACAGCGTACGGGCAGAGACTTCTTCAATATTGAAATAGCTGAACGCGCCATTGTAGGAGGTGAAGAGGTTGAACTTTCCGCTGCCGTACTGCAGGCTGTAGGCGGGGAAGAGATAAACATCATCCGCAGAGCCGGGGGCTTCCAGGTGTACGTGTCCGCTGAGGTGAGGCCCGGCCTTCTCTTTCAGTACAAGGTTAATCACCCCTGTAACATTGGCGTCGTACCTGGAAGGCGGTGAGTCCATGACTTCCACCCGTTCGATGTCGGCCGCGTTGATGCGGCTCATCACATCCGGGCTGCGCTCCTGCCCGTCTACCAGAATCAGTATCTCCCGGCTGCCCTGCAGAGAGATGTTCTGCATCAGGTCTACCTGCACGCCGGGGATGAACCTCAGCACATCGGTGCCGGAAGTCGTCACGTTTTGCAGGTTCTCGTTCACAAAGTAGGTGGTTCGGTCTGTGCCGGAACGGGCCCGAACCTGTTCGCCCAGAACCCATACTTCTTCATGGTTCAGCAGGGTATGCTGCAGGGCTATTTCTCCAAGAGCTATCTGCGCCCGGCCGGCGGGCTGAACCGTCCGGACGGCCGTCTCATAGCCCAGTGTGCTGATATGGATCACGCCCGGCTCCCGCCGTGTGGTCGTCAGGTGAAAGTAACCGGTGGTGTCTGTTACCACTCCCGTCTGCAGGTGGGTTTGTGTGGAGTCGAATAACGCCACGTGGGCATATGGGATGGGCTGATGGTCTCCGGCATCGACTACCCTGCCGCTGATAACCGTTTGCGCCTGTGCATAGGCGGCGGTGGAAAGGCCGGCCCAGAGAAGTGCCGGCAGGATGGTTAAAAGCATCCGGTTGATAAAGTATCCTGATTTCATGTCGCGATTGTTTATGGTTGATGTTCAACGCGCGGCCGCCCCCTGTGAGCGGCAGGGCTGTCGGGTTCTGTTCCGTATCTATCTCGTTCCGGTGCTTTGCTCCGGGACGCAGCCCGAGGCCGCTCTGCTGCCCCGACCTTAATGGCGCGAGCGTCCGCTCGTGCCACTTCAGGCAGGAGCAGAACATCGCAAGCCGGGCGTTCCGCACCAGAGCGGCGCAACGAGATGGAAGATCCATAAAGCATATAACAGCCGTCCCCGGGGGTGACCCGGTTGCAGGGGCGTGCCTGCTTTGTAAATCTACGGGGCAAAACAGAGGCGGGACAAATAAGTGTGGTAAATGGTAAAAGTTTGCCGCAGGCTGTTAAGAGAGGGCGGAAATCTGGTATAAACGGCTAGGTTTTGTGATGAAAGGTTCGGGCTTGTTGCCGGTACACGTTTTTGAAGGCCGATGTCCGGCTTCGGGCTACCGGTATCTCTTCGTCTGCCATGCTGAGCTGCAGGCGGTAGCCTAGTGAGTTGCCGCTGACGTTCTCTACCTTATTCAGATTTACAATATACGCCCGGTGAGAGCGGAAGAGGAAGGGAAATGCCTTTAGCTGCTCTTCTACACTGCTGATGGTGCAGCGGATAACCTTCTTGTGAAGCTTGCTGTTCCGGTTAAGGTAGAAGGTTACATAGTTGCCTTCCGAAAAGGCATATATGAATTCATCCGGGTAGAAATGCAGTTCTTCACTCTTTAAAGGGGTGTCAAGCTCGATGCGCTCTCCGGCAGGAGAGGATCCGCTGTCTTTGTTGGGGGAGGCACTGGCCGCAGGCCCAAACAGAGCATATATATTGAGCGAGGTAAAGAAGAAAAAAGGAATACCGCCGACCAGAAAGGTTTTCAGTACAGAATCAAAGTATGTGCGGAAGTACCAGCGGTCAGGAGATACTTCCACGATAAAGCCTGCAAAATAGATGGCTGTGCCTGCTACGTACATAACCAGTAACACCGAGGCCAGCTCCTTTTTAATATTCCACCGTTCGGCATCGGCGAACCACTCCGCTCGTCTAAGCAGATAGATGGTACCGGCCAGGCAGCCCGCTAATACGGTGCTGTACAAGACGATGGTAAACTCATACGAAAAATATCCCCGGTCGATGTTCAGCGGCTCATACAGCCAGGTAAAAATAAAACAGAACACCCACTCAATAGCGCTGCCCGCCAGGGGGTGTCTGAGCATGAAGTTTTGAGGAAGTTTCCTCTCCATCCATCTGTTGATCTGTTCCACCATCCTTACTGTATCAGTTTATCTTGCACATTTACATATGGTTACCGTTTTTACTCATGTCCCTGAGCCAAAGGTAGCAAAAAGACGCTTAAGAAGCCTCTCCGGGTCATGGGTTACAGTACGCCAAATCAGGTATTCATCATTTCCGGTATGTTAGCGCATATCCCGGATTGTTTATGAAATCTAAATTATTTGTAAGGAATGGCCTCCGAAAGAGTCTTATATGGAAACCCATAGATGATGCTGTGATACCGATGTCCGGGCCATTACCTGAAGGCCGGGGCAAGTATCCCGACATCGCCAAATGGAATGCGCCTTATTAACAGGGGCCGGGGGCGCAGCATGCTGCGCCCCCGGCCACACACACAAATGTAAACCAGTAAAACAACGAGGTACAACTATGGCTGTCAGATATGCACTTATACCCAACAAGCTTACCGGGAAGCCCGGCGAATACCGGGCAGTGGTAAGAGGCCAGCGAAGCTACACCCGCGAGGAGCTGGTAGATATGATGGTTGCACGGGGAAGCACGGTATCAAAATCCGATACGCTGGCCGTTCTGGCCGAATATGACGCCGTGAGGCTGGATGTACTGTCCCAGGGAGACGCCATTAACACGCCTATGGTCTATATGGGGCCTTCCATCGGCGGCCTATTCAACGGCCCGGCCGACCGCTTCCACCCCTCCCGCCATGAAACCCGCATGAACGCGCAACCCGGCCCCCTCGCCAGGAGCATCGCCGGCGATATTCCCGTCCAGAAGGTATCACCGGGCCGGCGTTACCCGGTGCTGAGAACGTTCCGGGATGTATCTACCGATACCGTGAACCAAAAGCTGACGCCCGGCGGAACCGGTATCCTCTCCGGCCGGCGGCTCAAAACAGACCCGGAAGACCCCGAACAGGGCGTCTTTCTCATCACGGCCAGCTCCGGCGGCGAGAAGGAGGTACAAGTGGCTAACATTTTCCGGAATACGCCCGCCGAACTCATCTTCATGATCCCGGAAACCCTGGAAAGCGGCACGTACCGCATGGAAGTACGGACGCTGGTGAGATTCAACACTGCCATTCGCAAAAGCAGCCTGGACACCCCGCTCACCGTGCCTTGACGGTGGCAGGTTGCTACGCCCTGCATCGAACGTTCATCTGCTCCTTCGCTCTGTCGCGGAATATCCCTTCTACTGATCCGATCACTCGGAGTGATCGGATCAGTGCAATGACAGGGTCCCGGCTGATACGCCGCCGCCTTACTAACGGCGGGGTCTCCCTGTCCTTATAACCACACGGCCCCGCCCCCTTCCTGCGTCGTGCGTCCGATATACCTATATCATACCTGCTGATATGCCTATATCGGTCCAGGTGATATTACGATATCCTACCATCCGATATAGTAATATCACCCGCTATGATATAGTAATATCGGATTCTGCGATATACTCATATCGCCCGACGCGATATAGTGATATCAGTCGCCGTGATATAGTGATATCATCCGATGCGATATACTAATATCAGTCGAAGGGATATACTTATATCGGGTGGTCTACGCAGGTAAGGGAAGAGGCAAGGCGCTTGTAAGGGAAGGGTGGTGTATGTGTATGGGGGGGAGATGGCCTGCTCAATGCACCCCTAAATCCCCTGAAGGGGACTTGTTGGGCGATTGCCGTTATCAACGATTTACAGTAGTATTTAAGAAAGCGTCTTCCCGGGACATAACTTTAATGGCCGAACAAGCACATAACCCAAAGTCCCCTTCAGGGGGTTTAGGGGTGAAAACGGGCACATTCATATGTAAACCAAACAACTATGCAGAAACAAAGCATGTTTTACGGAGCGCCCTCCCATGTCTTTGAGAAGGCCAGGGAACTCCACGCTTCCATGACCGAGACGGAGCAGATACTGTGGGAGCATCTGAAAAAGAGTAAGTTGAAAGGGTTTAAGTTCAGGAGACAACATCCCGTATCAGAGTTTATAGCTGATTTTTATTGTCACCGTGCGAAGCTGGTTGTAGAAGTGGATGGCGGGATCCATGAGCTTGGCAGACAGAAATATTACGACATAAGAAGAAGCGAGGTGTTAAATCGCTTGGGCATAACTGTCATCAGGTTTAGCAATGAGCAGGTAAAAGAAGATGTAGAGGGTGTGGTGAAGCGCATAGCGTCTTGGCTGGAGCTCCGGACTCTTTAACCCCTAAATCCCCTGAAGGGGACTTGTTGGATCTGTGCCGAATCTGGGTTATGT
>CALJMB010000033.1 GCA_937982515.1 uncultured Balneolaceae bacterium
ACAGATATGATATATCGGGCCCTTTCTACTGATCCGATCACTCCGAGTGATCGGATCAGTGAGATGGGCCGGTGAGCCCTCCGCAGCATCCGTGTTCGAAAGGGGCGGCAGGAGATAGCTGAAACAAACACCCGTTGGTGTTTTTGTGTTTCCGGGGCCCGCCGAGTGTGGGGTGGACTTTTTACTTGAGGATATAGAGCAGCACATTCCAGGTTACAATGCCCGCCGTCATTAAAGCGAGCCGTTGTTTCCACTTTTTTGAATAGCCCTGCTTCCTCAGATCCCAAACCGTTTCACTTGTAGGTATGAAGGGGGAGATCAGAAAAGGCGCTAATACAAAAATGGCAACCATGCCCCAAAAAGAATAACCAATTCTGGCTTTAACCTGTTCCGCCGTTTCATGGTGCAGGGCGCTTAACAGGGTTCTCTCTTGCTCTCCGATGGTATAATCATGAGCGGCTGATTCGCTTCCCGCCAGGTCCGGAGTGTAGGATTTTCTGTCATCAATATCTCCAACAACCGGAATAAGATCGTTAGTATCAGGTGTTTGAACGGGTGAAACGTAATCCATTGTGTTTTATAAACGGTACTGTTTATTCTGATTGAAGGTTAGATATAGGTTGTAAGAACCGGATGCTACGTACGGCTGGTGTATCTGCATAACATGCCCCACATAACGCACCGGTACTTATTCGATGCTGTCATCCGGCGGCCGGTTTTCTGAATAGAAAGATGGCTGAAACAGAAGTGCCACATCCCTTCCTTGGTTCAGGGCCGGAGCACATACCTCTTTTTCGGGCATCCCGCAGCTATAAGGATGCTTTCACTTCATTCGTCTCCCGGCTACCGGCAGTCTCCTCATTCCGCCCTTTTATTTGCCGAAGCATTACACGCGATTGCAGCCCCGTATAGCGGGGCAGGGCTTATGCCTGAAAATAGAAGAACGGATCCAAACCTAACATTAGATCTTTCTAATTAATGTGCGCTCGGGCGATGTGTCTTTTTCCGGTGGAGTAAGTCTGGAGACGGTGAGCGAGGTGTATGTATTTGGATAAACAGACGACTTTCGGCGGAACTTTCTGATTCTTTTGCATTTATAAATTAATGTCCCGGCCTTTTGCAGGAGGGTTTGCGTACCGGCTGGCCCGGTGTCCCTATTCGGGCTGAAACAAAGTTTGGCAAGCGTTGGAATATCTGTTTGCATAACAAATTGGCATACATACAGAACCCATTTGACAATCCCACAGAGGCTGGAGACCGCTGACGAAAGCCTGGCGATGGGAATGGCTCCGGCAATTTCTCTGGAAGTATACCGGTATCAGAAAGTCAAATCCGAGTAGAAACGTGTTATAGCTGTGTCTTAATATTGTTGGCTTGGAGTATTCCCTAAAAGAAGATAATTTGCATTAAGGGTTTTATTGACACTTGTCCAAATAGTATTATTTTTGAAGAAGCGGCTTTCTTCTAAAGGGGACTGGAAGGACTAACACATACTACAATGGGTGGGACATTAGATGAAGAAAAGATACATAGACGAAGTGTATAAAGACGAGGTTTCAGATGCTGAGGTATGGGAGAAACTCAGAGCAGGAGACATCAGAGCGTTGAAAACGCTGTTTCTCCGTCATCATATCCATTTATATAATTATGCCGTTAAGCTGAGCGGAGACTGTCACTTAGCGGATGATTGTGTGCACGATCTCTTTTTCCGGATATGGGAACGAAGAGCATACGTGGGTAAGGTTCAGTCAGTCAAAGCTTATCTTTGGGTCTCCCTCCGCAGAAACTTGCTGAAGGCGATGAATGGCAACGGCCAGGAAGTATTGACGGACAATATCCTGGAATACGCTCACATGGCTCAGCAGGTGGAATCGGGAATACAGTTCAGCCCTGAAGAGTTTATCATACGGAGTGAGAAAAAAAGCGAATACACGATTGCATTGGCAAAGGCTCTCAACCACCTGCCCTCCCGGCAAAGGGAAGCCATTTACCTGAAATATTTCAATGGCATGGGTTATGACGAGATGGAAGAAATCATGTCTGTCAGCTATCAAACGGCCCGCAACTATGTATATGACGGGATTCAATCACTGAAGAAGCATTTTCAGGACGAATCGGAAAAGCTCATACCCTATGTTTTGCTTACGGTTCTGTTCTGTCTGTTGGGTTAGATGGAATGGGACGCAGATGACACAGATCCGGCGGATTACCGCACACAGAGTGCATGCGCATAGCGGGGAAATCCCTGCACTTGCGAGTACCCACCTTGAACCCGACAATTGTCGGGACGATGCCCTCCCGAAGATCCTTCAGGCGTGGAGGGAAGTGGCGGGATCGTAGCTTTAGGCGAGGATACTGCCCTAACTCGACGCTCGCAGGAACCCGAAGAGCACGGGCACGCTGCGAGGTCGGGTGGTCTAAAATAGCGCGTCATTATTCCAGGCGCAGCTCCTGCCCAAGGGTTAGTCTCATCTCTTCATGGGCGGCCTGAAATCCATCCCTCCCGCCAAACCAAGAATATACTTCTTGGCGGTTGATGAATCCGGGATCGCTATCAGGAGCGAATGTCTTATACGATGACCAGCGGTAAGCACCATAATGCTGAGCCAGGCGGTGATGAATGGGATTGCGATGAATGTAGCAGACTAGGCGGGCCCGGTATAATTGGTTGTCAACTTCTATACGTTTA
Organism: uncultured Balneolaceae bacterium; assembly: GCA_937982515.1. Taxonomy (GTDB): domain Bacteria; phylum Bacteroidota; class Rhodothermia; order Balneolales; family Balneolaceae; genus CALJMB01. The sequence continues at coordinate 2,690 of CALJMB010000033.1, forward strand.
AAGCGCCCCTCCAGCAAGGGGCCGGTTGCATCGTTGCGGAGATTAAATGAACGAGTGTAGCTGTTAAACAGATGGCCCAGCTGCCTGGAGCTGTTTTGCGGTTTGAAATGACGATAGTTCAGACCGTAGAATCGTTGTTGGTCTTGCCGGCGATACAAGAAAAAAAGGTCTTCTTGTTCTTCAACAGTTCGAACACGAACCAAAAAGTGGAAGTGATTATTCAGCAGGCAGTAGGCGTAGGTATCCAATGCCAGAAAACAGTAGAAGGTATAACTGTCGAGAAACTGCTGATAGTCTTCGGCAGTTCTGAATAGTACAGCGGAGTTTATTCCCCGGTTGTACACGTGGTAGAAATGTTCTTCTTTCAACTCCATATCAAATAAAGGCTAGTTATTTCAGGAGAAGAAATCAAGTTAAAGAAGAAGTCCGGTTCCTCGAAGCTGTCCCGACAGTATGTGAGGTGCGAAATCGAAGAGCGGACATTTCATGCCACCTTGAAGCGTTCTTCGATGCCCTCCCGAAGATCCTTCAAGCGTGGAGGGAAGTGGCGGGATCGTAGCTTTAGGCGAGGATACTGCCCTAACTCGACGCTCGCAGGAACCCGAAGAGCACGGGCACGCTGCGAGGTCGGGGTGACGGGCAATGAGAGATTAAAATACTTTTTCAAGTACAAACGCTTTTTATCTGCTCTTTACTATAAAGGGACATTTAATGACAAGGTCATAACCATTTATGGCAGATAGAAAATACACAGTTGGGAAATTACTTTCCGATGAATCGTTTATACGATGGGCTAACGGATCGGCAAACAGGCAGGAAGCCCGGGCCTGGGATGAGTGGTGTTCCAAAAGCGAAGCCAATCGAAAGCTTGCGATACAGGCCCAGGGTACACTGTTTGAAGTGATGCCTGCCTGTCCGCACCAAAAGAATTCAGAAAAAGAATGGGTACGCTTGTCCCGGCGTATTGAAAATCCTCCCCGGATCCGGTTGATACATCATCCACAAAAAAATACGACGGTTTGGTGGTACCGTACCGCGGCCGTTTTATTGATTGC
>CALJMB010000034.1 GCA_937982515.1 uncultured Balneolaceae bacterium
GCGACCCTCCCGACAAGCCTGTCGGGATGCGCTACCGGACTGCGCTACGTCCCGAACTGGTTTGGGTATTAGTTATTGGTTATTAAGGAAAAGGTTTCCCCACGAATAACGAATAACGAATAACCACTAACAAACAACGAGTGCCAAAGATAGGACTGCCTGCTTCAAAACTCAACCTGTAAGAATATTATTTGAAAAAACTATCTTTTTAGATATTCTGGAATAAATCCAATCGAATATATACTTCAGGATGTATGAACTTTCCCTCACTTTCCTTCGTCTGGCAACATGCAAGAGACTCCTTCCGCCGCTTTCCCTTTGCCATTCTGGCCGCATCCGTTGCGGTAATAAGCATCATCTGGTTAATAGAAGCCGACAGCCAGGGTAAAGATCCCTACCACTTCCTCTATAAAACTGCCTCCCTGGCGATTCTCGGAATCTCACTATTTACGGCTATAGTCGTCACGGCGGAGCGATGGAGGCCGGATACACGCACCCTCTTGCTGAGTCAGCTTGCCGGATGGCTGCTTCTGGCAGCCTGTTTTCTCCTGCTGCCCGAAGACCTCCCCGGCGCTCCGGCAAAGCATGCGATCCGGCTGGCGTTGTTTTTTGCAGGAACCCACCTGCTTGTAGCCGTGGCCCCCTTTGTGAGGAAAGGGAGCGTCAACGGGTTCTGGCAGTACAACAAGGTGCTGTTTCTGCGGCTGCTCACCGCCGCACTCTACGCCAACGTACTGTTTGCGGGCCTGGCAGCGGCCTTGCTATCCATCGATGCCCTGCTGGGAGTTGAGATAGAAGGCGTGCGCTATGCTCAGCTCTGGGTTCTGGTGTTTTTCATGTTCACCACCTCTTTCTTTCTGGCGGGCGTGCCGGATGACCTCGCCGCGCTGGATCAAAAAACAGATTATCCCGGCGGACTCAAGCTCTTTACTCAATATGTGTTATTGCCGCTCGTATCTATATATGTGATCATTTTATATCTCTACGCGGGCAGGATCATCCTGAACCAAAGCTGGCCGGAAGGCTGGGTGGCCAACCTCATCCTGGGCTTTTCTATTATTGGAATACTTTCCCTGCTGTTACTGCATCCCGTCCGGGAGAGGGCGGAAAGCACATGGGTGCAGCGGTTTTCCAAAAGATACTATCTGGTTCTCCTTCCCCTGGTGGTGATGTTGTTGCTGGCTATCTGGAGAAGGATATCGGAGTACGGCATTACCGAAAACCGGTATTTTGTGCTCATCGCCGGGATCTGGCTCGGAGGGATGGCCCTCTACTTCCTGCTCAGTGAAAAGCAGAACATTAAAATCATTCCCGCCTCGCTGGCCGTCCTTGTGTTTCTGGTCTCTTTTGGTCCCTGGGGAGCCATTTCGGTCTCCGAAAACAGCCAGATACAACGCTTAAAGGCCACCCTGGAGGAACACGGCCTGTTAGCGGATGGAACGATCCGCGCCGGCGGGCAACAGGTTCCGCCGGAAGACCTGACAGAGATCAGCGCCGGTATCCGCTACCTGTACGACGTGCATGGACTGGATGAAATCCAACCCTGGTTCGGACAAGACCTGAATATACTTGCCGACACTATTGCGTCGGAAAGCCAGATCCCCCAAAGAGTTGTGGAACTAATGGGGCTGGAATACATCCATGCATGGGAACATATGTCCGAAGCCTACCGGTACTTTTCATCCGCATCAGGACCCATCCGGATGGATGATTCCAGGTGGCTGATCAGCCATCAGCGGTTCGATTCCAGGCAGGATACCAGCCTCGTTACCCTCGGCGCCCGTACCTTTGTATTCCGGTTCCAGCCCGACAGCATGCTGTTCGGCATCTGGCAGCAGGGGGATGAAACCCCTCTGATCGAAGCCAATCTGTCGGTTAAAGCAAACCATCTCGCCGAAGCATTCCCCACGCAACAAAGCCATGCCATCCCCGCCGATCAAATGATCATAGAACAAGAAAACGAATCCGCCAGGCTGCAGCTACTTCTGCGACACCTGAACACCAAAAAAGAACCATCCGGCTGGCGGCTGGAAAGCCTGGAAATGGACGTGCTTTTCACTATAAAGTAAACCGGTTGTCAGCTATCAGCTGTCAGCTCTCAGCAGCCTGCTTTCTGAAAACAGCTCTACCCTGCGTACAGAGTCTCCCCTCCCCCGGAGGGGAACAAGGGGTGGGTTCGGAAGGGCAGTAAACTGTAAGCAGTGGGCAGTAGGCGGTAAGCAGTGGGCAGGATCGGGGGAGGCGGATGGCGCCCGGCCGTAGAACTGTACGGCGGGCTGCCTTTCCCAACGCTTCTACGCCCTTCTGACTCCTGAATTCAGAATTCAGAAGTCAGAAGTCCCATACCCCCGACCTTGCCTTCTGCTTCGCCCCCAGCTTACCAACAACCAACAACCAACAACCAACAACCAACAACTGATAACTGACAACTGATAACTGATAACTGATAAAATCCCCCCATGTTCATTATTCACCTTTCAGC
>CALJMB010000035.1 GCA_937982515.1 uncultured Balneolaceae bacterium
TGCCTGTTTAACCCCCCGGAAGGGCTGATACATTCTCTCCAATTTGCCTTTTGGAAGGTGCCAGGCGCGGTAACACCCTGACAGGGTTTCAAAATCCTGTCAGGGTGTTACCGGAGACACAGGCTACATCCGGCTGGAAGGTAACAGCCCGGTGGTTTAACGCAGGGCCAATGTGTTTCATACCTTACAGGCCAACTGCCTCAGGAGGGGAAGGACATACCATTAATGCTCCATGCATCCTGACCCACAGCTAGCTAATTACCGGCGCTATTCAACATCACCCATGAGCCTTTTAACGGGGGGCGCCGCCAGCAGAGCCACAATACCGCCGCCGCCAACAAACAGCGCCACACTCCAGAAGAGGCTGCTGGGTGTCTGTGTTTCCAGAGATCCGGCAACGAGTCCGGCAAAGAGGTTACCCAGAGCTGTAGCCACAAACCAGAGTCCCATCATCTGGCTGACTCTGTTCTTGGGTGCCAGCTTGGTCATCGAGGAGAGGCCTACAGGGGAGAGTGCCAGCTCGCCACAGGTGTGCAGGAAGTAGGTAACAACGAGCCAGGAGGCAGAGACCGGGCTTTCCGGGGTGGCATTTGCGGCTCCCCAGGCGAGTACGAAAAATCCTGCGGCAAGTCCTAACAAACCGAGGCCGAACTTTACAGGAATCGATGGATTTGCATTACGGTACGCCAGCCATGTCCAGAGCCACCCGAAAATAGGGGCGAAGATTACAATGAAGAAGGCGTTGATGAGTTGCAGCGTACTGGCGGGAGCTTCCCAGCCTGAGCCGATGTTCTGAAACGTCCAATAGAGGAAAACAACTACGAAAACCGCAACCAGGCCGACAACCCATTTGGCCAGTTTCCAGAGAGCCTCTCGTTTAAATACCCGATAAGTGGCATAGAATACCGGGATGGCTATAAGTGCAGAAAGCAGGATGGCTCCGTTTCCACCCAGCCATGCGCTTGGCCCAAATGAGCGGTTGGTCAGATCGCGGGCAAACAGGTTTAATGAAGAACCGGCCTGTTCAAAACCCGCCCAGAAGATGGCCGCCAGAATAAACAGCCAGAAAATAACCCCAAGTTTCTTTTTCTCATCGGTGGTGTGGCCTCCGAAGAAAATGATATAACCAAAAAACAGTACGGCAACAATCACGGCCCCCACACCCAGGCTTTCAGCCAGTTCCTGAAGTGTCAAGTTAATAGCGCCGGAGCTCATCAGAAAGCCGAAAAGCACGATCAAACCGGCTGCAGCTGATAAAATGGTATAAAACCTCCGGCTGCGGCGGCTTAAAACCTCAGCAGATTCGTTCGTTTTTAAATTACCGGCCGTGCCCAGATATTTATCGCCCAGCTTATAGGAAATCAGCCCCAGTACCATGCCAAATCCGGCCAGCGAAAAGCCCCAGTGCCAGTTATAGCCTTCACCGAGAATACCGCAGAGAAGCGGGCCCAGAATAGCTCCCAGGTTGATTCCCATATAGAAGATGGAGAATCCCGCATCACGCCGGGCCCCGCCTTCCGGATAGATGTCGCCCACCATGGAGCTGACATTGGGTTTCAGCAATCCGGTGCCAATTACAATCAGGGCCAGCCCGAGATAAAAGAAGGGCACCGTGGGAACTGCCATACTGAAATGTCCGGCGGCGATGATACATCCGCCCACAAAAACCGCTTTGCGCTGCCCCCAGAGATTATCGGCTATCCATCCGCCCGGCAGCGAAAGCACGTAAACAAAAAATGTGTAGAGTCCATAGATAGCGGTTGCCTTTCCCACGCTGAATCCCAGGCCGGGATTTGCGCCGATGGCCTCTGTAGTCATAAAGAGAACCAGCAGGGCCCGCATGCCGTAATAGCTGAACCGTTCCCAAAGCTCGGTAAAGAAGAGTGTTGAAAGTCCGCGGGGGTGGCCGAAGAAATCCTTTTTACTGCCTAGTGTAGTAATATCTGCGATCTGTCCATTTGCCATTGAAGACCTTTATTTGTTTAAATTGAATAGCAGATAACCTCAAAAACGATAAATATGCCGTGCATGATAAATAAACCATGTTAGTGAAGCAAACTATTCTACATGCCGCATATAGCGTATTACGTACTTTAACCTGGGTTACCAGGCTTAAGTCCTTGGTAAGGCTACCAGAATAGTACGGTATTAAAAATGTAATATGCCAGGGCGTGTTGATATTCAACATGCAGTGTGCCTTTGGGTGGATAGACCCAACCAAAGGCTACTCCTGATTCCGGGATGATTGCCCGGCGAGGACCCACCCCTCCTTGCGGAGCCTTATGATGTGGGAAGTCTGGAGACTTCCCACATCATAAATGGGTCTGAACGAGCGGACAACCATCCTGGAATTAAGAAGAGCCGGGGGATAAAGAGATTCAGTTCCAGGCTGTGTACCTCAGAGCACGCTCTGCTGATCAGGTTAAGGCTACCTGATACAAACACTTATTCGTGTTTTTGTGTTTTAGTGATCTCTCTCCATAAGCAATAAGGATAGATTTAGTACCCGCTCGCTGTTACATTAGTTGAAACGTCAATTAAAAAACGGAGGCCTAGTCAAGATGAGTACCACTAAAGAGATACAATCCAACATCAAAGCGCCAACAGGAACGACGCTCAGCTGCAAGGGATGGCACCAGGAGGCAGCAATGCGCATGCTTATGAACAACCTCGACCCCGAAGTGGCGGAAAAGCCCGATGAGCTGATTGTCTACGGCGGCGGAGGGAAGGCTGCCCGGAACTGGGAGTGTTATCATAAAATAATCGAGACACTAAAACGGCTGGAGAACGACGAAACCCTGCTGGTGCAGAGTGGAAAGCCTGTTGGAGTATTCCGAACTCATGAAGAGGCGCCGCGCGTGCTTATTGCCAACGCACACCTGGTACCAAAATGGGCTAACTGGGCTGAATTCCGGCGGCTGGATGAGATGGGACTGACTATGTACGGACAGATGACCGCCGGTTCCTGGATCTACATCGGCACGCAGGGCATCTTGCAGGGAACGTATGAAACCTTTGCCGAATGCGCCCGGCAGCATTTTGGCGGTTCTTTGAAAGGGCGGCTGGTAGTTACGGCCGGACTCGGAGGGATGGGCGGCGCACAACCGTTGGCTGCCACGATGAACGGCGCGGCTTTTATCGGGATAGAGGTAGATGAGCAGCGCATCGACCGCCGGGTGGATACGGGTTACTGCGACGTCAAATGCACGGAACTGGATGAGGCCCTGGAACAAGCGCTTGCCGCCAAAGAGAGGGGAGAAGCACTGTCTGTCGGTTTGCTGGGCAACGTGGCAGAGCTGCTCCCCGAGATGCTGGAACGGGGCGTGGTTCCTGATGTGCTCACCGACCAGACCTCCGCTCACGATCTGTATCTGGGATATATCCCCGCGGGAATGCTGCCCGAAGAGGCCGCTGAGGAGCGGAAGTTACATCCCGGTACCTACCAGGAGGCGGTACTGGATTCCATGGTAATACATGTGGAAACAATGCTGAAGATGCAGGAGCAGGGAGCGGTAACGTTTGATTATGGCAACAACCTCCGTGGACAGGTGGCCGATCATCGGGGAATGAGAGAGGCCTTTGATTTTCCAGGCTTTGTACCCGCGTTCATCCGTCCGCTGTTCTGTCGTGGTTCAGGGCCGTTTCGCTGGGCGGCGCTATCCGGCAATCCGGAAGATATTTATACTACGGATAAGGCGGTGCTGGATACGTTCCCTGAAAAAGAGTCTCTGAAACGATGGATCAGGAAGGCGCAGGATCGGGTATCCTTTCAGGGCCTTCCGGCGCGTATCTGCTGGCTGGAGTATGGCGAGCGCGCAGAGATGGGCGCCCGGTTTAACTGGTTAGTCAAAAAGGGCAAGGTAGAAGCGCCCCTGGTGATAGGGCGCGACCACCTGGATACCGGCTCGGTGGCCTCACCTAACCGGGAAACCGAAGGGATGAAGGACGGGTCGGATGCCATTGCCGACTGGCCGCTGCTCAACGCTATGCTGAATACCGCCAGCGGGGCCAGCTGGGTTTCGCTGCATCATGGCGGAGGCGTGGGCATTGGTTACTCTATCCATGCGGGGATGGTCTGTGTAGCGGATGGAACGGAGATGGCCGATCGCCGTCTGGAGCGCGTGCTTACCAACGATCCCGGCAGCGGCGTCATGCGCCACGCCGATGCAGGGTATGACGAGGCCATCAGAACAGCCAGGGAACGAGGGGCAGACCTGCCGATGGTGGAGTGAGTTTTGAATAAACTCAGTTTGTTAAGATGAATGTAGGACGGGTTGGTAACCCGTCATTTATATTTTGAACTGTGCTCCTGAGCTTGATCCAAATTAACTTATTATTCCTGCTTTTGAATACCCGAACACACTTATAAACTGTTTTGATTTCAGGTTGGCAGGCGAGCACGGGGAGGTTTTATTCTTTTGGAATAACTACCGGAGTTAATCGCCTGAGTTGAGTCTTATTTGCAAATTGTCTGGACGGGTTACCAACCCGTCCTACATAAATTCCAAGCCATGGAAACACTACTACTCATCATTGCGGCGGGATGCATTATCGTCGGATTTTTTGGTTCTATGCTGCCCGTGCTGCCGGGCCCGCCGCTAAGTTATGCCGGGCTGTTGCTGCTGCAATTTACCGAATCAGCCCCTTTCTCTACCCGCTTTCTGATCATCTGGGCGCTAATCGTCGTGGCGATCATGATTCTGGACAACCTGATCCCGGCCTGGGGGACCAAAAAGTACGGCGGTTCATCCTATGGCATGTGGGGGAGCATCATTGGGGCTGTTGCCGGAATCTTTTTCTTTCCTCCTGTGGGACTCATAGCCGGGCCGCTGATCGGCGCTTTCATTGGGGAATTGATAGCCGGGAAGCAGAAAGATCAGGCTCTGCGGTCAGCGATGGGGGCATTTATAGGGTTTCTGGCAGGTACCCTCATCAAGGTCATAGCTTCCGGGGTGATGGGTTACTACTTTATAGTTAATATTTAATGGCTGATGGTACAGGATGCGTTCGTTCTTCTCTTTTCTACCAACGCCTGTGATGCTAAGCCTGCTAAAGCATCCCCATAAATCGCAGGATGCCCCGGAAGCGAAGGATACCCGCCATAAGGAGACTCCCTAACAACGCTTGTCATGCTGAGCCTGTCGAAGCATCCCCCCGCTGCAAAGGAGGCCTGCAACAGGGGCACCTGCCCCTCCTGCAGTCCGGGCCGGACGCGTGCACTTTCCTGGTGCATCCTCACCAACAGGAAGGTCCGCCGGCTGGCAGATGGCCGGCGGACCTTCTTTTCTTAGCTCGAACTCGGGTTATTTATTATAATGCCTCTGGTAAATGAGCGGTCAGAGAGTTTAACAGAAACCGAACCAAACGATCATGCAAAAGAACACAATGATATTAAAAAGTCTGCCGGTATTACTGCTATTCGCCACGGTATCGGTAGTACAGGCCCAGGGAATCAGAGAAGAGGGAGAGCACGCCATCCGCCTGAACCAGATCGGGTTTTATCCACAGGCACCGAAGACGGCGGTGATGGAAGGAGATTTCAGCGGAGCCTTTCACGTCACCTCCGCCGATGGACAAGACACACTGTATTCTGGCACGATAGAGAAAGCACGCTCCAAAGGATACGGATCCAGACATATCAGCCGGGCAGATTTCTCTTCCCTTACCGAACCGGGCATCTACCGCTTGCAGGTATCGGGGCTGGGGCGTTCTCATCCTTTTGAAATCAGTAAAGGGGTTCATGAAGCAGTGGCAAAAGCGGCCCTGAAAGGGTTTTACTTTCAGCGGGCTTCCACGGGGCTGCCCAAACAGTATGCAGGCAAGTGGCACCGAAGAGGAGGGCATCCTGACGACCGTGTGTTGGTGCATCCCTCGGCTGCCTCACCGGGCCGCCCGGCGGGAACCGTTATCGAGGCCTCCAGAGGATGGTATGATGCGGGAGACTATAACAAGTACATTGTCAATTCCGGTATCACTATGGGAACGCTGCTGTCGTTCTTTGAAGATTATCCGGAATTTGCCGCCGGTATCCGTCTGAACGTCCCGGAAAGTAGTAATGAGTTGCCCGATCTGCTGGACGAAATATTGTGGAATCTCCGGTGGATGATCACTATGCAGGACCCTGGTGACGGAGGCGTTTATCACAAAATGACTTCAGCCGGTTTCTCAGCTATGGTTATGCCCGAAGAGGATACCGCCACCCGTTATGTGGTTCAGAAAAGTACGGCAGCATCTCTCAACTTTGCCGCTGTCATGGCTCAGTCCGCGCGGATATTCACGGCCTATTCCAAACAACTACCGGGACTGGCTGACAGCTGTCTCTCCGCTGCGGAGAAGGCGTGGGAGTGGGCGCAAGTCTATCCGGAAATGATATACGACCAGAACGAGCTGAACCGGCAGTTTGACCCCGACATCACTACGGGCGCCTATGGCGGCCGGACACTGAGTGATGAATATATCTGGGCGGCAGCTGAGCTGTATGTATCCACCGGCAATGAGCAGTATCTCCAGGTTATTAATGGAAATATACCCGATGATGAACCGCTTTCCGTGCCATCGTGGTCGCATGTAAAGGCCTTGGGTTATTATACACTGTTGCGGTTTGGCGACGTGATGGCCGATGGAGAAATTCGGGAGCAGCAGGCCATTCGCCACTCTGTTCTCGCTTTGGCCGATACGCTGGTGGAACGAGCCTCACAGAACCCTTTCAAAACCGTTATGGGATATGATCCTGGCCATTTTGTCTGGGGAAGCAATTCCGTTGCTGCCAATCAGGGCATGCTGCTGCTTCAGGCTTATCGGCAGAAACCAAAGCAAGAGTATATCGATTACGCCCTGGCCAATCTGGATTATCTGTTGGGCAGAAACGGCACGGGCTACTCCTTCGTGACGGGTTACGGCAGCCGTACTCCTATGTTTCCCCATCACCGCCCTTCTGTGGCCGATGGCGTTGATGAACCGGTACCGGGGCTGCTGGCCGGCGGACCCAATCCCGGCCAGCAGGACGAATGCGAATATCCATCCGACTTACCGGATCAATCCTACACGGACGCCGTATGTTCGTACGCCTCTAACGAAATTGCCATCAACTGGAATGCACCGCTTGTCTATCTGTCCGGAGCCCTGGAAGCTCTGCAGTATGAAGCGGGATATTCAGGGCAATAGGTTACCTGGTGGCAGTCAGTGGCATGTCGTCGGTGGTCGGTGGCCTATTGTAGTTTTGAACTGTAACCGCCGCCGACAGTGGCGGCGGACCATTAAAATACCATTTCTCCCGCCTGAACCTGCCACAACTGCTGATAAATACCGTCGCGAGAGACCAGCTCCTCATGGGTACCGGACTCTACAAGCCTGCCCTGGTCAAGTACAATAATGTTATCTGCATGCCGGATGGTGGACAGCCGGTGTGCAATGATAATAGTGGTGCGGTTTTCGGTGATCTTCAGAAGGGAGCGTTGGATGGCCGCCTCGGTTTCATTGTCAATGGCAGAGGTGGCTTCATCCAGAATCAGGATAGGCGGGTTCTTCAAGATAGCTCGGGCAATGGAGATACGCTGACGCTGTCCGCCCGAGAGCTTCTGTCCGCGTTCGCCTACCACCGTCTCATAACCTTCGGGGAGCTGCATAATAAACTCATGGGCTTCTGCAACCATCGCCGCCTGCCTGACCTCTTCCGGCGTGGCATGGAAGGTACCATACCGGATGTTTTCGGCCACAGTTCCGTGGAAGAGAAACACATCCTGGCTTACGAGGCCGGCTGCCTGCACCAGGCTCTGGGTATGGTACTCCCGAAGGTCCGTTCCATCCAGCAGAATGCGTCCACCGGTGACGTCATAAAAACGCATCAGCAGTTTGATCAGGCTGCTCTTTCCCGCTCCTGTGGAACCGACAATGCCCACGGTTTGCCCGGCTTCGATTTTCAGGTTCAAATTCCGAAGCACCGCACCGCCGGTGCGATAGGCAAAGGTTACATCCTTAAAATGGTATGCGCCTCTTATCTCATCCGGACTGGGAGAGATCGTTCCCTCAGGCAGCTTTTCTTCGGTTTGTAACAGGCCCATGATTCGTTTGGTGCTGGCCATAGCCCGCTGGTACAGATCAAACGTTTCTCCCAGGCGGGTGAGCGGCCAGAGCAGACGCTGTGTAACGAAAATAAGCAC
>CALJMB010000036.1 GCA_937982515.1 uncultured Balneolaceae bacterium
AAAGCGTTTACGAGAGTAAGCATAAAATACGTTTGGTTACGGCTGCAAGCCTGTTCGACGGCCACGATGCCAGTATAAATATTATGCGTCGCATCCTGCAGAGCAGTGGCGCCGAGATTATTCATCTGGGACACAACCGGTCGGTGCAGGAAATTGTAGACTGTGCTATCCAGGAAGATGTACAGGGAATAGCCATCAGCTCATATCAGGGCGGACATATGGAGTATTTTAAATATATGACAGACCTGCTTCAAGAGCGTGGCGCTTCTCATATAAAGGTTTTTGGCGGCGGCGGCGGCGTTATTGTGCAGGAGGAGATCGATAAGCTCCATGAGTACGGAGTGAGCCGCATCTTTTCTGTAGAAGATGGCAATAGTATGGGCTTGCAGGGCATGATCAACCATATACTGGAGCAGTGCGATTTCGATACGGCAGATCTGGGCGAAGTTGATCCCCGGGATATACAGAAGGGAGATACCAGAACCCTGGCCCGCTGCATCTCCGCCCTTGAGAACGGCCACAAAGAGATTATCCGGTATGAAGATGGTCAGCTTCTGGATGGAAAGGGCAACCTCCTTCAGACCGGGGAAAATGGCCAAACGGTCCCTCTGGTTGGTATTACCGGTACGGGAGGCGCCGGGAAAAGCTCGCTGACGGATGAGTTGGTACGGCGTTTTCTGGCCGAATATAAAGATATCCATATCGGTATCATCTCCGTAGATCCTTCCAAAGTCCGTACAGGAGGCGCGCTTTTGGGCGACCGCATCCGCATGAACAGTCTGGACCCTGAACGGGTGTATATGCGTAGCCTGGCAACCCGTGCCGGCAACCGCGCCACCAGTCCGGCCGTACAGGGTGCAGTGGAGATGTATAAACAGGCAGGATTCGACCTGATTATTGTCGAAACCAGCGGCATCGGGCAGAACGACACTGAAATTGTCGATATTGCCGACATTCCCATCTATGTAATGACCAGCGAATACGGCGCGGCCACGCAGCTGGAGAAGATCAACATGCTGGATCTGGCCGAGTTGATCGTACTTAACAAGTTCGAGAAGAAGGGTTCGCAGGACGCGTTGAGAGACATCCGGAAACAGGTGAAGCGGAACCGCGGAGAATGGGACCGGAAGCCCGAACAGATGCCGATCTATCCAACCATAGCGGCCCAGTTTAATGATGAAGGAGTAAACCGGTTGTTTAAAGCTCTGGTAGATACAATCAATAGCCGCTACAACCTCCGGTGGGAAACCAAAATATATACCAATCCCGATCCGGCAGAGAATATCCAGGCTCAGGCTATCATTCCCGGCCGCCGGCAGCGATATCTGTCCGAGATCTCAGATTCTGTACGCGACTACCACAAATGGGCAGAAGAACAGGCAGAAATAGCATCAAAGCTGGATCAGGTGGAGGGAACGCTTCAACAGATAGAGCGCTGGGATCCGGATGGAAAAGAACAGCTGAGCGCTCAGCTGGATGAGATGCGAAGGCACTGGCTGGGAAGCCTCGATTCGAGGTGCAGAAAGATATTGGATCAGTGGGATGAGACGTTTGAGAAGTACCGACAAGATTATGTGGAGGTGGAAATCCGCAACCGGACCTTTAAAAACAAAATGTACCGGGAATCGCTCAGCGGACTTAACATTCCACGTGTGGCACTGCCAAAAACGAAGCATAAGGGAGAGCGGCTAACCTTTGCCCTTAAAGAAAACCTGCCCGGCTACTACCCTTATACCGCGGGTGTGTTTCCATTTAAAAGAGAAGGAGAAGATCCCACACGCATGTTTGCAGGTGAAGGTACACCGGAACGCACCAACAAACGGTTCCACTACCTCAGTGAAGGGATGCCTGCCGCCCGGCTCTCTACAGCGTTCGATTCCGTGACGCTGTATGGGGAAGATCCGGCGCATCGCCCCGATATTTATGGTAAAGTGGGCAACTCCGGGGTAAGCATCTGCACGCTGGATGATATGAAGAAATTGTATTCCGGCTTCGAGCTTACTTCACCCACAACTTCGGTTTCTATGACCATTAACGGCCCGGCGCCGATGATCCTGGCCATGTTTATGAATACAGCCATCGACCAGGAGGTGGAGCGCTACCTTAAAGAAAACGGTGAGTGGGAGCAGGCTGAGGAGAAAATAGAAACCTATTTTAAGGAGCGGGGGGTAGAAGCACCCCGGTATCACGCCACATTGCCGGCTACAAATAAAGGATTAGGCCTGGGGTTGCTGGGCATCAGCGGAGACGGCCTGGTGGATGCCGGGACCTATGAGAAGATTAAGGAACAGACACTGAGCGTGGTGCGCGGAACAGTTCAGGCCGATATTCTGAAAGAAGATCAGGCCCAAAACACCTGCATTTTCTCTACCGAGTTTGCTCTCAAGATGATGGGGGACATTCAGCAGTACTTCACGGATCACAAGGTGCGAAACTATTATTCCGTCTCTATTTCCGGTTACCATATTGCCGAGGCGGGCGCCAATCCCATCACCCAGGCGGCCTTTACGCTGGCCAATGGCTTTACGTACGTGGAGTATTACCTCTCCCGCGGGATGGATATCGACGACTTTGCGCATAACCTCTCCTTCTTTTTCAGTAACGGGCTGGATCCGGAGTACGCGGTCATAGGCCGGGTGGCGCGCCGTATCTGGGCGATAGCCATGCGGGAGAAATATGCGGCTAACGAGCGTTCCCAGAAGCTCAAGTATCACATTCAGACCAGCGGACGTTCCCTTCATGCGCAGGAAATCCAGTTTAACGATATCCGTACTACCCTTCAGGCGTTGCTGGCAGTGTATGACAACTGCAATTCGCTGCATACGAATGCGTATGATGAGGCTATCACTACCCCCACAGAAGAGTCGGTACGCCGGGCGCTCGCCATCCAGCTTATTATTAACAAAGAGATGGGCACAGCCAAAAACGAAAACATCAACCAGGGCTCGTACTTCATAGAAGAACTGACGGATTTGGTGGAGGAGGCTATTCTGGCCGAGTTCGACCGCATAACGGAGCGGGGCGGGGTCTTGGGCGCTATGGAGAACATGTACCAGCGAGGCAAGATACAGGACGAGAGCCTCTACTATGAATCTCAGAAGCACAGCGGCGAACTGCCGATCATCGGTGTGAATACGTTCAGGTCGAATGGCCATACCGGAGCGGAAGAAACCCGCGAGGTTGAACTGATCCGTTCCAGCAGAGAAGAAAAAGAACAGCAGATTAGCAATCTGGAAGCTTTTCAGGTGCGGAACCGCGCAGAAGCTGAAAAAGCTTTGGAACGCCTTAAAGAAACCGCCCGCAATAACGGCAACCTGTTCAAAGAGCTGATGGAAACGGTAAAAGTAGCTTCGCTGGGACAGATCTCTCACGCACTCTATGAAGTGGGTGGCCAGTACCGGCGGAATATGTGATCGCAGCCGCCAGGGGTTGGTGAGCCGCGGATTCGCGCGAATAGAGCGTTTAAACCTAATTCATTCCAAGCACCCGCTGCCAGACTTCCCCCTTCCTTATTCACCAACCGCTATCACCTGCCGGCGCAGACTCCCCATCCCGCCGCTTCAGCC
>CALJMB010000037.1 GCA_937982515.1 uncultured Balneolaceae bacterium
GTATCGAAGGAGTATCGAAGGTGTGCCGGGGTTGGCCCGGGGATGCCCCGGAGTTGGCCCGGAGATGGGCCGGAGATGGGCCGGGCTTGGCCCGGACTTAAAATAGAGAATAGCCGGACTAAATCAATTTATGAAATTGATTTAGCGATAGGTTATATCATTTATTTAGCATTGTACTATAGGGCCCGGATAGTTGCAGTTGACAAGGTGTGTCATGGACAATTTGGTTATTAATTATTTGGTATGAGGAAACCCCAATAACCAGCAACGAATAACGGCCTCGTGTTTTTGTGCTTTGGTGGCCTTTCTTTACAGATTAATGTAAGGATAGCTATCCTAATTATAGATCAGGTACTTTGTCCGGCTTTTCTTAAAAGCTTCGGTCTCTTCTTTCCAGTTCATTTGGAACGAGGTAACGGCTTCCGAACCGGCCAGTTTATAGAGGAAGTCGGTTGTTTCCGCTCCCGCTGTGCTGTTAAGCATTATCTCTAAAAGAGACACGCCAAAGGCCACGGGATCGAGGGCATCATAGTCTGTAATGTGGAGTTTTACGCCCCGGCAGATTTCCCCTTCGTGTTTTGGATGTGGCGCCTTGCCGGGTATAGACACGGGAGTGAAGCTGGTACGTCTGACTTCCACGGCGGGGAACCGCTCTTGAAGCCCGGTCAACTGTTCATCGCTTATGTTGGCCGACGGCGCGCCAATCGTAAGAAAAGGATCTTCGGTTCCCCGGCCTTCGGAAAGGGTTGTGCCTTCAAACAACACGGTGCCGAGATACAGATAAGCGTGTTCGAAACGGGGCAGATTGGGTGAAGGAGGGAACCATGGCAATCCGGTATCCGGCCACTTCATGGACCGCTTCCACCCTTTCATGGGGATAACCCAGAGGCGGGGTTCCTTTTCATAATCGATCCAGCGCTCCCCGATCATCATTTGTGCCAGCTCTCCCAGTGTCATGCCGTGCGCCATAGGGATGGGGTAAGCGCCGACGAAGGATGTATACTCTTCCTGCAGCATCCAGCCGGCTATATACTCCCCTCCCGCGGGATTGGGCCTGTCGAGTACCCAGACGGGGATATCAGAAGATGCGGCTGCCTCCAGTACCAGCCCCAGGGTGGCGTTGTAGGTGTAAAAACGCGCCCCCACATCCTGCATATCGAACAGCAGCAGGTCAACATCTTGCAGCATCTCTGCCGTTGGTTTTTTGGTTTCTCCGTATAGAGAGTAGACGGGAAGCCCGGTAGTTTCATCGACTCCGTCTCTGATCACCTCTCCTGCCCCGGCTTCTCCTCTGAACCCGTGCTCGGGAGCAAAAAGCGCCGTTACATGGATGCCCCGGGAGAGCAGTGTATCGAGCATGTGCGTATCTTTGACCCGGGCGGTGGGATTCATCACCAGACCGACGCGTTTTCCCTCCAGCTCGTCCAGATGCTCCTGAAGCAGCACTTCCCCGCCAACAATAACCGGGGGCACTTGCTTCCGGCTATTGGCTGCAGAGCAGCCAATAGCAACTATGAGGAGAAGAGTGGGGAGCGCTTTTATGTAAGGCATGGGTTATTACCGTGATTGCATTAATAGTAACTCAATGGCGCGGGGGCCGCTTGTGCCACTGTGGGAGGTCGCCATGAACATAGCCCGGCACGAGCGGACGCTCGCGCTATACCTGTTATTACCGTGATTGCTGGTAGAAAGTATTGAGTAGTAAGTAGTAAGTAGTAAGTAGTAAGTAGTAAGTAGTAAGTAGTAAGTAGTAAGTAGAAGGTAGAAGGTAGAAGGTAGAAGGTAGAAGGTAGCCAGCCTGCATCCTGCCACTGTAGGGCGGGGACGGGCAAGATGCCCATCCTACATAAAATCATTCGCGCAGATCCGCGTGAACCCACGCCCCCGCCAACTGCCGCTGCCTGCTGCCCCTCCGGCCTTCGGCCTCAGGCTTTATTGGCAACGACTTCGGCTTCGGTAAAGAAGTAGGCCGCTTCTATTTTCCCGTTCTCAACGGAGTCGGACCCGTGGATGATGTTCTCTCCCACGCTGTCGGCAAAATCCGCCCGGATGGTGCCCTCTTCAGCCTCAGCGGGATTGGTAGCGCCGATAAAGGTGCGAAAATCTGCGATGGCGTTCTCCTTTTCCAGGATCATCGGTACACAGGGGCCGCTGCTCATAAACTCGCACAGCTCATCATAAAAGGGCCGCTCTTTGTGCACGGCATAAAAACCGCCGGCGGTATCTTTGGTAAGCCGGGTCATTTTCATTGCCAGGATCTCAAATCCCGCTTCCTGAATTCGTTTGGTTACTTCGCCGACCAGGCCCTTGCGGACGCAATCGGGTTTGAGGATAGTAAGGGTGCGTTCTACTGCCATGTAAACAGGTCTTAAATTTATAACTATTATGATTTCTGTGCTCTTCCAGGTTAGAAGCGATGAATATAAGGGTTAAGCCGCTAAATCCCGAAAGAGCAGATTAAAATAACTTATGGAAACTGCAGGAGAGGATTACAATTCCGGGATCGCTCCGGCTTTTAACCCCGGCTTGAAAGCCGGGGCAATTAGGGCTTAAAGACCGGGGCAAATGCATTCATGGCATTACAACCTTAATGACAATTTTGGTATAATCATACGGTTATAATTTCTTATCCTAACGTTGGTATGTTTCGGAAACACGACCCCTTACTCTAACAAATCATTTATTCATGGATCATAACAATTCCAAGCCTCCCACTACCCACAGATCAAAAAAGATGGGTTTAAGAAAAAATATTGCCCTCATTGCACACGATCACCGTAAACTGGATCTAATTGACTGGTGTAAATATAACGCCGGCCTGCTTTCCAGGCACAAGTTGTTTGGAACGGGTACTACCGGCAAGATGATCAGCGATGAGGTAGGCCTTGATGTTCACCGGTTTAAAAGCGGGCCTCTGGGCGGCGACCTGCAGATCGGCGCCTCCATTATCGAAGAGAATATCGACATGATGATTTTTTTCTGGGATCCCCTTCAGGCTCAGCCACACGATGTAGACGTTAAAGCGCTGCTTCGCATCGGCGTACTGTATAACATCCCAATGGCATGCAACCGGTCTTCGGCAGACTTTATGATTTCCTCACAACTTATGGGCAAGGAATACAGCCGTTTCCTCGTTGACTACAGTGAACGCTTTATAAAAGACATTGAATAACCACTATGCCCGCCCAACGCCGCAACCGGCTTGCCGCTGAAAAGAGTCCCTATCTGTTACAACATGCAGATAATCCGGTGGATTGGTATCCGTGGGGAGAAGCAGCTTTTGAAAAGGCCCGAAAGGAAGACAAGCCCGTTTTCCTTTCCATAGGGTATGCTACCTGCCATTGGTGCCATGTTATGGCTCATGAATCGTTTGAGGATTCTGGCGTTGCCGGCCTGATGAATAGGGCCTTTGTCAATATTAAGGTAGACAGAGAAGAACGTCCGGATATCGACAACACCTACATGCTGGTGTGCCAGATGCTAACCGGCAGCGGCGGCTGGCCGCTTAACATCTTCATGACCCCGGATAAAAAACCGTTCTATGCAGCCACCTACATACCCAAAGCCGCGCGACATGGCCGGCCCGGCATGCGCGAACTTATCCCCTGGCTGAACGGACTCTGGAACGATGACCGCGATAAGATTTTCAGATCTGCCAATGAAATTACCGAAGCGTTTCGGAAATCTACCCGTTCAGAAGCAGGTGAAACGCTATCCGAATCCATCCTGGATGAAACGTATAAACAGTTTAAGCAAAGCTTTGACGAACAAAAGGGAGGCTTTGGCAATGCCCCTAAGTTTCCCACTCCGCACAATCTCACGTTTCTGCTGCGCTACCGGAACCGCAGAAATGAGGAGCGCGCCCTGGAGATGGCCGAGAAAACACTTACAGAGATGCGCCGCGGTGGTATATTCGATCACATCGGGTTCGGGTTTCATCGCTATTCAACCGACAGGAAGTGGCTGGTCCCCCACTTTGAGAAAATGCTATATGATCAGGCTTTACTTGCCATAGCCTATACTGAGGCCTGGCAGGCGGGTGGACGGCCGGAATTCCGGCAGACGGCCGAAGAAGTTTTAACTTATGCACTCAGAGAGCTGCGGGATGAGAACGGCGGGTTTTATTCGGCCGAAGATGCCGACAGCGAAGGCGTGGAAGGCAAGTTTTATGTTTGGAGCATTCCCGAAATACGCAGGATTCTTCCAGCAGCCGAGGCGGAACTGGCTATTGAGATCTTTAATCTTAAAGAAGCGGGTAATTTCCGCGATGAAGTCACGGGTGAGTTGACAGGCCAAAATATTCCTCACCTAAACAAGCCTTACCGTGAGCTGGCTGCCGAACGTAATCTTTCCGAAGAGGATCTCCGCAATAAAATGGAGGCCATCAGAAACAAACTGTTTGAAGCCCGGGAGCAGCGTATCCACCCTCTTCTGGACGATAAAATACTGACCGACTGGAACGGGCTGATTATTGCCGCTCTTGCCAGAGCCGGAAAAGTGTTTGGCCGGGACAACTATATTCTAAAAGCGGAAGAAGCGGCGGCGTTTTTGCTGGACCGGATGTGTAACAGCGACGGTAGCCTGCTGCACCGCTATAGAGATGGGGAGGCCGCTATTACGGCCCATGCCGACGATTATGCTTTTCTAATCTGGGGGCTCCTGGAGCTGTATGAAGCGACGTTCAAGCCCGGGTATCTGAACGAGGCTCTGCGGCTCAACGAAATATTCACCAACCGGTTCTGGGATGCCGACAACGGAGGATTTTTCTTTACCGCCGAAGGAAGCGAAGAACTGCTGGGCCGCAAGAAAGAGAGCTACGACGGAGCGGTTCCCTCCGGTAATTCTATTGCTATGATAAACCTGCTGCGTCTTGGCAGGATTACGGCCGCCCCTGAACTGGAGGAAAAAGCTGAACGCATCGGAAGGGCATTTGCCTCAGAAATACGAAATCATCCAACCGGCTATACTGCCATGCTTCAGGCTCTTGATTTCGCTTTTGGCCCCTCGTTTGAAGTAGTCATTGCCGGTGACCCGGGCAGAGCCGATACCACCCGGATGGTATCGGCTCTCAACAAGGAACTGATTCCCAATAAAGTGGTGGTGTTCAATTCGGATGCCTATCCCGATATCCGGCAATTGGCTCCATATACCAAAGGCCAGCCTGTGCAGAATGGAAAAGCCACCGCTTATGTATGCAGGGAGTACAGTTGTAATCTGCCGACAAACGATCCGGAAAAGATGATGGAGTTGCTCGGAATACAGGGCTGAGGGGTAATACAGGAACATCAATGTAAGTTAACATGAGTTTGAGATAAAAAAGGGAATGATCACGGATTCATTAAGCTGTTCCTGCCAGACACGCCTCTTGCTGCCCCATCTGCCGCAGGCGGATTAGAACCCATGGCCCCCTCCCCAAAACCTTCGGGCGGGGTGAAGGGTACACAGGCCCGCCCGCAACTCCGGGGGACCGAGGGGGTAAGCGGGGCGAGG
>CALJMB010000038.1 GCA_937982515.1 uncultured Balneolaceae bacterium
GTGTTATCCCCATGGAAGTCCATACCATGAGCCTGACAAAAACCGGATTCGATTTGACGTTCACCAAACCCGTAGACCCCGAAGCTGCCCTGGACCCTGATAATTATACCTTCCTGAGATATTACTATAAGTACCATCAGCGCTATGGGTCGCCCCGCCATGGAGAGGAGAGGATTGGTGTGGAATCGGTCCGTATTTCTGATGACCGTAAAACAATTACACTGACGCTGGAAAAGCTGGAACCCGACTTTATTTACGATCTGACTATCGCGAACATAGCATCCGGTGATGGAGATAGCCTGGTTCACAACCGGTTGTTCTACACGCTGAATTATTTAAGAGAATGATACGTAGTCGGGAAGAAGGCCATAGGTTTGAACTCCCCGCCCAATTCTTTTGATTCTTTCTCCAGGGGTGTGTTGACATTCAAAGTGTCCTGAAAGCTTCCGGGATTGATTGCCGGATCAGACTCCAGGTCTTGTAAGTGAAATGCAGATGGTATTGGGTTCATGTTAATGTTCCAGGCAGCCCCAGGTTATTAAACAGCTTCTATAACTATAATTAACATACATTTGATATGTATAAATACATGCTTCTTTTCATCCTGTCTTCGGTCTTATTTACAACCGGCGCTGCCAATGCTGAAGATGGCTACCGGCTATGGCTGAGATATGATCAGATTTCTGAAGAGGACGTGCTGGAGAGGTACAGAGCACTGTTTGATGAGGTTGTTGTTGAAGGGGATTCCCCGACGCTAGCCGTCATCCGGGAAGAGCTTCAAAATGGGCTGAGCGGACTGTTGGGACAAAAATTTACTTTCAACGACGCTGTTTCCGGAAATCGGTCTTTGGTGATCGGAACACCGGAAAGCTCGGGTTTTATTGCTTCACTGGATCTGAAGAAACAATTAAATGCTCTGGGAACAGAAGGCTTTTTGATTAAACACCTGCGGAACCGGGATAGTCAGCATATCATTATAGCTGCCAACACGGATGTCGGGGCTTTGTATGGAATGTTTCATTTTCTGAGACTCCTTCAAACCCAGAGCGACATTAGCGATATTCTGGTCCAAAGCGCTCCCAAAATTCAACTCCGCCTTCTGAATCACTGGGACAACCTGAACCGGTCCGTCGAGCGTGGATATGCCGGACTCTCCCTGTGGGCATGGGAAACCCTGCCGCACTATAAAGCGCCGCGTTATACCGACTACGCCCGGGCCAACGCCTCGATTGGAATTAACGGCACCGTTCTGAATAATGTAAATGCAGATCCGAACGTGCTGACAGAGAAGTATTTGAAGAAAGCAGCCGCGCTGGCCGATATCTTCCGCCCTTACGGCATCAAAGTCTATCTGTCGGCCAACTTCTCCGCTCCTATAGGCATAGGCGGACTTAAAACGGCAGACCCACTGAATGCCGAGGTACGGCAATGGTGGAAAGACAAAGTGGAGGAGATCTATTCGTACATTCCCGATTTCGGCGGCCTTCTGGTAAAGGCGAACTCCGAGGGGCAGCCCGGCCCGCAGGATTACGGGCGCAGCCACGCCGAGGGCGCCAATATGCTGGCCGAGGCCCTGGCGCCTCACGGCGGGATAGTCATGTGGAGGGCCTTTGTCTACTCTCCAGGACAGAAAGACCGTGCCCGGGAAGGGTACAGAGAATTTATGCCTTTAGATGGCAAATTTGCCGATAATGTTATTCTGCAGGTTAAAAATGGTCCTCTTGATTTCCAGCCCAGAGAACCTTTCAATCCGCTCTTCGGAGCGCTGCCGGAAACGAACACCATGCTGGAGTTGCAGATCACCCAGGAGTATTTCGGCTTCAGCAACCATCTTGTATATCTCGGCACGTTATTTACAGAGACTCTGCATGCGGATACTCATGTAAAAGGGGAAGGATCTACGGTGGCAAAGGTGACGGACGGCAGTCTTTTTGACAATGAAATAAGTGCCATCGCCGGAGTTGCAAATACCGGAACCGATCGTAACTGGACCGGTCATCCCTTTGGACAGGCTAATTGGTATGCTTACGGTCGTCTGGCCTGGAATCATGAATATTCTCCGGAAGAGATCGCATTGGACTGGATAAAGATGACCTTAACACAGGACCAGGCTTCTGTCCGATCCATCCTGAAGTTGATGATGGGATCGCGCGAAGCCTTTGTAAGTTATCAGACTCCTCTGGGTCTTAATGTATTATGCGGGCCGCATCATTATGGTCCAAAGCCCTGGATACGTAGTTATTATCACCGGGCTGATACGGAAGGTATTGGTTTCGACCGCACTGAAACAGGAAGTAACGCCGTTGAAGAGTACAGTGAGCCGGTAGCGGGAATGTTTGGGGATATCGACAGAATACCTGAGGAGTACTTGTTGTGGTTTCATCACGTAAGCTGGGATCACGAAATGAAGTCCGGGCGTACTCTGTGGGAAGAGCTGGTACATAAGTATTACAGTGGAGTGGAGGCTGTACGACAGATGCAGGAAACATGGAATTCCATAGAGGGATCAATCGATCAGAAACGTTTCAATCATGTGAAGTCTCTGCTCCGGATTCAGGAAGAAGATGCTGTCTGGTGGAGGGACGCCAGTGTGCTCTATTTCCAGACCCATTCAGCCCGTCCGATACCTGAGGGATATGAAAAACCGGAACACCCTCTGGAATACTACAAAAAACTGGAAGAAACCAATCACAAAAACAGGTTTTAGTACTTTATACTAAATACTAATAACATTCTGTTACACAAAGCAGCACAGAGATTTTCTTTGTGGTTCTCTGTGCCTTCTTCGTGTTACTTTGTGTAATAGTCTCTTGCAAGATTGCAGAAATGCACCACATCTCATACCCTCCGCAGCTTCTACAGTCTTCGGTCAACCGTCCCCGGCCTGTCATTCATCCAAGCCTCTCCGCAAACCTATTTCCAGGCCGCGTAACTCTGCCAGTCCTTTTAAACGTCCGGTAACGGAGTAACCCGGATAAGCCTCTTTATTGAGATCATCCAGCATCTTATGTCCGTGATCAGGACGGAAGGGGATAGATAGGTCCGTTCGGCCTTCTGTTTTCCGGCGCTGTTGTTCTTCGATCAGGGCACGCATAATAGCGTACATATCCGCACTGCCTTCCAGGTGTCTGGCCTCGTGGAAGCTCCCGTCGTCTTCCCGCTGAACACTGCGCAAGTGTACGAAATTGATGCGATGTCCCAGACGTTTAATCATTCCCGGCAGGTCGTTCTCAGGTCTGGCGCCAAAAGACCCGATACAGAACGTGAGACCGTTATAGGGAGAGTCCACGGCCTCAAGCAGTTGTTTGGCGTCTTCTTCCGTACTCACTATCCTTGGAAGCCCCATAAGCGAAAAGGGAGGGTCGTCCGGGTGAATACCCATGCGGACACCTTCTTCTTCAGCAACAGGTATAACTTCTTTTAAAAAGTGATGAAGGTGAGAACGGAGTTTGTCTTCATCGATATCTTTGTACTCATCCAGTCGGGAGCGGAAGTCTTCGAGTGTCATCTCCTTATCGCCCGGCAGGCCCATCAGAATTATCTGTTCGAGCTTCTTTTTAGCTTCCTCGTCCAGAGATTCGAAATACTGCCTGGCCTTTTCGATGTGTGAAGCAGTATACTTCTCCTGAGCCCCGGGCAACCCGAGAACAAACAGTTCAAAGGCCGCAAAAACAACGGCATCAA
>CALJMB010000039.1 GCA_937982515.1 uncultured Balneolaceae bacterium
TCACCGGTCACCACACTAGCGATCGGCTTTAAACCTGAGCTCGAATAGCGAGCCGCAGTCGGTATTTGTAAAGCGGCATTCTCCTTTAAGCTGTGAAGTGAGTGTTGTGATAAGTGTCAGGCCGAGGCTGGTGGGCTGATCTGAATCAAAATCATCCGGCAGCCCCACCCCGTTATCTTTAACGCTGAGTAAGAGGTTGTCTCCCTCTTCGATCAGTTTAATCCAGATATGGCCTTCACTCCTCCCGGCAAACGCGTGTTTAAAGGCATTTGTTATCAGTTCATTCAGGATAAGTCCGCAGGGTATGGCCTGGTTCACGGTCAGGTAAGCCGGCACCATATCGAGTGTCAGCTTGATGTCTTTCTGGTTGGATATGGATTTCAGGATGATATCCGTGAGCTCTTTAATGTAGATATCGAAAGAGATCTGAGAGAGATCTTCGCTTTGATACAGCTTCTCGTGGATCAGAGCAATGGAGTTGATTCTCATCTGGCTTTCATACAAAACCTCTCTGGCATCTTTAGAGTCGGTATTGTACGTTTGCAATTCAAGTAAGCCTGTTATAACGGCCAGATTGTTTTTAACTCTGTGGTGTATCTCTGCAAGCAATACTTCTTTTTCTTTCAGCGAGCGCCTGACCTGTTCTTCGGCTTTCTTCCGGTCGGTTATATCTACATATATGCCAAAAATAGCGATGGTTCTCCCGTCTACATTAACCGGAACTCCGTAGATCAGAACATCGACCAACGATCCGTCTTTGCATTTTCGTTTGGCGGCCAGGTCTCTGGACAGGCCGCCGTGTATGCTTGATGAGAGTTCCCGCGCTGTAGTCTCTTGCTGTTCCGGAACAATGAGTTTATCGATATCGAGGCCCCGGATTTCATTGGATGTATAACCGAAGATGTTTTCAAAAGCTTCGTTAGCTATCCGGATTTCCTGATGCTCATCCATCATTACAATTCCTATAGGGGCATTTTGGAACAGTTGGTGAAACAGTTCTTCATTTTTGCGCAATTGCTCTTCGGCTTTGTAACGCTGGCTGATATCCCTGCAAATGGCAATTACCACGTCTTCCCCAAAATAGCTTCCGGGATTCAATATTACCTCTTCGGGAAAGACCTCCCCGTTCTTCCGCCTGCCCCATTGTTCAAAACGCTGTACCTCTCCTTTTAAAGCTGTGCGGAAATAATTCCAGATCTCCTCCGGCTCAACCTTTCCGGGAGCGATCAAAACCTCGGGTGTTTTTCCAATCAGATATTCCCGGTCATACCCATTCAAATCTATCGCGCTCTGGTTAACTTCGATAAGCCGGCCATCTCTGTCCAGAATGTAGATAGCATCACTGATGGAATCGAATAAATCCTCGAAGCTTTCAACGCTGGCCCGGTATCGCTCAAAGGCTAATTTACTGTCGGTAATATCGACGAGCGTTCCGACTATCGCCGGCTTGCCCAGGTAGGTTATTTTTGTGCCATAGGCATTTACATGAATTGTTTTTCCGCCTTTTGTTATGCCGCGAAAGTCAGATTCCAGCGACGATATGCTGCCGTTAATTCGCTTTGTTACGTTTTCCGATACTCTCTCCCAATCGTCCCGGTGCGTCAGGTGCACAGGCCCCAGCTTCTCTTCTATCTCTTCCTTCTCATAGTGAAATATTTTGGCCAGCCTGGGATTTACGTACTTGAAAATATCATCCTGGATCAAGTAAACGCCCACCAGTGATTCTTCGGAAAGAGCCCTGAACAGATACTCAGACTGTTTGCGCTCGCTGATGTCTTTAACCAGAGAATAAATGGTAACCAGCGTTCCGTTCTGGTCATAGATCAATGTATTGTACCAGCCGCAAATAAGTACTTCCCCCCTTTTATTGTAATTTCTTCCTTCTACGGTGTAATTATCCTTGTTTGCACGCGTGGCCCGGGAGAGGATTCGGTGAGCTTTATCGAGCTCATCCTCATGAATAATCTGTTTAAAGAAGTCTTTGTTACCGACTACCTGTTCGGCCGGCCATCCGAAGAGCTCCTCTGCCCTGGCTGACCACCGTTTGACGACAAAGTCTTTATCCCATTCTATTTCGGCAAAAGGGCTGTTGGCCAGTTTAGATGGTGCGGGCGGAAGTATAGCGCTCTGCCGTTCACTTCCGTTCTGCTGCCCTGCCAGGTTATGAACCACGATGATACGGACCGGCCTCCCTTCATAGCGGAACAGATGGCTGGTAAATTGAACATGCAGCGTAGTTCCATCTCTGGTGCGGTGCTTCCAGACGCTGTCTACGGATGCGTCCCGCCCCTGGAACTCACTCATCAGACTCTCTTTTTCATGATGCTCTCCCAGGTCGAAAAGGTCCATTCCGGCAAACTCTTCTTTCGAATAGCCATAGCATTCAATGGCCGCAGCGTTCACATCCAGTATACGGAATGTTTCATGATCGAGTACAAACAGAGGATGTTGATCGAAAAAGTTAATTGGGCTCCTTGTCATATTTTCAATTGTAGCTTAGCTCTTGCCAGGGAGGCTACTAAAACACAAAAACACTGGTTTTGTTGTGTATGGGTGCTTTTATAGCCATAAATCCATACTGCTTTAATACTGGAAGTGAAACCTGGCTACACCATCCCAGAGCAGGTGGACATTCAACGTGCGGCGTATCTTTGGGTTGATTAGGTGCATCTCTGCGTTACTTTCTTTGGCCAATGAACCACATTGACCTGCAGAAAGCGC
>CALJMB010000040.1 GCA_937982515.1 uncultured Balneolaceae bacterium
TGTAGAGGCACATAAAACGGCTATCCCGATAAACGGAGCACGCTCTGAGGTGATTTATAGTTAAAACTTCTCATTTGTTAATTCCATATTTACCATGGCTCCTGTAAGGCTTCCCGTTGAAACGGCAGTGGCGATTGAACGCATTCCGGAAGAATTATCGCCGCACGCATATATGCCGGGTACAGTGGTTTTTTGGAAGGCATCTGTTTCTATGTAGCCCTGGTCGGTAAGTTTACAACCCATTGAAGCGGGAATATCAGAATGCTGGGTAAACGGCACGCTTGCATACATGGCATCCAGTTCCAGTTTGCCTCCGTCTTTTAACATTACGCTCTCCAAATAACCGTTTTGGTGACTTATTTTAGTTACTTCTCTTTCTTCTATCCGG
The DNA here is from genome assembly GCA_937982515.1 of uncultured Balneolaceae bacterium. Taxonomy (GTDB): domain Bacteria; phylum Bacteroidota; class Rhodothermia; order Balneolales; family Balneolaceae; genus CALJMB01. The sequence goes on from CALJMB010000040.1 coordinate 389, forward strand.
ATGTTGTGTTTTTCAAGTTTGTTAGCTTGTTCGGGTGTAAAACCGGATTCTCCATTGGTCAACAGGGTAAGCTTATCGGTTAGATTATTGACTAAGGGAGCTAAATGGAGTGCTTTTTCTCCAGGTGCAAAGATGCCCGTTTTTTTGCCGCGATACTCATAGCCGTGGCAATACGGGCAGTGTATGACCGAGATCCCCCAGCATTCCGAAAAGCCGGGAATGTCAGGCATTTCATCTTTTATGCCCGTGGCGAAGATCAGCTTTTGTCCGTGGAACATATCTTTTGATCGGGTGGATACGGTAAACCCATCCGATGTCTTCGTTGCGGCCGAGGCCGTTCCGTCAAAGAATGTTACGGTTTCGTACTTCTCTACCTGTTGCCTGGCAATGGCTGATAGTTCTTTCGGCGTTTGCCCGTCCCTGGTTAAAAAGTTATGAGAATGGGGGGTCTGCCTGTTGCAAGGCTTGCCGCTGTCTATAACCAGGGTTTGTTTCAATGAACGTCCCAACGCCATGGCGGCTGAAAGCCCTGCATAACTGCCGCCGATAATGATTACTTCATATTGATCCATACTTAAATCGATTTTGGTTTAACTATAAAGAATATATTTTCCGGCCATAACATGCGCTTGAAAGCAGGCGCAGAGTTTTATTCTAATGCAATTGTGTAGTAATCTCAAGGGCGCAGTCTTCGAGATCAGCCGGTGTAATCGGGGTTCGGGATAAAAATAAACTCCGCTGGCTCTCCGCCGACTGGCATGAGGCTGATACAACCGGGCGACTTATACGGAATGTATGTATCTATGTTTGCATGTCCGGACCCGGTATACGGGCAGGGTTGTTACGTTCTTCTAAGTTATAGCGCGAACATCCTGTCTACCTGCCGGCGGATGTGGAAGGCGCCTTTCCACTCATCCGATCACTCGGAGTGATCGGATGAGTGAAGGACAGGGCAGAGCACCGGGATGAAGCCAGGTGCGAAAGAGTTATCACTGTTGCAACAATACCTCCTTGAACGTGCCTCTTTCCACCGTGATGTTCAGCCTTTCAAACATCTCGGCGGGATGGAATCCTTGTTTCTTGTATTCAGCTTGTACCGCTGCTTTTGCGTGCTCAAGAGCTGCTTCGTTTTCCCAGACGGCTACAGTTACAAAGACCAGGTTGCCGTGCTCATCCGTACGCTCATAGGCGGCATCTTCTACAAAACCAGGCAGATCTTTAATAAAGTTTCTGTTGATATCTACCCGGTGCATAAACTCTTCTCTTGCTTCCCGGGGGAGATGGAAAGTGTCGATAAAACGGACCTGCTCTTCCCGGGCTCCGCCGTTAGCTGACAGCAAGTCTGAAGGTAATGCGTCCAGCTCCTGCAAAAAGCCCGGACGATCGGTATAGACAAGGCCCTTTATAACCTTGCCATCTTTCAATTCAAAGAATCCCATTCCGTCATTTGAAACTTTATTTCCGGTTGGGGCCATGGTGCGGAAGGGGCCTGTATGCGTGCCCTGCAGCTTCCACCGTACCACCACTTTGTTGCCTTCGGCCACAAGCTCCTGTATCTGCCATTCGGCATCAGGCAATGCGTTGAGTACGGTGTGAACCTGTCTGGCAAAGGCGGCAGGCCCTTTCTCTTGGTTTGATCCGGAAAAATCTTCAGCTATGAAATCCTGAAGCAGTTCCATATTTCTTTTGTTGAGGGATTCCGTATACAATGTTCGTATCACCTCTTTATTTCTTTGATCAGCAGACATCTCAGGTACCTCCTGTTTAGAGTTGTTAGGTATATTCTGGGCTTTGGATATCACCGGTATCAGCAGCACAGCCGATATCAGTGATATACTTACTGCGTGTGCGGTTTTCATGTTGGTGATGGTTTGGTTCTGAAATCTGCCTGAAAGATATCCGCTGCAGAAAGGGAGGGATTGTAAAAAATCATTGAATGTGGGAGGGGCTTCGGTTTTTGATCGTTTGGCTGTTGCGTGACCCCTACATCCCCTAAAGGGGACTTTTGGGATATTGCTAGTTCCGTTCAGATGTAGTAGACCTTCAAGGTGCACCACATCTTCCTCTGGCAATACACGCCAAAGCGGCAACCAGCCCGGCAAGTCCCCTTTAGAGGATTTAGGGATCAAAAAGGGACGGGGCAAGGCGCCTGTCCTGCAGTTAATCCTATAGCAAGCACATAAGCAGGGGCAGATCTGCGTGTCTGCCGCTACGCGCCTGCCATAGCCACATACCATCTGTTGCCGGATGGATCGGTGAATGCGGCGCGGCGTTCGCCATAATCCTGATCGGAGGGTTTCTCTACGGAAGTGGCGCCGTGCTCCAGTGCCTGCCGGTAGGTTTCATCCACATCGGAGACGTACACGTGCAGCATGCCCGGGAAGGGAGGGTAGCGGTCCTGAACGTCGCCAATCATGACCATCGAATCGCCAATGCGGAATTCACCGTGCATAAATGACCCGTCCTCCCGGCGCATGACGCGGTGCTCTTCGGCATCAAATATCTCGGCCAGGAACTCTACCAGCTTTTCGGCTTCCCGAATCGCCAGGTAGGGGGTGACGGTTGCATAGCCTTCCGGCTTATATGATCCGCCGCTGCGGGCTGATTTCACCGGCCGTCCTGGCTCGAACAGCTCAACCGGGTTACCGGACGGATCCTCCAGGAGAACCTGTTTACCTCCGTTCCCTTCGATAATACCGCTTCGAAAGGGTATACCCTGTTCCTTCAGATCGGCTAACACCGATTTAAGGTCACTAACCGAAATTTGGATGCGGTTCCATCCGCCGGATGTCGGGGTCTGCCCGTCCGGCATGTCCTGTCCGGCTCCGCCGGCACCGGGCTGGTTGAGCAACAGCCGCAAGCCATTGCGTTCAAGTGCCGCAAAGCCGGGGGCAGGGTGCAGTTTAACCTCGAAGCCGAGGTGTTTTGTGTAGAAGTCTATTGCCGTATCCGTCTTGTCAACGATATAGCGAACAGTTGTAGTAGTCATAGCTTGGATCTGTTTATTTCAGGTTTGCTTTCTGAAAGGAAGGTACCAGGCTGCGAGCTGCGACTATTGTAAAAATGTGAAGTGAGGCAAAATAGCCCTATTGATGAGGGGCAGAGATATTAGGGCGTGTGGACCTTCA
>CALJMB010000041.1 GCA_937982515.1 uncultured Balneolaceae bacterium
GGCTTTCAGGGCGGCGGGAGGTATCCACTTCATTCCATGAAGCAAGCGGAAAAGACATGCCGGAGCGGGGAAAGTATTTCCATCTGTTTGAAAATAGCTAAAGGTAACGTATTAAACGTCGATACTTTAGGCGGTGATAACTGAACCATAAACAAATCTATAAAAGCTACAGATATGAAAAATATAGCATCTACAGTAAAAAGAGCATGATCGGCATGCTGGTTATGCTCGCCGTAACATTAACTGCAAATATCTCATACGGGCAGCAGCATGCCGTCAAAACCAACCTGGCCAACTTCGCTATTGCCGGCGGATCGCTCCACTACGAGCATATTTTAGGGGATGCAAGCTCGGCTCAGCTGGGCCTGTTTTTTACCGGTCTGTCTGTTGATGATACCAAGTTCGGCGGATTTGGTGTGATCCCCCAGTACCGCTTGTATCCAGGTAAAAAAGCAGCGCCTCAGGGATTCTTTGTGGCTCCGCTGTTAAGCTATCAGACCTTCTCTCTGGAAACCACTTCCGGAGGCTCTACCGCGAAAGCGGATTATTCATTGGTTGGGGTAGGGTTTGATATCGGCAATCAATGGCTGGTTCAGCGTACTGTCTCCATTGAGTTATCACTGGGCCTGACGTTCAATTCCACGAAACTGTCTATCGAAACCGGTGGTGCAACAGAAGACGATTTCAGCGTGGGAGGCCTTGGCGGCACGGCTCCCCGTTTCGGGCTCTCGCTGGGATACGCTTTTTAAAGCAGGCTTTTTGAAAAAAGCTATATAAATACGTCTCCGAATCTGCCCCGGCCTGTTACTGTAACCAGGGCGGATCGGGGATGGCCTTGCTACCGGCCTCCCAATTCAAGCTGAATAATGGTCGCTCAGCCTATCCGACCTGCATACTCCTGTCTTAGCCTATCTGCCGTAGCTTTGCGCGAAGGTATGGCTCCCTCCGGCTCTGGTTCAATCGAAATCCGCCAGGTTTTTGACTCAGCCACACACAGGAGCTTTTCTGTCTTATGTGTTGCTGCTGCGGGAACAATTGCGAACTGAATCTTAATAAAACTTTATTGGCCTGTAGCTATCGTTTGGCCGCCCTAGTCATCACCTTTTAAACGATCGGCCGGTAATCTTTTAAAGGCCTTCACAGAACCACCCTCGCCATGCGGCCTTTGAAGGCCGGGCTGATACGTTCTGCTTAAGGCACTCTATTATGTGATCCCTCGTCGCACGACCCGCTTCCCGGGATGACACAATAGGGAGGCGTATTTAAAAGAACGGAACAGTCTTGCCCGGGAGAGGGTGAGACACAGCTTGTACAAGCCCTCTTTAATACAAACACAAAAGGCGCTGGTAACCAAACCATGAACAAGATTAAAAAGCAGGATCCTGACAGCAGCGACATCACCCCGGTACAAACAGGAAAGGCTGCAAGAGCCATCGATAAATTATCAGTAGAAGAACGCATGCGGCTCAGGCCCGGGACATTGAGACGGTTAAAGCTGTTAGCCCTTCTTTATATTATAGCCATGGCGGGGGCTGCGGCTTTTCTCGATCTTAAGATCCCTCAGAATACAGCATTTGGCGTCTTTATACCATCGATCGTTCTGCTTTCTTTTCTGTTTGAAACTATGGACTCAGCAGCGGGAATGGGATTTGGGACAGCGCTTCCACCCATATTGCTATTGGGTTACGGATTTGAACCATTGGCTGTAATACCGGCCCTGCTTATTTCCGAGACGGTTACCGGGTTGATCTCGGGTTGGATGCATAATGAGTTTGAAAATGTGAAAGTATCGCTAAAACCCCCGCTTAGTGAGGAAACAAAAGCCATCGGTTTTATAGCGCTTATTTCTGCGCTTGGTACCCTGGTTTCCGTTTTATTAGCGTACTTCGCTATTCAGTTTAATGAAGTCATTATTGCTAGTTATGTAACGATTCTGGTATTCGTGATGGCTGTTGTCGCTTTGTTCCGCGAACATTTTAAACCGGCTGCAGAGGCCAGGTATCGCCCGAAAAGGCTTATGGGTTTTGCCGCGCTTGCGGGCTTCAACAAAGGTATCGGCGGCGGCGGTTTTGGCGCTGTATCTACCATAGGGCAGCTCTACGCCGGGATGTACGAGAAGACAGCCGCGGCGATATCCTCTGTCTCCGAAGGGCTGGCTTCACTGGTTGGCGTCGTTACCTATTTTGCTCTTGAAGCGGCCGGGGTTGAGCTTAACCTGATGTTGCTTCCTTCGCTCCTTGCAGGTTCGGTTTTTGCAGCCGTTATCGCACCTTACACGGTACGGGTAATTCCTAACAGGATTTATCGCTATGTTATCCCCGGCTACGCACTGGCTATCGCTGTTTTCCTGCTATACTCGCTTTTCTATCTCTGATCCGGAAAACCAATGCAAGCTGTTTAACATGTGTTCGGGCCAGGTAATGAAGTGCCAAAGTCGTCTCCCCTTGAGGGGAGGCAGTGGAGTCTTTTTATTATATCGGACTCACGCTATTTACTTTGCCTCTGCTATGGCCACGTTGGTGGTTTATGATCTATCTCCTCAGAATTACGCGACGCGGCCGGTTCTGCCTGCTCTGCCACGGGGATGAATCTTTCGGGTACGGTGGAACCCGGTTTCCGTGGCGTCTTTCTTAGCCCCACATCCGCCGCTTGCCTGTTAAAACTTTTACCTTTCCTTCATTTATTTAGGCTGTACAAAATGGTATACTCTGGCTTTATCGTATTATGACAAATGGTTTTCAGGATGTGCAACTATGACTGATCTGGTACACCTCTCGTCATCGGAACATAAAACCGGCCGTGGCCAAATAAATAAGTAACACCATCCTCTTTTGTGTTTGCGGGCCTGCTCCACAGAACCGAAAACTAAACCCAAAGCTACAGACCATGTATTTCAGGCAGGTATTTGAAGAAAAATTAGCCCAATACGCCTACATCATCGGATGCCAGGAGACGGGCGAGGCCATTGTGGTCGATCCCATGAGAGACATTGACCGCTATGAGAACATTGCGAAAGGGGAGGGGCTGACGATCGTAGCCGCTGCCGATACGCATATTCATGCCGATTATCTGACCGGGCTGCGGGAATTTGCGGAGAAGGGTGTCAGGGTATACGCTTCGGATGAAGGAGGGGCAGACTGGAAATACGAATGGCTGATCGGCAGCGGATACGACTATGTACTTCTCACTAATGGCGATATTATTGAAGTGGGGAATATCCGGTTGCAGGCGTGGCATACACCGGGGCACACGCCGGAGCATCTTTCCTTCCGTATAACCGACGGGGCGGCGGCCGATGCCCCGATGGGACTCCTCTCCGGCGATTTTGTTTTTGTGGGTGATGTGGGCCGCCCCGACCTGCTGGAATCTGCCGCGGGGCAGCAAGGGGTGATGGAATCATCCGCCCGGACGCTCTTTAAGTCCATATCCGAATTTAAGTCGCTGCCAGGCTACCTGCAGGTTTGGCCGGGTCATGGCGCCGGAAGCGCCTGCGGCAAAGCGATGAGTGCGGTTCCGGAGTCTACCGTCGGCTACGAACTTCGGTTCAACCCCTCCATTCTGGCTGCATCGGGCGAGCAGAACTTTGTAGATTTTATTTTGGAAGGCCAGCCCGAACCACCGCTCTACTTTGCCCGGATGAAAAGGGAAAACAAATACGGGCCTGCGCTGTTGAAAGGCCTCCCCAACCCCGTTACAATGGATATCGATGAGTTCATAAAAAAGGGGGGCAGCGGCAAAGCTGTAATCATCGATACGCGGGAGCGCCCGGTATTTATGGCAGGCCATATCCCCGGGTCTCTGTTGGCGCTATTCAACAGGCAGTTCAATACTACGGCCGGTTCCTATGTAAGAGAAGATGAAGACATCTACCTGGTTATAGCTGAGGCGCAGGCTGAACAGGCCGTAAGGGACCTCGTCAGGGTAGGGCTGGATGGTATACGGGGATACATCACCCCGGCCGACCTGGAAGCGTATGCAAAAGGCGGCGGAACACTTGAGCGAATCGATACGATCGATATGGCCCGCACGGCAGAGCTCGTTCAGTCAGACGACTACCAGGTGCTGGATGTACGCAAAGCTTCGGAGTATAAAGAAGGGCACATCCCCGGCGCCATTAACATTGCCCATACCCGGCTGCCGGCGCGGGAAAGCGAGCTCCCAAAAGGCAAGACGCTGCTGGTTCACTGCCAGTCGGGCGTGCGGTCGGCCGTAGCGTCGGCTCTGCTCAGGCGAGATGGCTTTGATGTCAAATACATCGACGACCATATTGACAACTGGCCGGAAAAAGAACGTGGCTGAGATAGCGTTGTTGGTAATTAAGATACCCGACGCTATCTGATTGCTCGTATTAAGGTGTGCTACTTCTGAACCTGCTCATATTAGTGGTCCGGCATATAATCCAAAGTACCCTTCAGGGGATTTAGGGGTGATCTCATACATAACTAATCCCTGGCATTCAGAAACTCCCTGGTGATTTTTTGGGTTTGCTCAGCACCCATGTATTTTTCAAGATCGTACAGCGTGACCTTTTTTTCTCCTTCATGAAAGGTATAACTTAAATGGCCTGCTTCGATCTCTTTTTCAACCTCGGAATAATTCATATCCAGCATTTCACCAACCTCTTTCAGTGTAAATATAGAGCGCATAGTTGATTGTATTTTTGTGATGAATTGAAATTCGGAATGAACGTATGATTGTAATAGCAGGAAAAATGACGTTTATGCCATCGTATCTTTGCACCTTGCGTTAAGTAGTGAAACTTCCCGAATTTTAATGACTCAGGCTGAATGTAATTGTTTTATTTCAGAATGTCGAAAGCAGGTTGTTAAATGGTCGTTAACCAGGCCGGTAGCCTGCATATGGGCATACATGATGGTGCTGCCCGTGAACTTGAATCCCCTCTTTTTCAGGTCTTTGCTTAAAGCATCAGACTCTTTTGTGGTGGCCGGAACCTGGCTGTTTTTTTCCCAATAGTTGGTGATAGGCTTTCCGCCGGTAAAAGACCATATATAAGAGCTAAAGCTGCCAAACTCTTCCTGAACCCTGATAAATGCCCTGGCATTAGTTACGGCGGAGCGAATCTTCAGGTTATTTCGAACAATTTCTGGATTTTGAAGCAATTTTTTGATTTTTTGTTCGTCGAATCGGGCAACGCGTTCAACCTCAAAATTTTCAAAGGCCTGGCGGTAGCCTTTACGTTTTTTCAGGATGGTGCTCCAGCTCAAACCGGCCTGAGCTCCTTCCAGGATAAGAAATTCGAAATGCGTTTTATCGTCATGCACAGGGACGCCCCATTCTTCATCATGGTAGGCCACATATTCATCGAATGTGTTTTCGCACCAGTCGCAGCGTGTTTTCATAAAACAGAGTTAGATTATTTGTATTTTAGCCCAAATGTATCGCTGGGTGTGTAACCAAACGCAACATGATTAGCAGGTCTTCAGTCGTTCCTGTAGCGAAACTCCATGTCTGATCTATGTGCCGGGCGCACAGATCAATCGGCACATTCCTGCGGCCGGTGGAAAGATTAAGGGAAGCCCGCGCATATAACAGGTTGTGCATTAAATGCGGCTTAGTATTATTATTCACCCGGTGAATCTAAGTGAAACTTTAGCAAGAATATCGAAAAGCCACAAATCCAAAATTATTTATGAACGAAGAAGTTATAGCTCAGTTTGCCAACAAAAGCAACATCAGTGAAAATCTGGGCCAAAAAATACAGTCATTGTCCCGGTTTTTAGAACAGATCATAACTGAGAAAGAAGATATATCTCTGATGAACGATCTGGCTGAGCTGCCCGGTATTGCTTCAGAAGCGTTCGATGAGCAAAACGACGATGCATTACAGAAGATCGAAGAGATTATTCAGAGCTATTCCACGGAAAAGATTATTAAGATGCTCCGCTTCTACACCGTCTATTTCCATCTGGTTAACTCGCTGGAGCAGCATGAGATTACCCGGGTAAACCGGGAGCGGGCATTTAAAACCACCACCGATTCACCCCGCCCGGAAAGCATCGCCGATGCCATTCACCATATGAAAGAACAGGGTTACAGCTACGAGAAGGCTCTCGATACCATTAAGAAACTGGATATACAGCCCACCATAACCGCTCACCCCACCGAGGCGCGGCGCCACAGTGTATTGGTAAAACAGCAGTACATCACTGCTATGATCAGCCGCCTGGAAGATGAAGAGTTTACACCAGATGAGCGCAGACTGGTGTTAATGGAAATCCTGAATGAGATTAACCTGCTGCTGGCAACCGATGAGGTTCGCACAGAGCGGGTTACCGTAGAAGATGAAGTGGAAAACGGAATGTTCTACTTCATGAATTCCATCTGGGAGACCATTCCGGTACTATATGAAGACCTGCGCGAGGCATTCCAAACTTATTACGATGAAGATCCCGATCTGCCGACCGTGCTGAGGTACCGCTCGTGGATCGGGAGCGACCGCGACGGTAACCCCAATGTTACAGAAGAAGTTACCTGGGAAACAGTGCTGGAGCAGCGGACGGAAATTATTAAACTCTACCTGGATGAACTGAATGAACTACGCCGCTATCTGAGTGTTTCCGACAATAAGTTTGAGATATCAGAAGCGCTGAAGCAGTCGATAGAACAGGATGAGGAAGAATATCCGCTCTCCAAACGCTATAACCGCCTCTATAGCAGCGAGCCATACCGCCGCAAGATCACTCATATCATGGAAAAGCTACGCTACCAGTTAAACGCGATGAAGCAGACCGACAAGACTGCTCTTATCTCGGCAGCTGAGCGCTACAGGGCAGAAGATTTCCTATACGATCTCAACCTGATTGTCGAGAGTCTGAAAGAGAATGGAATGAAACAGGTGGCTACGTGTGGTAAGTTGCATAACCTGGTTATCCGGGTCCGGACCTTTGGGCTTCATATCGCCTCTCTAGATATTCGCCAGCACAGCCGGCTGCACGAGGAAACCATCACGGAGCTGCTGCAGCAGGCACAGGTAGAGAGTAACTATGCAGGACTTTCAGAAGAAGAGAAAGTTGTTCTACTCACCAGAGAACTTTCCAATCCCCGGCCCTTGTGCCCGATAAGATCGACCCTGTCAGAAGAATCACGCAAGATTATGCGGGTATTCAAGCTGATCCGGGATATGCAGGCGCTGGATCCCAATAGTTTTGGAAGTTACATCATCAGTATGACCCATGGGGTCAGCGATATGCTCGAAGTACTCATACTCGCCAAAGAAGCGGGGCTGTGGAGCCTGGATAAAGACACCGTGCAAAGCGAGATTGATGTAGTACCTCTGTTCGAAACTATTGAAGACCTGGAGGTGTGTGATGAGTCTATGGTTCAGATATTTGAGAACGAACTGTATAAGAAACAGATCCAGGCCCGTAATGAATTCCAGGAAATCATGCTGGGCTATTCCGACAGCAACAAAGATGGCGGTTATTGGATGGCCAACTGGGCACTTGAGAAAGCTCAGCAAAAACTCGGCAGGGTTTGTAACGAACATAAAATCGATTTTCGGCTGTTCCATGGACGCGGAGGCACCGTGGGCCGTGGCGGCGGGGGCTCCAACCAGGCGATTCTGGCTCTGCCGCCCATCAGCAATAACGGGCGGATCCGGTTTACCGAGCAGGGAGAAGTGATCTCGTTCCGGTATTCGCTTCCATCCATCACTCGCCGGCATCTGGAGCAGATTGTAAATGCCATGATACGCGTAACCGTCTCAGAAAAACGATTTGACCCGATGGACGAGGAGATTTTTAACAAGGTGATGAACGTTGTTGCCAATCAATCTATGCAGGCCTATCGTAATCTGATAGATGACGAGGATTTCTGGGACTGGTACACGGATATCACGCCCATCGAACATATCAGCCGCCTTCCTATCGCTTCCCGTCCGGTATCCCGGAAGGGAGGTAAGGCAGCCGACTTTGAAAACCTGCGCGCTATTCCATGGGTTTTTGCCTGGACCCAGGTCCGGTATAATGTGCCCGGCTGGTTCGGCATCGGAGGGATACTTAACCAAATGATCGAAAGCGGTGAAGGCGATATGCTGGCTACGTTCCGTTCCTGGTATAAGAACTGGATCTTCTTTAAGACAATTCTGGATAACGCCCAGCGCGAAATGGCCCGCACTCACCTGCCTACAGCGGGGGTGTACAACAGCTCTTCAGATAAGAAGTTCAACAAGCTGATTGTAGACGAATACAAAAAAGCTGAAGAGGCTATTCTTAAGATTACAGGTCAGGAGCATATTCTGGATAACAGCAAGGTAATCCGGAACTCCATCCGGTTCCGGAATCCTTTTACCTACCCGCTGAACCTAATGCAGGTAGAGCTGCTGAATCGCTGGCAGGAAAAGGATGGTGAGGATGAAGAGACTCTGCGTAATGCACTGTTCCTCAGCATCAACGGCATTGCCGCGGCCATGCAAAGCACCGGGTAGATCGAAACACGAATTAGGCGGAAGCTCGCGGACGGATCGTATAAAAACCCAAACAGTCATCTGCAATACCTACGTCATCTGCGTTCTATAATCTTTTTAAATTGTTTCCGGAATTTTGGTGCCCCGCCGTTGGCGGGGTGCCGTACGGGGGTGTAATCAACGCCGAAGGCATCGAGGCACTGTTCGCATTTGCGGCCAACGGCGATTACATTCGCGCCGGGAAATAACTTAAGAAATGCTTTAAGCGCCGGATGGCCTGCTTTCAATTCGGTATCGGTTGGGGTACGGTTGCTTAAGAGGCCTTTTCGGGGATTATAAGGGTGCCAGGCCAGTGCGTTCCACAGTACTACCTGATAAGGATCGATACCCAGATCGTATAACGCCTTCCACATAATAGTAGCGGTGGGCTCAGTCATTCCTTTGGCATTCACTTTCAATTTGCTGGTCCGTCTGGGCTTCACCGATTGGAATACTCCATTAGCAGAGATTCCGTGTGCCTGCTGTTGATGTCCGAGCAGGATACGTTCAGAGGTCATGGCGATACCCGTGAAACGTCCTCCCTGGTATCCAACTGCTTCGGCAATACAGAGATACTTCGCCTTGCCAATTCGCTCGGTCAGATAGGCTCTGAGTTGACGTCTCCGAATAAGAGGAGCATCATCCGTCGCATCATATTGTCGATCCTGTTGAAACCAGGGGTTAAAGAAAGCTCCGGAAGGAGTGTATTTCAATTCATTAAAGAGTGTATCCAGTTTACTCATTTCGATTTTTATTATTGTGGTTCCGCTGCAATTACAGGTAAGAAGCGATCACATATCGCCAGCTACTTTCCGTTTCATCAATATTCGCTGTTGCGATCGATCTCATTTTGCAGTTCCATGCCTGATAACACGCGTTTATAATTCTCTACTATTTGTTTGGCTGCCTCTTCCGGAGGGGTAATGCTGGCCACATGAGGGGTGATCATGATATTCGGCCGGTTCCAAAATGGATGCCGTTTTGGGAGCGGCTCTTCTGAAAAAACATCCAGGCAGGCGCCATCCAGCCACTCCATGTCGAGGGCATAGATCAGATCTTCTTCCACCAGATGCTCACCACGGCCCACATTGATAAGATAGCCTGGATGGCAAAGATTTTTAAATGTATCCAGATCCAGTATTTCCCGGGTGCCCGTGGTCAGAGGAAGCATGCACACTAATATCTGCGTTTGTTGCAGAAAGGTGCTCAGATCATCCCAGCCCGAAAATGTGTGTACACCTTCAATTGATTTAGGGGAGTTTGCCCATCCGTTCACCTTGTATCCCATATCGGCTAATAGCACGGCGGTTGGTTTGCCTAAAGCCCCAAGCCCCATGATGCCAACTGCATAGTTTTCGGGCAGTTTGTGGGGGAGAGATATCCATTCGCTCTTTTGCTTTTGGTAAACATACTCCAATGTATTTCGCTGATAATTCAGTATGGCGTTTAGCACATACTCTTTCATCTGGTGGACCAGAGAAGAGGTGATGACCCGGCAAATAGCTACATGCTCCGGCAGGGAGACATCCGCCAGGATGTGATCTGCTCCGGCACCTAGTGAGGAGACAGCCTTCAGATTTGGATACTGGTTTAACACGTGAGAAGGATGATTCCAGCACACAGCAAATTGCACTCGCTCTTCAGACGATACATGAGGCCAAATTTCAACATCTATATTGGGATCTTCTCTTAGTAAGGCTTGCTTCCAGGGAGTCATGTCCCGGCCTGAGGCTAACAGCACTAGTGACATATTATATGTATTTGTATTAATAGGCTAAAATAATAAGCCAGGATATCTTATATGAAATCCCTGCCTCCATGAACGTAATCCAACATAGACGCAGGGCACCGGATAACACGCTATAGCTTATGCTCCTAAGTTGACAACTCAGCGGATATAAAAAATATCCTTATAGAACTTATCATGCCAGGAGCATATTGATATAAAATGCAGGCCAGCCATCCCCCCCTTCGCGGGAACGAACGAAAGAAAAGCATTTATGGTTGGTAAATGGTGTCCCGGCACCGTAAGCCATTTGTTGATTCCACAGCTGTGCTTGGTGTATTTCAATAGCCGGGGGTCTCAACAGGAATGTAAATGCCGAGTGAACCTCAGTAATTATGATTATAAATTAATACCCGTAAAATTCATTTTCGCACCGAATGCACAACATTTTATCCTGTTGAAAGAAAGTTACTCGATACTTTTGAAAAAAAGCCTGGCGGGCTTTAGCTTAATAAGTGGAATCAGAGCCTTGCAGGCAGGATTTTTATAAAAGTAGGGCCGTGTGAATTTTTCTGATTTTTTTGTAGAAAAACATTGACATGGGTAATAAAAGAATGTTATATTTGGTTTCCCTTTTGGAGGCGGGTTGAGCGCAATGAAAGCAATTGAACTCAACCCTATTTTTTGCTCTTTATTTCAGGTCGGGCCATCAGTTTAGAGGGTCGATCTTAGAAGGGCAAAGCCTTCGTGGAGGGCGTTAGTATTTGCGGGGCCCGGGAGGGTCTTGCGGGGTTCTTTGGCGTACTGG
>CALJMB010000042.1 GCA_937982515.1 uncultured Balneolaceae bacterium
TTTTTTCCCTTCCTTTTCAGCCGGATGGAGATTAACGGAAGAAGAATTCTTCACAAATGCCGTTGGGTTCTTTGATGAACTCAAATTGCGTGTTTCGTGGGGGCGTACCGGCAACGACCGGGTGGGAGATGACAATGACGACGGCCAGGATGACGGTGTATGGCAGTATCTTACTACCTATGGCTTCGGCGCCGGATATGTACTCGGAATAGATTCCGAAGTGCTCAGTATTTATCAGCTTCGTACTCCTAATACAGATATTACCTGGGAAGTTGCCAATCAGTTCGATGTTGGCATTGAAGGCCTTATTCTGGATGAGAAACTTTCGTTTGAGTTTGACTACTTCAACTACCTGAGAACCGATATTCTTGCTTTTAGGAACGCGTCGGTTCCGCAGACCTCAGGGCTGAGCCTGCCGCGTGAAAATATTGGAGAAGTTTCAAGCTGGGGATTTGACGGATCTCTTACCTGGCGGGATCAGGTCAATAATGACTTTTTCTATGATATAACTCTGAATGCAGGATGGGCCACCAATAAAATTAAGTACTGGGATGAGGCCCCCGGAGCACCCGAATGGCAGCAGTCTACCGGCGCCAAAATGGAGACGGGGCTGTATTATAACGTTCTGGGAGTCTTTAGAGACCAGGAACATGTAGACAGCTATCCCAGCTGGCCCGGGGCACGTCCCGGCGATCTTATCTTTGAAGATACAGACGGTGACGGTGTGATTACAGCTAATGACCGCATCCGCATTGAAAGAAATGATGTTCCCGAATGGACCGGCGGAGTCACCTTTTCCGGCAGCTACAGGCAGTTCGATTTTACCGTGTTCTTCCAGGGTGCCGCCGGAGCTTCTCAATACATTCAGACAGAGTCGGGTGAATTTGGAAATTACTTTCAGGAATTTGCCGAAGAGCGGTGGACGCCTGACAATCCGGACGCGGAAGGGCCGAGGGCGTTCAGCCGTACGGAAGAGTACTGGATTGCCAACCCCAATACCTATTTCTTCAGGAAAACGGACTACTTAAGGCTTAAAACTCTGGAAATAGGGTATAACCTTTCACCAGACATAACCAGCCGGCTGGGGCTACAGAATCTACGGTTATACGCCAACGGATTTAACCTGTTAACCTGGGACACGTTCAACCTGATGGATCCTGAGGCCAGCAATCAGAGCGGAGCTTACTACCCTCAGAAAAGGGTATTTAACATTGGGCTATCTGTAACATTCTAAGGAGAGATGAAGATCATTATGAAAAAGTTAATCAACCTGTCAGCGCTTATTTGTTTTGTACTATTTACCACAGCTGCCTGTGATGTATTGGATATGTCCCCGACGAGTGAAATACCGGAGGAAGATATCTGGGATGATCCGGGTTTAATGGAGGCATTTATCAGCGATATGTATTATGGAATGGGGCACGGCCTTTATGAAGTTCAGTTATCAGCAGCGACAGATGAAGCCCATTTTATCCACGGGTATGGCATACCGGATATTGTAGAGTCAACCGTTACCCCCAGTAACCGGGGCTCGTTCGGTGACAGGGGAGACTACAACCACTGGGACTGGGGTGACCTCTATTCCCGGATCCGGCAAACAAACGTCTTTCTGGATAATATCGGGCAGTCTACCATAGAAGACCAGGCGCTGATCGACCGGATGAGCGGGGAGGTTCATTTCCTGCGCGCCTACTTTTACCACAATTTGCTGCGCATATACGGAGGCGTACCTGTCGTTGCCGAAGCTTACGATCTGGAAGACGACCTGCTGGTACCAAGAAACAGCTTTGGCGAAACGGTCGATTTTATTGTCGCCGAGGCTGATTCGGCTGCTGCGCTGCTTCCTCTCGAATACACGGGTGAGGATATCGGCCGGGCAACGAGAGGCGCCGCGCTGGCATTGAAATCCCGTGTACTGTTGTATGCGGCCAGCGACCTTTATCATGAGAATCCCGGCGGCATGCCTGAAACCGGCTACACGGGAGGCGTGGACCGGCAACAAATGTGGCAGGCTGCCAAAGATGCAGCCGAAGCGGTGATGGACCTGGGTATATATAGCCTGTTCAGTGCTGATCCTGCCGAAGGAGACTCTACTGCCCAAAACTATTATGAGCTATTCATAACTCAAAACAATGAAGAAGTAATCATGGAACGCTTCTTCATTCCATCTCGGGACGATGGATACAATCCCGGCCTGCAGAATGGACCGAATGGCTATCACAACTGGGCAGGAAATACCCCCATTCAGCAGTTGGTAGATGATTACCAGATGGCCGATGGATCGGAATTCGACTGGGGCAATCCCGCACATGCGGCTGCTCCCTATGAAAACAGGGATCCGCGGTTCTATGGCACCATCCTGTATGATGGCGCTGAATGGCGAGAACGTCCGCCTGATGTGGAGAATATAGATCCCCTGGGTGTTATACAAACCTTCAGCGAAGTTGAGACGCCCGAAGGTACCTATCCCGGTGTCGACACCCGGGATAGCCCCATCGAAGACTGGAATGGAGGGTACTCCGGTTATTATCTGAGGAAGTGGATCGATGAAAGCGTGCCCCATTCAAATAACGTGAAACAAAGTGGCTCGTGGTTCTTCTTTCGCTATGCGGAGATTCTTCTGAATTATGCAGAGGCTTCTATTGAACTCGGTGATGAGGACGATGCACGCAGAGAACTCAACAGCATACGCCGCCGGGCCGGCATGCCTGAATTTGGCACAGAAGTTACGGGGCAAGAGCTGATGGATGAATACCGCAATGAGCGCCGCATCGAAATGGCTTTTGAAGAGCAGCGCTATTTCGATGTACGCCGCTGGATGATTGCCCCGGATGTAATGGATGAGGATGCAGCCGGTATCACCATAACTGCTGAGGCTGCCGATCGTTCTGACCGCAGCACTTATACAAACTATGAGTACAGTGTTAACGAAAGCATTCAGGCCAGAAGCTGGAACGACAAGATGTACTTCCAGCCCATTCCACTGGAGGAGATTAACAGGAATGACTTACTGGTTCAAAATCCAAATTATTAAAC
>CALJMB010000043.1 GCA_937982515.1 uncultured Balneolaceae bacterium
ATCACGGCTATTTCTGAAGTATTGGAAATTGACGTTAGAAGATCCGGTAACACCGTAGTTTTTGGATCCTAAACGACTTGTAAACAAATGCTTATAAAAACTCATCACGATATGGCAAACGGAATACACGTATAATTACACTCACTCAGGAGGACATCTATAATCCGATATCCGCAGAGCGGCCCGGGTTATTCGGCCGCCCCGGCAGACCCAGCAAGGGTGGAGAGAAGAGATAAAAGTGACTATTTAATCAGATCAATAAAAAAATCAAGGAGAGCAAGAGCTGTTATGAAAGTTCTTAAATACATTACAAGCGTACTAATTCTGTTTGGTACGGACGCATCAACAGTATTATCTCAGCAGACACAGCAAAAAATGGGGATCGAAAAGGTACTTACCCTAAACAACCAACATGTACATACCGTTGAAACATTAGAGGCGGGAACGGCGCTGCGTGAAGCGCTTACTGCCATCGAAGCCAAATATAATGTTGCCTTCTTATATGAAGATTATCTGCTTGAATCCAAAACTTTAAAAAAGGATCTGATTCTTCACAGCAATGCTCCGCGTGTTATTCAAAGTGTTATAAGAGATTTTCCTCTGATACTGAAACAACTGGACGGGCGGGTATTCGGCCTTGTTCGAGACAGGAAAGCAGAAACCGAACTCCGCTTCGATGAGCTCATAGCGGGATCTGTGACAGACAGTGAGGGAGAGCCGCTTCCGGGGGTAAACATCACGGTTAAGGGAACTACACAGGGAACATCAACTTCCAGTGACGGCAGTTTTACATTACAAGTGGAAACGCTTCAGGATACGCTGGTTTTTTCATTTGTTGGGTTCCAAACGCAGGAAGTACCCATCAACGGCCGCACAGAGATTCATGTAACGATGGTCGCGCAGACCTACTCCGGTGAAGAACTGGTAGTGGTAGGGTATGGAACACGCACGAAAGAGACGCTGACCGGATCGGTAAGCGCCGTATCCGGTGAAGATCTGGAAAAAGTACCTGTAACAAACATATCGAATACCATAGCAGGCCGTCTGCCAGGTGTCATTACCTGGACCAACAGTGGCGAGCCGGGATACGATGGCTCCGTCATTCGCATCCGGGGCGAACACACGTTAAATGACAACAGCCCGCTCATCGTTATCGACGGAGTTCCCGACCGTTCCGGTGGCCTCGACCGGATTAATCCGAGAGACATCGAAAATATAAGCGTGTTGAAAGATGCATCGGCAGCGATCTACGGCGCCCGGGCGGCGAACGGGGTGATCCTTATAACCACTAAGCGGGGAAGGGAAGGACAAGCCCCCCAATTCTCGTTTAACTTTAATCAGGGATTCAACCAGCCCACCCGCATTCCTGAGATGGCCGATGCACCTACGTACATGAGGATGCTTAATGAAGTGGACATGTACCGGAACAACGCACCCCGCTTTTCGGAAGAAGAGATTCAACAACATGCTGATCCGAATTCCGATCCGTGGTTATATCCCAATACCGATTGGTTTGCCGCTTCTTTAAAACCGTTGTCTCAACAAACAAGGGCAGACATGTCGGTTGCCGGAGGCACCGAAAACATCACTTATTACCTGTCGCTGGGCGGCTTAACTGAAGACGGATATTACGAACGGAGCGCTACGCGGTATAATCAGTACAATTTCAGAAGTAATATCGATGCTGCTATTACAGACAATATCAGCCTCAGATTTGACGTGAATGGACGGTATGAAGACCGGAACTTCCCTACACGGGGTGCCGGTGCCACCTTCCGTATGTTAATGCGCGGCAAACCGAACGAAGCTGCATTCTGGCCGAGCGGACATCCCGGCCCTGATATCGAAAACGGTGAGAACCCTGTCGTTACGGGAACGGATGTAACCGGTTATGACAATGATGAGCGGTATTATCTGCAGACCAACATATCTCTTAACGTCGAAATTCCCTGGGTAGACGGCCTGGGCATACGGGGAAGCTTTGCATATGACAAAGACTTCCGGCAGCGCAAACTCTGGGAAACCCCCTGGATGCTTTATTCATTCGACAGAGATACCTACCTGAGCGAAGGAGGAGATCCTGTTCAATATCTATCAGGTGCACCGAGAGGCCCTGCCGAGCCGGCATTGCATCAGTGGAGCGAAGACGGAGACGACTTGCTGGTGAACCTCGTTGCAGAGTATCAGCAGGATTTTGAAGATCATTCTGTTGGCATCCTGGCGGGAGCGGAGCGACAAACATTCAGTAATTCATTTTTTGATGCGTACCGCCGTAATTATATTTCCCCGCGGGTTGATCTGTTGTTTGCCGGGGGACAGGATTTGCGCACGAACTACGGAATTGCCAACGAAGGGGCACGCCTAAACTTCTTCAGCCGGATAAACTACGATTACCAGGATAAATACCTCTTCGAGGTTATTGGACGGTACGACGGTTCGTATATTTTCCCTAAAGGCAACCGGTTCGGTTTTTTCCCTTCCTTTTCAGCCGGATGGAGATTAACGGAAGAAGAATTCTTCACA
>CALJMB010000044.1 GCA_937982515.1 uncultured Balneolaceae bacterium
GAGACGGCGTTTCTGCCACCAGGGTATGGCGCCGCCCCCGACAGGGGTCTGGAACCCGGTCAGGGGTATATCAGAGACAGACACAATGGCCCCGGCCTTAAGGCGGGGGAGTAAAGGCCGACCTAAACCACACAGGGCTTATGGCGATCCCCGGCTTAAAAACCGGGAAAATTACACTGACATCAGGAAATGGAATCTGTATAAAAGATAACCATAGACAAGCGACCCCGGAACGCCTTCGCGAGAAACCCTCCCCGTCTGTTTCTCCACACATAGCTACCTCTCCGGGAAAAGATGCGTATCATTGTCTCAATTGACCATTGGTGAAATATTATTTCACCAATGGTCAATTTCAAAATCACCATTGGTGGATTATAAATTGACCAATGGTGGATTTAAAATTGACCCATGGTGAATGCGGCAGAAGGTGCGTACGTTTGGCGGAAAAGAAAGGCGGCGCGCCGGCCGGGAGACAGCAGAGGCTGAACAGGGCGACGCCTCTGAATGGCCTGCTCACGGATCCGATCACTTTGGGTGACCGGATCCGTGAAGGTGCAGGGAAGCAATGGTTCTGTTCCCGAACCGAGTGTTGCGGCCGCGCAGCAACCCTAAAATTCCTTACGAATACTCTGGCAGGAGCTCAAAAAACCGGGCTGAGGTGTGGATACCGCGGTAAAAATCCTTCAGGGCAAACTTCTCATTGGGAGAGTGAATGGCATCGCTGTTCAGGCCGAAGCCCATCAGAATGGACTGAACGCCCAGCACTTTCTGGAAATCGGCGACGATGGGAATGGATCCGCCTTCACGGGTAAAGAGCGGTTCTTTATCATAGATCTCCTGGAAGGCGCGGGCGGCGGCCTTCAGCCCGTAAAAGGAGAGGTCGGTAACGGCGGGGTGCCCTCCGTGATGGGCGGTTACTTTTATGCTGACGGTATCCGGGGCCAACGATTCTACATGCTGCTTAAACAGCCGGGCAATTTCTTCGGGATCCTGATCGGGAACCAGCCTCATGCTCACTTTGGCGCTTGCTTTGGAAGGCAGCACGGTCTTGGCGCCCTCACCCTGATAGCCTCCCCATATGCCATTGACATCCAGCGAGGGGCGGGCGGTGGCGCGTTCCAGCGTGGAGTAGCCTTTTTCGCCGTGCAGGGCTTTGAGGCCAAGGTCTTCTTTGTAACGCTCTTCATCAAAGGGCAGCTTTTGATACGCCTTTCGGTCCTCGTCAGAGAGTTCCGTTACTTTGTCATAGAAGCCCGGAATCTGTACAACGCCATGGGCGTCTTTGAGCTTTGCAATGATTTCGGCGAGTACATTGGCCGGGTTTTCAACCGCCCCTCCATAAACGCCGGAATGGAGATCGCGGTTGGGGCCGGTAACTTCGATTTCCATATAGGCCAGTCCCCTCAACCCATACGTAATAGAAGGCGTATCTTCGGCAAACATGGCGGTATCGGAGATCAGCACCATGTCGCATTCAAGCAGATCCGTATGGTCTTTGATGAAGGGAACCAGATGGGGAGAGCCGATCTCTTCTTCCCCCTCAAAGATAAACTTTATATTAACGGGGAAATCCACACCGGATCTCACGTAGGCTTCGAGCGCTTTGACGTGGGTGAACGACTGTCCTTTGTCGTCGCTTGCGCCGCGTGCATAGATGTTGCCGTCGCGCACTTCGGGCTCAAAGGGCGGTGTTTTCCAGAGCTCTATGGGGTCGGGGGGCTGAACGTCGTAGTGCCCGTATACGAGTACGGTAGGCCTGGCGTCGCCGGTTATAAGTTCACCGTAGACAATGGGATTGCCCTCGGTTTCGAACATCTCTGTCCGGTCCAGGCCCAGCGAATCAAGCTGGTTAAGCAGATACCGGGCCGCGGCTTCTATATCGCTTTTGTTGGCAGAATCGGTACTGATGCTGGGTATGCGCAGCAGCTCAAACAGTTCTTCCTTAAACTTGTCTTTGTTTGCTTCAATGTACTCGGAAACGGTGGACATGGTAGGTATAAGATATGTGTGTTTTGTATGATGTGCTCGAATGGCGTGGATTTGGGGCCAATACTGCGCAATCTGTTAAAGTATGCGGATGTTGTCGTCCTGAATCCAGCCGTACAATCCGTTGCTCATTCGAACGTAGCTCCAGTCTGGGTGGGGTTCGCTTTGGTAGTGATCCACCGTAAACATATAGCCTTCGTATGCCTGGTTGACGATAGGTGCTTCGGGTGAAGGGCGTTCCAGCACATTGCCTTTGCTGTGAACCATCACCGCTTCGCTGTACCGCTGATCGACGTACTGTACATAGAAGCTCAGCAGCAATAATACGATGCCGGCACCGGCCACTCCTATTCCCGCCTTTCTGAACACCGGATTGAAGCGGTGGGAGAAGAACCAGGTGGCTACAAAGCCGGCAACGCCCAGATTTAAGAGCAGCAGGCTGATTCCCATAAGGGAAGTGACGCCGATGTTTACGCGCAGCCAGTCTACCGCCCGCTCCCAGGGGAGCTTGGGCAACACCGCAGACTGTCGGCTGAACCGCGATTCCACATACTCCAGCGCTTTATAAGCTTCCGGGCGCGCCTCGTCAAATCCGGAGGCTTTCAGGAAATAGTATTTGGCTTTGCCCAGTGAGTCTAATTGTACATAACTGATGCCCATATTGAGGAAAAGGGCGCCCGAAACCTGGTTTTGCCGTTCAAGCGACCGGTAGGCCGCCAGCGCTTCCCGGTACTCTCCGTTCTGGAACAGTTCATTAGCCCGGTCGAAGCTTAACTGGGGGCTGGACTGAGCCCGGCTCTGTTGGGCAACCGCCAGAACGGCTATGAAGAGAACGGCCAGAACTCTTCCGCACGTAGGAAAATGTATAAATGAATGGGTCATAATACCTTTTTCAGTTTATCCAGGATACTGCGGGCCAGTTCCACATGAGACTTCAGATAACCCTGAGAAGCATCGGGAGCATAGCTGATGGTTGAGCACTTATCCAGCAGCATGCGCACATTTTTGGTGAGGTTGGGGTCCACTCCTTTGTTATCGAGGGCGGCAATATACTCCTGATTGGCAAGCCCGGCTTCAGGCAGTCCGAGCCGGTCGCCTATAAATCCGGTCAGCGCTTTTTGCAATACGTTATAAGCTTCCTTGACATGGTCCTGCTCCGACAGCTGTACAGCGGAGTTCAGGCGTTCCTCCGCAATTTGCGCGGCTTTTCTGGAACGGGCAAAGCCGGTATCGGTATGCATCTTTTCCTGATAGGTTTTTTGCCAGTATCCTATCCCTAAGACGATGAAGGGCAGCACAAGTCCGGCCCAAAACCACCAGTAAGCCCAGGGTTCGGCAGAATGGGGACTGACCCAGGCCGCCAGGCCGGTTATCGGCTGAACCGAGAATGAAATGGTTTGCCCGGACGACGCGATGGCATTGGGGTCGCGTTCTACGGTAAAGGTGACCGGGGGCAGCGTTTCGACAACATACCGGTTTTGGTCGGGGTTGAAGTACGCCATCTTTTCCTCCGGGATAACGAAAGTGCCGGGAGAACGCGGGATGATAATATCCGTAAATGTTTTAGAGCCGCTTATTTGTTCGTTGTGCCGGTTTAATGAAGAGGCCTCCTGCGGTGCATACACCTCCAGCCCGTCTGGCAGGTCGTAGGCAGGTTTACCAATTAACGGTATATTTCCGGTGCCTTTAACCGTGGTTTTAATTTCAATAGTCTCTCCTACCAGCGCCTCCCGGGTATTTACTTCGCGGCTTATATTAAAGGAGCCCACCGCTCCTGTATATCGCCCGTCGGGGAGATCCGGAAGCGGCCGCACCTCTACATTGAGCGGGTCGGTTTTAAGTTCAGCCTGCCGCTGATTACTACCGAATCCGCCAAAAAAGCTGCTGAACGGATCGTCGCGCGTTGCTGCTGAACGCACGGATACGACAATTTCGTAAGGGCTTATGGTAAGCTCGCCGGTTTTGGTCGGAAACAGAGCCAGCTGAATGAGCCGGGCTTTGCGATAGCGTACCCCATCCAGAATAACCGTTTCTGCCCGGGGCCGGTGTGAATTTTCCAGTTCTTCCTTCCAGAATCCCTCCGCCTTCCAGCCCGGTATGGGTTGATAGGAACTTACTTCCAGGCCTTCTTTAAAGTAGAGGACGACATCTGCAATTAACTGCTGGCCGGTAACAGGTGTTTTATCCGATACTTCCATCATCAGAAAAATGCCCGGCCTGGATTGTGCGGACGGATTTGTGGCAGAGGTATTCCGGTCCACAATTCTTACAGTGATAGGGTCTGTTGTATACTCCTTTCCATCTATCTCTACCGATACAGAGGGTATTACATAGCTGCCTTTGTTTTGGGCTATGAGATAGTAGCTGTAGGTGTATGAAGAGCTGCTTCGGCCGTTTACAAAGCTGTAGTTCCGGGAGGTGGATGGGTTATTACTAAGCAGCCTGAACCCCTGAAGCCGGGGCAGGGTGGGACGGGAGACGTTGTTAAAATCGCCGCTTACCTCTACCGACAGGCTTATTCTTTCGCCTGTATATACCGTGGTTTCCGAAACAGATGCATTGACCGTTACAGAAGGCTGAGCAAATGCACGAAAGTTGCAGATAGCCAGAACAAAGAAGACGCCAAATAAGATAACCGCAGATTTACCAGTCTTTTTCATTGGCACTGTTACTCGACTCCGTTTTCTGTTTCTTAAACTGCCTGAGCAGTTCTTTTTCTTTTTGTTCCAACGCTTGTAATATTTTCTCCGCTTCGGCTTTGCTTATGTTGCCGGGTGTTTGTTGTTGATTGGGCTGTTGGTTTTGCTGATCCTGACTTTGCTGGTTCTGGTCTTGTTGCTGTTGTTGGTTCTGGTTCTGTTGATTTTGATTTTGTTGCTGCTGGTTCTGCTGTTGCTGGTCCTGCTGGTCTTGATTCTGCTGCTGGTTCTGCTGATCCTGATTTTCTTGCTGTTGCTTCTGTTCCTGCTCCTGTTTCTTATTTAATGCCAATTCATAATTGTGTTTGGCATCGAAATCCGAATCATTTTGCCGCAGGGCTTTTTTATAAGATGTTAAGGCCTTGTCCCACTGCTGATTATTGGAATAGATATTACCGATGTTATAATCGGCCAGTGCACGCTGCCCGGGGTCATCCGTCAGGGCTTTGAACTGTTCATAATGGCGGATTGCTTCCTCCGCCCGCCCCTCCTTAGCCAGAGCATTTCCCAGGTTGAAGTACAGCCTGGCATTGTCAGGGCTGTCTTCTATGGCTTTTTTATAGAGCTCGATAGCGGTTGTATAATCACCGTTACGGTACGCTTCGTTGGCCTTCCGGGCATCTTCGGGCGACGAAGCGCTCAGTATGAAACCAATTAACGCTATAAGTACTATCCGTATCATAACATTATACATAATTACAAGGCTTTTTTGAACGTAAAACAGGTAAAAAAATTGCTGTTATTCGTTAATTATACAGTGCATGAGCAGTACCTCTAAATTCCAAAAACACGAAAAGTTATAACTTTAAGGTTTTTATTCAATACGATGCAACGAATTAGGAATTAGGAATGAATGGGTCAATTCCTAATTCCTGGTTCCTGATTCTCAATTCCCTAGTTCACTAACTTTTCAGCAACGGCAAGCGTTTCATCATCCATTTCCATATTAGTGAACACATCCGAAACGTCATCATTGTCTTCAAATGCAGACATCAGCTTAAAATTGGATGCAGCGGTCTCCTCATCGACCTTGACCTCGGTTGTGGGGATACGCACCAGTTCAGCGGAATCTATTTCGTAACCCTGTTCTTCGAGCTTGTTGCGGACTTCATACATAGATTCGCGGGCTGTAGTTATGGCAAAAAATTCCCCGTCAGACTCTATTTCCTCCGCACCGGCGTCGATAAAGTCCAGCATGAGTTCCTCTTCATCATGCTGTTCGGCCTTAACGCGTATCATGCCCTTTTGCTCAAACAGATAGGCGACGGATCCATCGGTTCCCAGGTTGCCGCCATGTTTGGAAAAAATATGCCGGATTTCGCCTACCGTACGGTTGTAATTGTTTGTGGTTACCTCAATATAATAGGCTATGCCCCCGGGTCCGTAACCCTCGTACGTGGCTTCATCATAACGGCTGTCCCCTTCGTCAAGCTCGCCTGTACCCTTTTTTATAGCCCGTTCAATGTTATCCTTAGGTACGTTGTCGCTTTTTGCATTTTCTAAGGCAACGTTAAGCCGGGGATTCATTTCCGGGTCGCCGCCTCCCTGGCGGGCGGCTACCGTAATTTCACGTAGGTGTTTGCTGAAAACTTTAGCTCGTTTTTGATCTTCTTTGGCCTTTTTATGTTTTATGTTGGCCCATTTGGAGTGACCTGCCATGATAATGTATCAAATTTGTTTCTGGTAAAAGGAGTTGGGAATCGGCCGAGCGCCGATCCGAAACTCTATAACGTATTGAGTGGCCGAAAAACTATGCCCCCATTTCCATGCCTGAAGGGTTAATCCCGGAGCGCGTTAACATTCCCAGGTTAAATATACATAGGTTCTAAAACCTGTGATTCCCAAGTCCCCGTGGCTTCAAGGTGGAGGGGGGGCGTTCTTTTTTCGGCCTTGCAACGTCGGGCGGTTGCCCTCCTGCCCTGCAAGTTGTTGAGGAAGGCACCAGACGATAAGTGCCCCTTCTGCCGCGCTTGAAGGATCATTCAGAATACGACGGTATGAATCCTTAAGGCGGGAAGGAGTATCAGGCCCAGGCAACCGGTCAGCCGGGGCCCTGTAATATAACAGTTAAGAGACTTTGCACCTAATTGAACGATTCAGGAATTCATTCACCCGTAAATTTTGTTACCTTTTTTTAAACCATTAGTCGAAGAATTGCCCTATGTTTCGACATTAAATCATTTAATTTGGCAGGTACATGAATATAGGTATAGTTTGCTATCCAACATTTGGCGGCAGTGGAGTAATCGCTACGGAGCTGGCTAAAGGCCTGGCTTCTCGCGGCCATAATTTACACATCTTAAGTTATGCCCGGCCTGCCCGCCTGGATACTTTTCAAACCAATATTTCCTATCACGAGGTAAATATCAACTCCTATCCGTTGTTCGAATACCCTCCGTATGATCTGGCGCTGGCTAATCAAATGGCCGGCATGATCGAGTATGAGGGAATTGATGTGTTGCATGTACATTATGCTATTCCACACGCTACCAGCGCTTACCTTGCCAAACAGATTCTGGGAGAAAAGGCCCGGGGTATCCCGATCATCACCACTTTGCACGGTACCGACATTACCCTGGTTGGAAGTGATGCCAGTTATAAGTCTGTTGTAGACTTCTCTATCAACCAGAGCGACGGTGTTACGGCCGTTTCCGAATATTTGAAAGAGGAGACCTATAAACGCTTTGACATCCAAAAAGAGATAAAGGTGATTCCCAACTTTATTGATTTAGAGCGTTTTAAGCGCTCCAATAAGGGACATTTTAAACGCGCTATTTGTCCTGAAGGAGAAAAAGTAGTGGTACACGTTTCCAACTTCCGCGAGGTAAAACGGGTGCCTGAGGTGGTCTCTGTTTTCCACCGGGTACTGCAACAAGGCATCAAGGCGAAGCTTCTGCTTGTGGGAGACGGGCCGGACCGCCAGCGGGCCGAGCGTCAATGCCGAGATCTGGGAATTTGTGATCACGTGCGTTTTCTGGGCAAGCAGGAGAAGGTCGAGGAGGTGCTCTCCATTGCCGATCTGTTTCTGATTCCGTCCGGGTCGGAAACCTTCGGCCTGGCTGCCCTGGAGGCTATGGGATGCGGCGTGCCAGTGATAAGTTCAGACATAGGCGGCCTGCCCGAGGTGAACGTTCATGGGGAGACAGGTTTTCTGTGTGATCTGGATGATATAGACTGTATGGCCGAACACGCGGTTCAGATACTTAGTGATGAAAAGATGGCCAGAGAGATGTCGAAAAAAGCCCGCCAGCGGGCCGAAATCTTTGAAATGAGCAAGGTGGTAAACCAGTATGAAGACTACTATCAGGAAGTCCTGGATGGATTAAAGGAAGGGGTTAATAATTTGTAGAGTGAAGATTTTTTGTTTGTGCTGCAAATCTTCATGTTATGTTCTTTCTGTTCTGACAGGCTTTATGTACACTAATATAGTTATAGTATCGCGTAATGATGGATAGAAATATTAACGTAATTAGGCAAGAGATACTTATACAGGGGGTGCTCTTTTCCTGTTAGATACTCCTAAAAAGAAGAAAGGAATTTAATAGAACAAAGAATGGCAAAGGCCGAAGCGAATCCTTCGGCCTTCAGCATTCCTTGTTTGACAAGTTTCGGTTTTTACGCGGCCAGCACTTTGGAAACCTGTTCGGCCGCTTCTTTAAGCAGAACGGCAGAAATCACGTTCAGATCGGAATTGTCGATGATTTCCTTGGCTTCTTTGGCGTTTGTGCCCTGCAGGCGGACAATAATAGGCACATTCTGCACTTTTTCGGCAATTTCGGGATCTTTGACTGCTTCTATGATACCATTGGCCACACGGTCGCAACGTACGATACCGCCAAAGATGTTAATCAGAATAGCCTTCACGTTTTTATCGTTCAGGATAATACGGAAGCCGTTCTTTACCGTTTCTACGTTGGCTCCCCCGCCCACATCCAGGAAGTTGGCGGGCTCGCCGCCGGAAAGCTTAATGATATCCATCGTAGCCATGGCTAGCCCGGCGCCGTTCACCATACAGCCGACATTCCCATCCAGTTTGATGTAATTGAGGTCGTATTTAGAAGCTTCCAGTTCCGCAGGGTTTTCTTCAGATTCATCCCGGAGTTTCTGAATCTCTTTGTGACGGAACAGGGCATTGTCATCAAAGGTCATCTTGGCATCCAGAGCATATACGTCGCCGGCGGGAGTAAGTACCAGCGGATTAATCTCTACCAGACTGGCATCGGTCTCCTCATAGCATTTGTAGAGAGCCATAATGAATTTGACAGCCTTTTTAAAAGCGTCGCCTTCCAGCCCCAGGGCAAAAGCGAGGCGGCGGGCCTGGTTGTGCTGTAAAGCCATGCCGGGTTCAACCCATTCTTTAACAATCTTTTCCGGAGTTTCTTCCGCCACTTGTTCGATTTCCACACCACCTTCGGTAGAAACCATGATTACGTTTTTACTTTTGGCCCGGTCCAGCAGAATACCCAGATAGAATTCCCGCTCGATATCCACACCGTCTGTAACATAGATGTGCTGGATTTTCTGGCCCTCTTCTCCCGTCTGGATGGTTACCAGTACATCACCCAACAGCGACTCTGCGGCTTCCCGTACTTCTTCAACTGTTTTGCAGAGAATGACCCCTTTGGAATTACTGTTTTTGGTACGGCCCTTCCCGCGGCCTCCGGCGTGAATTTGCGCTTTCACAACAAACAGTGTGGCTCCGTCTTCTTCCATTTTTCGTGCGGCTTTAACGGCCTCGTCTGCGCTGGTTACCGCTATGCCCGCCGGGACGGCAACTCCATACTCTTCCAATATTCCTTTAGCCTGATACTCGTGTATGTTCATAACAAGTCAATAAAAATCGGTTGATTCTATAGTTTAAACCCGGGGCAAATGTACCAAGGTTAGCCGGTAAATGAAAGTTCTCTATGGAAATTTCGATCAATACTTATTGCGGATACCCCGGCTCTTGCGGTCCCTCTGCCATCTGGCCACCATAAAATACATTCCTATTGCTTAACCAATACAAGAATAACGGCGTCAATAATTTCCAGAGAAATGCCAATAAGGAATAAAATCATACTGGCCGAAAAGCTCAGATAAAACCATTGTGAATAGGATAGCGTTTCACTATAAGTATGCTGTCCATTAATTCGGCCCTTATCAAGAGTTATTATAATATACCTGATTTATTAGCAGACAAATATTTATGTACTATAAACCGAATCGTATGCTGGTTTAAATTGGACTTCAGGAAAGAAAAGTATTAAGAAAATATAACGCTATTATAGATAATATTTTTTTATACTTTGCCCGCAAATTTCCTGGTATCAATAACCTGGCAGCGTGTTGGTTGACTAATTATCTAATGAGTGGGAAGTAATGGCATCGCTTTATTTTCCTCTCATGTATCATCTCGATACCTATTTCAAAAGGCGAATCCACCAAAAGCCGGAGAACCCCCGATGTGAAAGAAGACACATTGAGTGAATACACAGACTGATATCTACCGGATATTCTGACGGCTCTGGATACAAATTCTGAAGTTACAGAAGTAACGTACGCCTCTTTTTGTAGTAAGACCAGGCAGGTTTTGAAAACCTGCCGGATCTGGACGTCTCCCATGCAGCAGGTACATACATCCGGTACCTTCTGCTTGCGGTGGCCCCGGACGTTCAGGACAACCCCTAATAAATGTCTACAGGTCCTGAGAACTAAGGGTAAATACTCAATGCTCAAGAAACGAATGGCTATAACTATCTTAAAAAAATTAGAATTCAGAGGTAACAAGGCAGCTAAGAAAAGCAGCGGGAAGGATATATTCTTTAGCCATAATCCCAACCCAATGTGGATTTATAATCCCGAAAACCTGAAAATTCTTGAGGTTAATGAGGCTGCTACAGAGCTATATGGGTACACAGAAGATGAGATGACCTCAATAACAATCAAAAACCTGAGAGATAAAAGTGAAATTCCCCGCATGCAGCATGCCGTCCATAATGCAAAGCAATCATTTACCGATTCGGGTATATGGAAGCATCAAAAGAAAAACAAAGAAACGCTCTATGTTCATATTCTTTCCTATCCTATTGAATGGGAGGGCGTGATGTGCAGATTGGTTGTTGCACAGGATGTGTCGGATAAATACTGGGTAGATAGAAAGCTTAAGCAAAGCCGGGCGCAACTTCAAAAAATAATGGATCAATCTCCGGCAGTCATATGCACAATTGATGAGTACGGGAAATTTGTACAGGTAAGTGCTGCTGCACAGCATATATGGGGATATCATCCGGAAAGCCTGATCAATGAGAAATACATCGATTTTGTTCATCCTGATGATGTTGCTTCCACTAATAGAACTACAGATGAGATCTTGAAAGGTAAAGAGGTCACAAATTTCGAGAACCGCTATATCCGGATTGATGGTAAAAGTGTGCCAATGGAATGGTCTGCACGATGGGACAGTGAGGACGAAGTTATGTATTACGTCGGAAGAGATGCCACAGATGTAAAAGAGGCAGAAAAAGAAATTGACCGGGAGCGAAAGATGCTCCGCGCGATTATTAATAACATTCCTGATTATGTCTATGTTAAGGATCGGCACCGAAGATTTATGTTGAGCAACAAGGCCTTGAGTAAGGAAGTGCTCGGGCCCAACTCAGCAAAGGAAGTCCTGGGAAAAACGGTTCATGAAATATACCCTCCGGAGATAGCCAAACCTATAGATGACGACGA
Source organism: uncultured Balneolaceae bacterium (assembly GCA_937982515.1). Classification (GTDB taxonomy): domain Bacteria; phylum Bacteroidota; class Rhodothermia; order Balneolales; family Balneolaceae; genus CALJMB01. The sequence goes on from CALJMB010000044.1 coordinate 11,400, forward strand.
CCGGAGAGTTATTGAAACTGGTGAACCCATAGTAGACAGGCTGGAAACGATACATAATTATCAGAGAGAGAAACTATGGTTATTGACTACTAAAGTACCGCTGCGTAACCAAAACAATGAGATTTATGGATTGGTGGGTATAACACGCAATATTACCGATCGAAAAAAGATTCAGGACGAAATTAAATTCGCAAAAGAGCGATATGAAATGGTTATCAAGGCCACAAAGGATACTGTTTTTGACTGGGATTTGGTTACTAATACAATGAATTGGGGAAGTAACTTTATGTCAGCTTCCAGCCTTGATCCTGATATGGCAAAGTATACCGCTGAATACTGGATAGAAAACATACATCCGGATGACCGGCCGTATGTACAGAAAAGTTTAAGACAAGTACTAGAAACGCCTTCTGAGCTCAGCTGGGAAGTGGAATATAGATATTTAAAAGCCGAAGGAACGTATGCGTCGATTTTGGAGAATGCCTTTATTATCAGAGATGAATACGGAACGGCCATACGCATGATTGGTGCTTTGCAGGATGTAACTAAGCTTAAGCTAAAGGAGCAGGAACTTTCAGAGTCGGTAAAAGAAAAGGAGATTTTATTAACAGAGATACATCACCGGGTGAAAAATAATCTGGCCATAATATCCGGTATGTTGCAGCTGCAGGCCCTTGAAGAGGAAGAGAAGGTCAGAGATAAATTGATGAATGGCGTCAGGCGTATAAAGTCTATAGCGTTGATTCACGAGCAACTGTATCGGTCGGAGAGCTTTTCCAGCCTGAATTTTTCAGTGAATTTAAAAGAATTGGCCTACCGCATTGTGGATACATTTAAGTCCGCGAAAGAGATACAGCTCAGCTGTAAACTGGATCCGGTACAGCTCAACATTAACCAGGCCATACCCGCTTCGTTAATAGCTAACGAGGTGCTTACAAATATCCTGAAGCATGCCTTTAAGAACGCGGAGAAAGGTAAAATTACGTTAAGGCTCAGACAGATCTATGAGACAATTTCACTGGAAATCAAAGATAACGGAACAGGTTTGCCTGATGGTTGTAAAGAAAAAGGTGAAACACTCGGCCGGATTATCATAGATGAATTAGCCAAGCAATTGGATGCCCTGTATGAGTATAAGTCGCAGGAAGAGGGCACGGTCTTTACCCTCCGGTTCAACAAAGTCGATTTAAAAGGAATCGGAAACCACTTATTGTAGAATGAGCAAAAATGGAGGGCCGGGGTGTGGATCCACCCGCAGGCGGCCAGGTGCTATACACGGATGAACACGAATGGTACTACCGTAGGACTGACAGCTTACCCGCCCTGCAGTAAGCCGTTTGCGCTCATGTACGCAGATCTGTGGCTGATCTTCTGCCCTCTTGTCTCCGCTTTCCACCCTGCCCCAGTTTCAATTCAAAGATAATACCGTCGGTTGCCGAATTTTGGGAGATTTGCAGGCTTGCGCCGATCGCCTCTGCCTGCATTTTACTTATGGTAAGCCCCAGGCCCATGTTCCGGGCCTTCAGTGAAGAAAAGGGGGAAAAAGCCATTGCCATAAAGCCGGGAGGAATAGCTTTACCGTAGTTTATGACCCGAAATGTACTGTTGTTTAGAACATGAACCTCTACTATTGATTCCTGATCATGCTCCAGCGCGTTTGTTACCAACTCACGCAGGATGGATCTGAGAAGAATGAAATCCGTTTCGATGAACCCGGCTTCATCGGTAATTTTAATCTCGATACGGCCCTTGTAAGAATGTGAAAACTCACTCAGCAGGTCGCTGGTAAGATGCTGAACAGGAAAACGGTTGATCTGTACAACAATGTTTTCAGACAGTTTTTCAATTCTGTCCAGGAAATGCGCCAGGTCTTTCAGGCCTCTTTGAATTTGCTGAACATATCTTTTATTTGTATCGCCGGCTGTTTGATCGATGAGCCTGGCAAATCCCAGCATCCCCGTTAAAGGAGAACGCAGGCGGTGGACCAGCACTTCTGCCATTTTTTGTAATAATGTTTTGAAATCTTCGGTATACGCAACAGAGACGGGATGTAATACAATCCAGGCGAGTTTCTTGTCCAGTAATTCCACTTCTTTCGAATCAACGGAATATATATGATCGTTCAGGCTTATCTGCCCGTCAGAAAAATCAGTAGAGTAGGTTTCTATAAGTGCGTCAAAATCTGTATTCAGTATCTGCTCCCGCGGTATATTCAGCAGGTCTAACGCTGTATTGTTGACATGCAGAACTTCACCGGTTTCAGAATCTTTTATGAAAACAGGAGAATTAGATGATCCGGTTATGTTATAACTCCTAAGACCGGGTCTGTTTGATTGTTTATGGTTTAAATCCATCGGCCTTCCTAAAGCATGCATATATGGTATTCTTGCCTTTTTTGTATGGCTATATAAGCTCAACGTACTGGTTTACCACAGAAATTACGGTATCGACCCTTAGCTACAACTCCCGTAATTCTACCAAGGCAGAATTCATTTGTTCCTGTAAAGTTTATCAGCCTTTTCTCAGGTTTCTTTAAAAGAATTATGGTGATTTCTTTTCCTCTGCAAGGAAAAAAGTTCCTCCCCGAAGTCGGTGTATGCCAGGGATTTTGAGTGAACCCCGTCCCTGTCAGTCGCTGTGCCGGCTATGGCACAAATGTTGTACTCCTGCCCGTGTATAATTTTAAATAACCGTATGTTATAATGACCATAGTCGATTCGGACCACAGCCAGCTGCTGGCAAAAGCGATGGATGTCTATGCCCTGAGGCAGCGCATAACGGCGGCTAACATAGCCAATATCGATACTCCGGGTTTCAAGAAACTGTCGGTTTCCTTTGAGGATGAATTGAGAAAGGTGAGCCAGCAGGAACATCGCCGGGGACAGCTGTACCAAGTGAATCCCAGGATTTCAGAGGCATCGGGCAAGCCTGTGCTGGAAAATGAAATGATTGAGATGGTTGATACCCAAGTGAGAGTGCAGCTGCTTACCAGATCGTTGCGACACCATTTCGATTTGCTTAGGATGGGCATTTCAGGACGCAGTATTTAATACGAAATAAACTACCATATTATTCATGGATATCAATCGACTGTTTTCCGTATTTCAGACGGCCGCCACGGGGTTAAATGTGCAGCGGCGGAATATTTCCATTGCGGCAGAAAATATTGCCAACGCCAATACCACCCGTACCGAAAATGGCGGCGCGTATCGCCCCAAGGTACAAGTTAACTCCATTGCCGACCGCCAGGCCTTTCAAAGCGCCTTGCGAAGCTCTATGCTGGAGCTGCAACGGTCGGATTCCAGGCACCTGTCTCTTTCTCCCGCTGCTTCGGCGGCCGGGAGTCCCCAGAATTTGGGCCCCGACGGGGCTGTGCATGAACTGGATAAGTTCCGATATGAATACGATCCCGATCATCCCGATGCCGATGAAAACGGCATGGTGAAATATCCCGGCGTGGATATGGTGGAGGAGATGACCCGGCTGATCAGCGCCAACAGGCTTTTCGAGGCCAACCTAAGCGTTATACAGGCCGAAAAAGACATCATTAAGAATTCGCTTCAAATATAAAAGTAACCAAACGGCTTTTTAGTTATGGATATAATTTCTAATGTCAATGCGGTTAATACGCTCAATCCAAACCAGAGCGAGGTTTTTTTAAAGCCCCGGAAAATTATAAATGAAGTAGAATCCGAGAAGAAAACCTTTGCGGAATTTGTAACAGATGCTGTTAACTCGGTAGATCAGGCCCATAAAACCGCCGAGCAAAAAACAGAGGATTTTATTATGGGAAAGGCGGAAAACGTTCATGACGTTATGATCGCGATGGAAAGGGCTAAGGTCAGCTTCGACATGATGGTACAAATAAGGAATCGTGTGGTGGAGACCTATCAGGAAATTAGCAGAATGCCGATCTAGTGGTTTTGCCACCAAAACGCTAAAGCACAAAAGGATAATTTTTTTCGTGCTTTCTTGTGGTGTTAAATACGCGCTGCTCTTTTACTGGTAATGATACTCGTGATTGAACGTCTAGAACATTTGCGCATTCAGCCTGCTGATATAAGCCGCGGAAGCACAAAGTGAAAATAAATCGGTGCTTTAGCGGCCACATAATTAATTTTTGAACCGGCGGTAACGATGGACTGTAAGTAACACTTAATGAGTAAAATAACACAGTATATATCTGCTTTTTTTGAGCCTCTGAACTCCGCTCAGCGTATGCTTTTTGGCCTTTTTAGCATGGCCATACTGGTCGGCCTGGGTTTTTTGTTCTACTGGGCTATGCAGCCGAGCTATACAATGCTGTTTAGTTCACTGCCTGCGGAATCAGCCCAGGAAATCGTTGAAGAACTGGAATCTATGGGGGTAAACTATAAGCTCGAAAACGGGGGGAGCACCATTATGGTGCCCCAGAGCAAGGTGTACAACCTGCGGCTTAAGTTTGCTTCTGAAGGCCATGGCTCGATTAGTTACAAGGGGTACGAAATATTCGATAACAACGCGCTGGGGATGACCGATTTCATGCAGCGTGTCAACAAAAAGAGAGCGCTGGAAGGAGAGCTTGCCCGCACCATAAACAGTTTGTCGCAGGTATCCTCAAGCCGGATACATCTGGTATTGCCGGAAAGGACTCCTTTTCAGCAAACATCCGTCGAGCCGTCGGCTTCGGTTATCCTGGATCTGAAAGGAAACCAGACGTTGAGCAACAGCCAGGTTCAGAGTATCGCGAAGCTGGTTTCCGGAAGCGTTGAAGGGTTGAATCCGGATAAGGTGGTTATTCTGGATGAGAACGGGAACCGATTGACAGAAAATATCCGATCTGAGGACGAATGGGCCTCGGCTACCAGCGAAATGAAGATAAGGCAGGAAGCGGAGTCTTACCTCACCCATAAGGGGCAAACCATGCTGGACCAGGTGCTGGGCCCGGGTAACAGCATTTTGCGGATATCCACCCGGCATGATTTTGACCGTGTAACCCGGGAATCCAATCTCATCGATCCGGACAGCCGGGTTGTTCTCTCCGAGGAAGAGCGGACAGAGGCGACCGAAGATGTGCATTCAGAGCCGATTACCGTTGATCAGTTTACCCCTATAGAACAGCGGACCGAATCGATAGTAGTATCTGAAAAAGCGAATGAAAGCTCGACCGTGGTCAGAAATTATGAGTTCAATAAAATCCATGAACTTTATGAAAAGTCGGTAGGGGAGATAACACAGGTTACAGCTTCGGTTTTGATGGATTACAAAAGAGAAACCGTGGTAAACCCCGACGGAACAACGACAATCCAACAGGTGCCTCATACCCAGGAAGATATTCAGGAAATCGAGCAGATTATGGCTAACGTACTGGGTATCAGCGCCGAAAGAGGAGACCGGCTTACGGTTACGCAGATAAAGTTCCAGGAACCGTCGGTTCAGCCCGACAGCCAGGGATTCTTCCTGGAAGGCCCTCTCTCCTACGAGCAGCTCTTCCGGTGGTTGTTGCTTGCTGCAGCGCTGATTACCGTACTGGTTATTGTCTACCGAATGACCAGACGGTTTGAAGTTGGCCTGGTGCCGATGGACCTGAACTATCAGGCAGAGGTTATTGATGGGGCGGAAGGCCGGGATGCAGCAGACGGCCGGTATATCACGGATGCAGGCGGCGAGTCTTCCGCAGGCGATATCTATAAGAACAAATTAAGCCCGCAGGCTCAAAAGCAGATCGAAGACCACGATACGATGTCTGAAGAAATCACTGAATTCATACGCGGAAACAGTAAAGAAGCCGCAAATGTAGTTCGGAGCCTGATGACCTCCGAAAGCAGGCAATTGACTCAGGGTTCTGAAAAGCCGGCGGAAGAAGCAGAGCAGCTTCAGGCCGATAGCGACGCAGAAGCTGTAAACGGCGAAGAGACAGAAAATAATAAAGAGGCCGGCGTCGAATTACAAGAAAGTGAAGAAACGGAAAGCGTAAGCTCCTAACAAATCATGGCTAAGTTAAAAGAACCTATAGTAGTAGATGGCTCTAAAGAGCTGACAGGCGTACAGAAGGCCGCCGTTTTGATGATATCGCTCGGCGTAGATACCGCATCCATGGTATTGAAGGAGCTGAGAGATATCGAAGTGGAACAGATTACTCTCGAAATCGCCAGCATGCGGGATGTGAATCCGGATGTCGTTGAGCGAGTGATGAGAGAGTTCTACAACCTGATGCTGGGCAAGAAGTATATGCTGGAAGGTGGTCTCAGCTACGCGAAAGATGTATTGACCCGATCTAAAGGGAAGGCCGAAGCTGAAGGCATCATGAAGCGTCTTGAAAATGAAACCGGAACGGATGCCTTCAGTGTGTTCCAGTCTGTTGAAACGGCTAATATCGTTCAGTTCTTACAGAACGAGCACCCGCAGATAGCCGCCATCATTCTCGCACACCTGGAAAAGAAAAGGGCCGCAGAAATTTTAACTCATCTGAGGGATGAGTATCAGTCCGACGTTTCCTACCGCCTTGCCACGATGGGGAAAATATCTTCTGACGTTATCAGTGAAATTGAAGAAGTTATTCTGGATCAGATGAGCGGCATCTATTCCGGTAATAACGATATAAACCGTGGATCTGCCGCGGTGGCCAATATTCTGAACGAAACCAATATCGCCACCGAGCACAAGGTACTGGAAGAGATAGCGGAACGCGATCCCGAACTGGCCGAAGAAATCAAGCAGCAGATGTTCCTCTTCGAAGATATTCTGGAAATGGACGACAGATCCATTCAGCTTATTATATCTGTTGTCGACAAGTCTGACCTGGTGATGGCGCTTAAAGGAGCCGATAACGAACTGGTGAGAACGTTCCTCAGAAATATGTCCAGCCGGGCCAGCGAAATGCTTAAAGAAGATATGGAAGCCCTGGGCGCGGTTCATAAAAAGCAGGTTGAAGAGGCCCAGCAGCGTATTATTCGAAAAATACGAGATCTCGAAGGCGACGGGCAGATTTCTACCCGCAAAGCCAGCAGTGAAGAAATGATTACCTGATACCAATAGCCATGGGAAAAAAAGGTGTTAATAACAGATTAATTAACAGGGAAGATCTCCGGCTTGCCCCGAAAGAGTACACTCTGCTTTCTTATGAATCCGTCTTTAACCCCGGGTATGGCGAGGCCGAGGATCTTATAGCAAGGCAGGCGGATCTTGAAAAGGCGCTCAAAGAAAAAGAGCAACAGTGGCAGCAATCGCTGGAAAATGAAATCAGACAGGTCCGGGAGCAGGGGTACAACGAGGGCCTGGTCCGGGGAAAGGAGCAGACGCTGCAGCAAATCCACACGCATCTGGCTCCGCTGACAGAGGCGCTGGCGGCAGCGAATGAGCAGCTGGAAACATTTTTCGAAGATCTGAAACCGATGGTGAGTTCGCTGGTTTTTGAACTTGCCGAGCGGGTCGTGGAAATACCGCTGACCCGCAATGAGAAGCTGACACAGCTTGTCTCAGAAAAGCTGACCGGATTTCTGCAAAAAGTAAAGGCGGAATCCGAAATCCGGATAAGAGTTTCGGAAACGGATTACGAAGCAGTTGTAGCTGAAATAGCCGGGAATCAGGAATACAAGCATGTGCACATTCAAAGCGATGCTTCCCTGAATCACGGTGAATATGAGATAGAAACGGATTATGAGGAAATCGTGCAGCGCTTTCCTCTTATGGTCAGGCAGTTCAGGGAATCTATAGAGCCGGCCTCGTAAATACAATTTGATGACAGACTATTTGTATACCATCGCGGAACATATTGTCGATTTCAGGCCGCAGCCTCCCAGGTTCGGTAAAGTGGAGTCTATTGTCGGAACCATAATCGAGGCAACCGGGCTGGAAGCGTCGGTAGGCGAACTATACCTTATCCATGGACAGAACAAAGAGGTAGAGGCCGAGGTAGTGGGCTTAAAAGAGCGGGTTACCCTGCTTATGCCCCTCGACCATATAGAAGGCATTAAGGCCGGAGCCCGCGTGGGAAAAACGCCCTCATCCCTGTCTATCCAGATCGGGGACGCCATCCTTGGCCGGGTAGTAGACAGCCACGCCCATCCTATAGACGGGCAGGGCGCTATTACAGGCACCATGCCTTACCCCGTGCACAATACGCCGCCCGGCCCAATGGAACGTGAAAATATTACCGGCATACTTCGTACAGGTGTTCGGTCTGTCGATGCTTTTACCACCGTTGGCACCGGTCAGCGTATCGGTATCTTTGCCGGTTCCGGAGTCGGCAAAAGCGTGTTGATGGGAATGATGGCCCGCCAGTCTTCAGCCGATGTGAATGTTATAGCCCTTATCGGCGAGCGCGGCCGCGAGGTGAGGGAGTTTGTGGAAGATGTACTGGGTGAAGAGGGGTTGAAACGCTCCGTTGTTGTAGCTACCACTTCCGATAAGGCCGCAATGAGCCGGGTAAGAGCCGCCTATACGGCTTCGGCCATAGCCGAATATTTCAGAGACCAGGGCAAGGATGTCATGCTTATGATGGACTCCGTAACACGGGTGGCGATGGCGCAGCGGGAGATCGGCCTGGCCAGCGGCGAGGCTCCCACAACCAAAGGTTATACCCCCAGCGTATTTGCTCTGCTGCCCAAACTGCTGGAACGGGCGGGTAAAACTTCCAGGGGAAGCATCACGGGCTTATATACGGTTCTTGTGGATAACGACGATATGAACGAACCCATAGCCGATGCGGTACGCTCTATCCTGGACGGCCATATTGTGCTCTCGCGCGACTTGGTTCATAAGGGCCACTATCCGGCTGTTGATGTACTGGCAAGTATTTCCAGGGTTATGCCGAAGGTGGTAAGTAAGGAGCAGCTGGAGGTCACCATGCGGGCGCGCGAGTTGCTGGCTGTCTACAATGAAGCCGAAGACCTGATCAATATCGGGGCATACGCCGCCGGAAGTAACCCCAGGATTGACCGGGCCATCAGTAAAATTGATCAGTTGAATGACTTTTTAAGACAAAGTATGGATGAAAGTGAATTAAACTCTGACCTGTGGCAGAAACTGGCTAAAATTTTATCTGACAATGCCGATAAATAAGAGAAATGAAATTCCGGTTTTCTTTAGAACCCGTACTGAAACTGCGCAAACATGAGGAAAAGACCGAGCAGTTTAAACTGGGAAAAGCACTTGGCAAAAAGGTGGAGCTCCAACGCGCCCGGCAAAATCTTGTGCAACAGCTAAAGAAGATGGCGGTTTTTCTTGAATCTCAAACCACAGGGCATATTATGGTCTGGAGGCGATATTATTCGTTTTTAGAACAACAACAGAAGATGATTTCCATATACGATAAAAAAATAGAAGAAGCTGAAAAGCAGGTACAGATTCAACGCGCAAGGCTTACGGAGGTTAATAAAAAAACACAAACGCTGGAGAAGCTGGAAACCAAAGAAAAGATGCAGCTCATCCGGCACCTTGAGCAGCTGGATCAAAAGGCCAATAATGAGATTGCGGCCCAACGCTTTAATCGTAAACGGAGGTAAGCGATGGATACTTCAACAATCGTGAAATATGGCCTGGCAAGTCTCCTGTCTTTCGTGTTTTTCATCGCCGTTTCGTATGCCATCTATCCTCATGTGAACGGATCGGCAAAAAAAGAGAAAATCAATAATGCGCCTGCGGTGGATGAACCTGTTGATTTTATAGGGAAAAAGTACGATCCCGACCTGTACGGCCCCGATGCCGTAGCCAGGCTCAAGAAACAAATTGACGATATGGAGCAGCTGATTAGCGAGCTGCGGGAAAAGGAGAATCAGTATAAAGAAGTAATAGATTCTCTGGCGGTGGTAGCGAGTTCCATTCACCTGCAGATGGTGGTTGAACAGGAACAACGGATTAACGCCGAAGGGATACTGGAAGCGGCCAGCAGTTTGCTGGAGTTGAATGACGACGTGCTTTCAAAAATATTAATCCGCTTAGAAGATCAACAACTGGTAGAACTTTATCATGCCGCAGGGAGAATACAGCGTGGAAAGCTGTTACGCTCTCTTGACCCGGACCGCGCGGCTAAACTTTTAAAACAAGTTATATCATGATGGCGCAAAAACTTGGAAACCATTTACCGGCTTCTCCTGTCGGTTTAAAAAGCAGGGAAACGGTACAGCCGGCATTTGGCGAAGATGAGGGCCGGTTCGCGCGGATGTTCGAGGATGATTTGGCGAATTACAGGCAAAAGGAAAAGGAGCAGGCGGAAGCCCGGCAGGTAAGAGCGGATGAAGAAAAAGAGCGGATGCCGCACACTGCTGAAACATGCGGGCAGATGCGCCGCGACCGCATCCGGGAGGCTGAGGAGCGGTTTAGCCTGGATAAAGAAGCAGGCAGCACTTCCGGAGAAAAGCCGGAGGCCGCCGGAGAAGAGACAAAGCAGCATGAAACGCCAAAAGCCGGTGCCGCTTCTCAAACCAAAGCTTCCGGCGGGGAGGCAAGCAATGCCGCCGCAACGGAAAATAGTGCCGGTACCGGTGGAAATTCTTCAAAAGCTGTACACCAAAAAGACGGTGGTGTAATGAACCCTAAAGTGCAGCCGGCTTTAATTGATGCCGGGCCGCCGGAAGATACAAAAGCGGGCAGTACAACCACAGGGAATGGGAATCAGGTTAAGGCCGGTGAAAGCGCTCCCGTTTCGAACCTGACGAGCGGTAAGCTCTCTGGTGCGGCTGAGGCAAATGCGGCTGCGGTTACCGGCGGTGCTGCCGGCGGACAGGAAGAGGCGGCAAAAAGCCAGGTTGCTGACCCGGACGGCGCCGTGAAGGCCGCCGAAGGATCTGTAAAGGATCAGAGTGCACAAAAACAGGATGCCTGGCCGCAGGATATTCGGAAGAATGGTACGGCGCCGAAGAATGAGGGCGGCATAACCCGCGCTTTTAAAGCTGTACAGGATGCTAAAAGCAACCAGACTGCTCAGGATCCGCAGGGTAGCGAAGGTAAAAAAGACGAACGCCGGCCCCTGAGATTATTTAACCTTGGTATGGAACGTCGCCCGGTTAGCCTGAACGGTTCAGCTAACCAAACCGGTTTTGTCAGCTTGTCGGCTTTAGACAGGCAGAGCCAGCAGAATGGTCTGGCAGCGGGTATCGCCGGGAAAGTGCCCGCAGCCGATGCTGAACTAAAGGTGCAGGATGGCGGAGCCCCGGCATCCGACAACAATGAACAGCAGAAGGAATTCAGGTTTTCTTTGAGTAATAGTACCGGCAGCGCCGGCGACGCGGCCTCGGTGAAAAAGAATGTGATGCAGAAGCTGGTTAGTTTTATGCGCCAGCAGCAGGTGCAGAAAAATCAACAGACCGAGCTTTGGCAGAAACACCGCCTGGTGCTGGATGACGGCAAGGCCGTTCACGTAGCATCCAGAACCGCGGAAGGGCTGTTAACACTTCAGCTCGGGGTGCAGAATCAGGAGTTGAATAAACTGCTTCAGCAACACCTGCAAGAGATCAAAGCGCACTTGCAGGAACAGTTTGGCATGAATATTGACGTACAACTACAAGACTCCGGACAGCAGGGAGATTCGGAGCTTAACCGGAAAGAGACGGGCGGCGGACATTCCGTCGCAGATGCCGCTCTGGCCGGAGCAGAAGGCGCGCAGCAGGATGAACAACAAGCTCCGCGCGTCAGAAATCTGGGATTTAACACAAACGAATGGATCGCTTAACAGGAATATGTTATGGATATAGGCCAGGTATTACATAGTCAGACGACAGGCGCTGCTTCAAACACGCAGCAGCAGAGTAAGTCGATGGGCAAGGATGAGTTTTTGCAGCTGCTGGTTGCCCAGATGAAGAATCAGGATCCTACCAATCCCCTCAAAGGTACTGAGTTCGCCACGCAGCTGGCCCAGTTCAACTCGGTAGAGCAGCTGCTGAACCTGAATAGCAGCATGTCGGCGATGGTAAACAGCCAGGAAATGATGGCCAGCAGCCTGAGCAACGTAATGACGGCATCGCTGGTGGGCAAGTCCGTCACCGCAGTGGGCAGCCACCTGCATCTGGAAGCGGGCGGAACCTCCAGGGTGCATTACCGGCTGAATGGCTCTGCGGAAACCGTAGAGATTACCATTAAAGACGTGAGCGGCAACGTCATCCGCACAGAAAACCTTTCGGGCGTCTCTTCGGGTGATAATGCCTGGGAGTGGGACGGCAAAGATAACGGCGGACACACCGCCGCGGAAGGCACGTACCAGGTAGAAGTTGAAGCCAAAAATGGCGACAGCATCGTGAATTCGCTCACGCTGGTTGAAGGCGAAGTGGAAAGCGTAAAATATGGCGCTGATTTCATTGAACTGATTGTAGACGGTGTGCCTGTTCACCTTGGCGATGTAGAAGAAGTTAGAAAGTAGGGTTCAATTTTGAATTCTTGGTTTTGGATTGAGGCTAAATTCTCCCCTTGAGGGGAGATGATCAGCCCAATTGTTCTTGGGCTGATCTGAGGGGTGTCCGGGGACTGGAGCTTGGTATAGATCCGTCCCCCAAAGCCTCGGGGCAAAACTTTGCGGATCTGAGCCGGGCAATTGTCTGGAAACACCCCTCGCATTGGACCGGGAACAACCGGCCCAATGAGCTCCCCTCAAGGGGAGACATGAAGCAGGTATCAAACTTTGTACAGTTGCAGAATGACGGAAACGAATATAAACCGAAACTCAAATTAAACGGGCGTTTTTAAGTCCTTAATATGGCAGCGGAAGCAGAGCTGTTTAAAACTGAAGGAGCAACATTATGGCGTTAATGAAATCACTCAATTCCGGGGTCAGCGGTCTCCGGTCGTTTCAAACCAAGATCGATGTAATCGGTAATAACATTGCAAACGTAGAAACCACCGGCTTTAAAGGCTCTCGCGTTAACTTTGCCGAAATGTTCAACCAGCGGATGGGCAGCACGGGCGGTTCTTCTTCGGCGCCTCAGGTAAGCAACCACATCGGCCTCGGGGTTCGGGTTTCTTCTATTACCCGCGATTTTGAACAGGGCAGCATCAATGCTACCAACGCCCCCACCGACCTGGCTATCGAGGGCAAGGGCTTTTTCATGGTGCAGGACCAGAACCAGCGGTTCCTGACGCGGGCCGGTAATTTCGGCTTTAACAACGAAGGGTACCTGGTAACACAGGCCGGATATAACGTACAGGGCTTTAATGCCGACGCCGCCGGTAATATTCTGGCCGGGGGCGCCACGCAGAACCTGCGGGTGGATTTTGAGTCGGTCTCCCCTCCCAAAGTAACGGA
>CALJMB010000045.1 GCA_937982515.1 uncultured Balneolaceae bacterium
AAAAGAGCGGGATTTCCCGGCGTGAATATTTGAAAAAATCCATGTTGGGAACAGCCGGACTCTTCTTTGCACCTTCTATTGTACCTTCTTCCGTACTGGGGAAGAATGCGCCAAGCGAAAAGATTAATATCGGGCAGATAGGATTCGGCCGGATAGCGCGCTCGCATGACTTGCCTGAAACCATGAGGAACGATGTTGCCCGGGTGGTTGCCGTTAGTGATGTAGACAGCAATCGGGCTAAAGACGGGAAGCAATATATTGAAAAATGGTATGCAGATAGAAAAGGCAAAAAGAACTATGTGGATGTCACAATTTATGATGATTACCGCGAGATGCTTGCTAATCCCGACATCGATGCCGTAATCATCAGTACGCCTGACCATTGGCATGCCCAGCCCGCAATTGAAGCGGCCATTGCCGGAAAAGATATCTACATGCAAAAACCCACCTCTTTAACGGTCGAGGAGGGAAGAATTATGAGTGATATCATTCACAGGACCGGCGTAGTCTTTCAAATAGGAAGCCAGCAGCGGTCTGTTAATCCCTGGCCTCAGTTTAAGCGGGCTTGCGAACTGGTACGTAATGGACGTATCGGAGAGCTGCATACGATCAAAATAGGCTTACCGGGTGATCCTGCCGGCGGCGATCCGACACCTATGCCGGTGCCGAAGAATTTAAATTACGATATGTGGCTTGGGTCTACCCCCGATGTTCCCTATACCGTAGACCGCGTCCATCCTCAAAAGGGCTATGGCCGTCCGGGCTGGCTTCGTTTAGAGCAGTTCGGCGCCGGAATGATTACCGGCTGGGGAGCGCATCATCTCGATATTGCGCACTGGGGCATGGGCACGGAATATACAGGCCCTGTTGAGATAGAAGCTGAAGCAAAATTCCCTGAGTCCGGGCTCTGGACTGTGCACGGAGATTTTAATGTGAAGGCCAAATATGCCAACGGAGTTACTATGCTGGTTAGTGGTAAGTATCCCAATGGCGTACGTTTTGAAGGTTCAGAAGGCTGGATTTTTGTAGGAAGGGGAAATGTAGGCGTTACAGCCAGCGACCCCGTCACCAAACAAAAACCAAGTGATGCGTTTAATGCAAGTGATCCCCGTATATTGACTTCCGAAATCGGTGAAAATGAAATTCACCTTTATGAAAGCCCGGAACAGCATGAGAACTGGCTGGATTGTATAAAAACCCGGCAATTAACCGTGGCGCCTGCAGAGGTTGCTCACCGGTCTTGCAGCGCGTGCCTGATATCTCATATTGCTATGAAGCTGCCGCGTAAGCTCTACTGGGATCCCGTCAATGAACGATTCAAGAATGACGACGAGGCCAACTCTATGCTTGCCCGCCCGCAGCGTTTTCCCTGGGGTATTGAGCATATAGAAGGGTTGAAATAACATAGATTGATTCCCATCGGATCGCTGATGCTGCGATCCGGTGGGTAAAGATCTGTTCCCGGCGGTACGATATATTTGCACTGCCGTGGTCAGTTTTTTATCTGTTGTTTTTGGTATAGGACAACATCCCTTTTTCTAAGGGCCAGGCTGTTTCGTTCTTTACATTCTAACTCTCTTTATGGTGTCATCCCGGGGAGTGGGTTGTGCGACGAGGGATCTCAAGCGTTGATCAAGGCTTTTACCAGATTAAAGGTAGTGCTTATTAAATATTTGAGATCCCTCACCCCAAACCCAGGGGTTCGGGATGACATAACCGAGTGCCTTAGGTAGAACGTAACAGCTTTTCCTCCCGGAGGGGAGATAAAGGTCTATATTGGTCCGACCACTTCCAGTTGACACTATACCCGGCCAGCAACACAAAATTTCAAGCTATATAGAAACAGCAAAATGAAAAAAATATCACTATCAGTCCACACCGTACTACTCCTGACTGCGGCAGCTTTTTATTCATGCAGCAGTGCCGGCTCATCAGGAGAATTTACCGGTGCCAAAGGCGAAGTTAAACTGATGACTGTAGATCCCGGCCATTTTCATGCCGCTCTGGTCCAAAAAGATATGTACGATCAGGTCGATCCTGAAGTGCATGTGTACGCACCTGAAGGCAACGACCTGAAGCTGCACCTGCAACGGATCGAACAGTATAACAACCGGGAAGAGAACCCAACCAGCTGGATAGAAAAGATCCACACCAGTCCGGACTTTTTCCAGCAGATGATTGATGAAAGGCCGGGAAATGTAGTTGTCTTATCTGGCAATAACGCTAAAAAGACACAGTATATAAAACAGTCGGTAGACGCCGGGCTAAATGTACTGGCTGATAAGCCTATGGTCATAAATCCCGAGAGATTTCCCATGCTGAAGCAGGCGCTGCAGAAAGCTGAGGAGAACGGGATACTTGTTTACGATATCATGACTGAGCGGTACGAAATCACGACCATCATGCAAAAAGAGCTCTCCCGTTTTGAAGAGGTCTTCGGAACACTGGAAAAAGGAACCCCGGATAATCCTGCTATAACCAAAGAGAGCGTTCACCACTTTTTTAAATATGTATCGGGTCAACCGCTCATCCGTCCGGCATGGTTTTTTGATGTAGAGCAGCAGGGCGAGGGAATTGCCGATGTATCTACCCATCTTGTCGATTTGATACTGTGGGAATCGTTTCCGGGAGAGGGGATAGATACCACAGAAGTTGAAGTAGTCAATGCCAGCCGGTGGCCTACAGTGCTGACCCCTTCTCAGTTTGAGCAGGTTACAGAAATGAAGACTTATCCCGATTACCTGAAAAAGGATGTGGGAGAAGACTCGAACCTGAATGTATATGCTAACGGAGCTTTTGTATTCAAGACCAGAGGCATTTACGGAAAAGTATCGGTAATCTGGAACTACGAGGCGCCTGAAGGCGCAGGTGATACCCATTATTCCATTATGCGGGGTACAAAAGCCAACCTGGTTATCAGGCAGGATGAAGAACAGAATTACCAGCCCACACTGTATGTAGAGCCGCTGAATGGTGTGGATCTGGAACAATATGCGTCTGACTTACAGTCGGCAGTTGCCGAAATTGGTAAACAGTATCCGGGGGTTACTGTAAAACCTTCTTCCAATGGCTGGGAAGTGATCATTCCCGAAGAGTATAAAGTAGGCCATGAGGCTCATTTTGCACAGGTTACTGAAAGGTACCTGCAATACCTGATTGACGGCAAACTGCCCGATTGGGAAAAGAAGAATATGTTAACCAAATACTACCTCACTACCGAAGCTTACAAGATGAGCCGGTAAGTTTTAAGTATTCAAATTCACGTACTGGACTTACGCAAAAACACCTCAGATCCTCTCCGGGGAGGGGTTGGGTTGGGTTCATCGAACATAAAATCATTTTTGCGTGAGTCCAGGCCTATAATAATTACAATCTCTTATTTATCTGAATATACATAATGAGCAGTAATTCTTTATTCAGCCTGTCCGGCAAACTGGCGTTAATAACAGGTGGCGGCACAGGGCTGGGCCTTGCGATGACCGAGGCCTTTATACAAGCCGGAGCCCGGGTTGTCATCACAGGTCGCAGAGAAGAGGTTCTGAAAGAGGCCTGCCAGAAGGTATCGGGAAAAGCCGGTTATATTGTCAATGATGTCACCGATCTGGATTCGCTGCCTTCCATGGTTGAAGAAATAGAAAATAACTACGGGCCTATCGATATCCTGGTCAATAATGCGGGAGTAAACATGAAAAAACCCGTGTTTGATGTAACGGATGAGGAGTTTGAGAGAATCATCCGGACAAATCTCACGGGTTTGTTCTCTCTCACAAGAGAAGTAGGGAAGAAAATGGCGGAGCGCGGACAGGGGTCGGTTATAATGATTACTTCAATGGCAGCCCTGTACGGTATTCCTAAAGTAAGTGCGTATACAGCTTCTAAAGCAGCTGTATTAGGGATGACCCGTTCCCTGGCTACTGATCTCTCACCTAAAGGGATCAGGGTTAATGCCATTGCCCCGGGGTTTATTGATTCACCCATGCTGCGCAAAGCCTTTAACGATGATCCTGAGCGGGAGCGAAGGGTCCTGGAACGGACGCCTCTGAATACACTTGGAACTCCGCAAGATGTAGCCAGTGCTGCAGTCTTTCTGGCTTCCGATGCTTCCGGTTTTGTAACCGGTGTCAATTTACCGGTTGACGGTGGCAACGCTATCGGCTTTTAACAGACGGCGTTGGTCTGCCCGGCGGGGCAGACCAACGCCGGAACTGGAATAGTGGTCCGGGCGGAGTCCGGGCATCCTTCTGAATAAAAGGGTGCTTTGGCAAAAGGGCGGCTCGCCTGCGGTAGCTCTGAGTACAGGGCGAGGGGTGTACAGACACGACATGTCGTGTCTGTACAGGAGCTAAGGCTGTCGCCTCGAGAATTAGAAGTGTTTCTCTGGCATTCTCAGCTCGAATTCACGTTAATTAAACAAAATAAAGTTACCTGCAGTTCGTTTCCATGTTCTGCGTTGGAATACCAGGATGATGCGTTGCATCCATTCATGAGAAGTTCCCACTCTCTGTCGACTCACCGGTCTCAGTAACAGAAAATATACCTGTGGATTATACTCAATTAAGGAATTAATGATAATACCAAATTTACGCTTTACCCCCGGCCCGGGACTGTTCCCTGTCTCTGTACTTTGCTTTCTGATGGGTTTCTTATTGCTGAAACCAGTATCGGAGGTCTCGGCACAGAACAACACCCCCGATGAGACTATAGAGTTGAAGGCGATTGGAGGCCTGCAGTACGATCAGGTCCGGATTGTCGTGCAACCGGGAAAAACGGTGAAGATCATACTTGAGAATACCGATGATATGCTGCACAATATGCTCATTGTCAGGCCGGGGACAAGAGAGCAGGTGGTAGCAGAAGCAGAGGCTATGGGGCATCAGGGCCTGGAAAAAAGCTTTATTCCTCAGTCATCTGATGTACTGGCTGCCATCCCTTTAGTGGATTCCGGAGATAAGGCTTCAGTAGTGTTTGAAGTTCCGGAGAAGGAGGGAGCCTATCCTTACGTTTGTACCTATCCCGCTCATGGACTGGTAATGTACGGAGTTATGCATGTAACGAACAGCCCGGACCTGCTACCGCCAATTGAAGAAGACGAGAATGTCCCGGAAATGAGACGGAAAAGGTTGTGGATGCCAATCGCTTCCTTCCATCCCTACCCGATGGAAATGCCCCAGGTGAATCGTCTTTTCATGCCGGAAGCATCACCCGCCTCCATAGCTGTCGGCATGGAAAAGAATCAATCTTACTGCTGGGATGCGGGTGTTTGTCATTTGAGATACGCATGGCGGGGTGGGTACATAGACCCGTCAGAACAATGGACCGGAAAGTCTGATAAATTCGCCAAAATTAACGGCGAGATATACTATAAGAATGAAGTGGGATTTCCCTTTCGGATTGGTAAAAGTGACTTGATACCGGAGCCCCAATTTAAGGGATATCAGCTTGTAAATGACTATCCGCAGTTTATATATCAGACAGATGATGTAATCATCCGGGAATTGATCAGACCTGCAGGCGATAGCCCCGGCCTGGAGATAACCTACCATATAGAGAATATTACCGAGCCGGTCTGGTACGCAGCCGGTACACAACCTGGAGTTACCACTGAAGCTTCGGCAGGAGAGTGGGAAGGAAATCTCCTCAGGCTCAGCCCGGAACAGGCAAAAGAATTTACAATTACCATAATCCCGGAGTAAAGAAAGAACATGATCCGCAGATTTATTTTTATATGCATAGTGGGCTGCTGGATGGCAGCAGCAACAGGCTGTCAAACGGAAAATGCCGGGCAAGATGGCCCTGCCTACACGGTAGAGACCATAGAGACACCGGAAGGATTGACAGTGGAAACAGGGGGGCTCGACTTCCTGCCCGATGGCCGGCTGGTGGCCAGTTTCAGAAGGGGCGAGGTAATGTTTTATGATCCGGTGAACAAAAGCTGGAGTTTGTTTGCCAAAGGATTACAGGATCCCCTGGGTGTTACTGCCATTTCCAATGAAGAGGTGTTGGTTGCACAGCGCGCAGAACTGACCAGGCTTGTTGATACAGATGGTGACGGCGCGGCTGATCTCTACGAAACAATCACAGATAAATTTGGGTTGTCGGGCAACTATGTGGAATTTACTTATGGACCGGAAATAGATAGTAAAGGGAACTACTATATTTCGCTTAATACGGCTTCACAGTTCGCCGGAGTTCGTGATATATTAAGAGGAGAGTTCTCTCCTTACGGAAGAAAGGGCAGGATGTATTCGGCCGTGCCTTACCGGGGCTGGGTACTTAAGGTTAAGCCGGATGGTACCACTATTCCCTGGGCCAGCGGTCTTCGTTCGCCAAACGGGCTGGAATTAGATGATGAGGATAATCTTTTCGTACCCGATAATCAGGGCGACTGGCTGGGAACCAGCAAGCTCTATCACGTAGAAAAAGGCCATTTCTATGGACATCCCCCCAGCCTGGTCTGGGAAGAGGGATTTGAAGATGTAGACCCATTAGAGCTGCCCGTTCCTGTACTCGATAAAATGCGTACAAAAGCGGCTATCCAGTTCCCGCATGGTTTTTTTGTAAATTCACCCACGCAGCCGCTTATAGATCGCACGGGCGGGAAGTTCGGCCCCTTTACGGGACAAATGTTTTTGGGTGAGATGAATCACGAGCGCATCGTACGGGTGATGCTTGAAAAAGTACAGGGAAAGTTTCAGGGGGCGACGGTCTCCTTTATCGATTCCACAGGGCTTAATCTGGGAAATAACAGGCTCGCCTTTTCTCCGGATGGAGATTTATGGGTAGGCCAGACTAACCAGGGCTGGCCGGGAGCCCGGGGCATCCAGAAAATATCCTGGAATGGTGTTATCCCCATGGAAGTCCATACCATGAGCCTGACAAAAACCGGATTCGATTT
>CALJMB010000046.1 GCA_937982515.1 uncultured Balneolaceae bacterium
CGAGCTCTAATCAAGATCATTAAATTATATGTCTTCACTCTGGTCTGCATGGACATGGAAGATGGCCTGGCGGGATGCCCGATCCAATAAAAAACGCCTCTTTATCTACATTTCAGCTATCATCATCGGGGTAGCCGCGCAGGTAGCCATCACCTCATTCCGCGACAGCCTCGACCACACCATCGACAACCAGGCAAAGGAGCTGCTGGGCGCCGACCTGGAAGTTGAAAGCGACCATCCCTTTTCGGACGAGGCAGAGGCGTACTTTGACTCGCTGGGTGGAGAGCAGGCTTCGATCACAGAATTTCCATCCATGGTGCTGTTTCCCCGCAATGGCGGCACCCGCCTGGCCAACATCCGCGCGCTGGAAGGAGATTTTCCCTTTTACGGAACACTGGTGACCGAGCCTCGACACGCCGCCCGGACGTTTAAGGAGGAGGGGAAAGCTCTGGTCGATCATACGCTGATGACCCAGTTTGGGATCAGCGCGGGAGACTCGGTTAAAGTAGGCCATGCCACGTTGGAAATAGCCGGATCGATCATAGAAGTGCCGGGAGAGGCGGCAGCGGTCTCGATGGTCGGCCCCCGTATATTTATTCCCCATTCCATGCTCGATTCCACCAGGCTGATACAGCCGGGAAGCCGCGTAGAATATAAAAGGTACTTCAGGTTCGAAGAGGGCCGCAATATGGCACTCCTTGAAGAACATCTGGAGGCATTTGCCGACGATCAGGATCTTCACTTCGACACGGTTGAGGAACGCCAGGAGGAGATCGGGCAAGCCGCGGGCAATCTGGGCAAGTTTATGAATCTCGTCGGTTTTGTGGCTTTACTGCTGGGCGGCATCGGCGTAGCCAGTTCCATTCACGTGTATATCAAACAGAAAATAAATACGGCTGCCATACTTCGGTGTTTCGGCGCCTCTTCCGGGCAAACCATGAGCATATTTCTCATTCAAGCAGTGGTTTTGGGTTTTGCAGGAGCGCTGGCCGGTACCGTACTGGGAACAGGTATTCAGTATCTGCTGCCCGGAATATTCAATGAGTTCCTTCCCATAGAGGTAGATCTCACTGTTTCCTGGCTGGCCATCGGGTTGGGGCTGCTTACAGGCACAGGTGTGGCGCTGGTTTTTGCTCTGATGCCGCTTCTCGCCCTCCGTAAGGCCTCGCCCCTGTTTGCGCTCCGCTCCCTGAACGGCGCACTCACAGGGCTGTTGAGCAGAAAGATCAGGGCAGGCATATATGTGTTGATTGCCGCAACCGTAACCGTATATGCATCCATTCTTACGGAAGATGTAACAGCCGGCCTGCTTTTCACACTGGGAATGGCGCTTTCGTTCGGCCTGTTGCTGGCCGTTGCCGGTACGCTGATAAAAACCATCCGAACGTTTTTTCCTTCTCATTGGGCCTACGTATGGCGGCAGGGGCTGGCCAATCTGTACCGTCCCAATAATCAGACCGCTACGCTGATGCTTTCACTGGGGTTGGGCATGCTGCTCGTCAGCACCCTGTATTTCAGCCAGGACATGCTGATGGCGGAGCTCAAATTTGCCACCCGCGACGATGCTCCCAACCTGATCTTTTTCGATATCCAGCCCGACCAAAATGAAGGCATGAATCATGTTCTGCAGGAACACGGAGCCCCGGTATTGCAAAACGTCCCGATTGTGACGATGAGAATCAGCTCCATTAATGGCATGAGCGCAGAAGAAATTCAGGAAGATACAACACGCAACGTACGCGGATGGGCTCTGAGAAGAGAGTACCGATCAACATACCGGGACTCCCTCACCAACTCGGAAACACTTGTGGAAGGAACGTTTATCGGCCGGGCTGATCCGGGCCATGCTATAGTTCCGATCTCTCCTGCACGGGAGATCGCAGATGATTTGAACATAGGTATAGGCGATACCCTGATCTTCAATGTGCAGGGAGTGCCGATTAAAACCTATGTAAGCAGTATTCGTGATGTGGATTTTCAGCAGGTTCAACCCAACTTCTTTATGGTATTCCCCGCCGGAGTTCTTGAACACGCGCCCCAAATATACGTAACCGTTACCCGTGTCTCCGAAGGCGGAGCCTCCGCCAGACTGCAACAAGCCGTTGTTCAGCAGTATCCCAATATTTCAGCTATCGATGTAAGCCTTATGCTGGATACCATCAACGAATTCATTGATAAGATCTCCTTTGCTATCCAGTTTATGGCGCTGTTCAGCATTATTACGGGGCTTATCGTATTGGCAAGCTCTGTTGCCACGAGCCGGTTCCAGCGCATGAAAGAAAGCGTATTGCTCCGTACACTGGGGGCAAGTAAACAGCAGATCATCAAAATAACCTCCATCGAATATCTGTTCCTCGGCGTACTGTCGGCTATGACGGGGCTTATTCTCTCCGTCGTCTCTACCTGGCTTTTGGGATATTTTTATTTTGACCTTACCTTTGTTCCCAATCCCTGGGTTATCGTGATTGGTACGGTGGTTGTCACTCTGCTGACTATCCTCATCGGTATGCTAAACAGCCGGAGCATCTATCAAAAGACCCCGCTGGAAGTTTTGCGGGTTGAAGCGATGTAGATTTTACCACTAAAGCACGGAAGACACGGATAACTTACCAAGAGCTTTGCCAAACTTTCGAAAGTTTAATAAAGCTGACATAACACCATCTATGGATCTGAAGAAAAAGACTTACTACATCTCATTTGTTATTCTGCTTATTTGCCTGCTCCTTACACTGGTCATTTATATCTACACCGGCACCGTTATCATTGCGGTTCTATTCGCCCCACCTATTGTATACTGGATATTGAAAAAGAGGGCGTCCGGCAGTTCTTAGTGGTCAGTGGTCAGTGGTCAGTGGTCAGTGGTCAGTGGTCA
>CALJMB010000047.1 GCA_937982515.1 uncultured Balneolaceae bacterium
TTTTTATTTCACCAATGGTGGATTTCAAATCCACCATTGGTCGTTTTTAAATCCACCAATGGTGAATCAGAACACGCGTAGGTACGTTTTGTCCAATTGATGCCTGCGTTGCTTGCATCCTGTAGCTTCTATAGAATGCGGATGGAGCAGGTCTTCACTGATAATGATATATGTCTGTGCTTATTCGCCTCATCCATAGTATCCGCGCTGCCTTTATGCAGCCGTTAAGCATGCGCATCCATTACGGATATTTACTTTTTGGTCTTAAGCTAAATTCACAGTTAATTTAGGGTGACTCCGCTAATCCCCTAACCTCATTGGAAACACCATTGAATTCAACTTCATTGCTGACGTTCGACCAGGTAAGTTTCAGCTACGGAGAGGAGCAGGTACTCAGCCACTGTAGTTTTGAGGTTGCTGAAGGATCACACCTGGTGCTTAAAGGAGCCTCCGGTTCTGGAAAGAGTACCGTACTGAAGCTCATTCTGGGATTCATCCGTCCGCAGAAGGGTGAAATCCGCTACAGGGGGAACAAACTCAATATCGGCCTGAATAAGAAATTACGCACCCGGACCGCCTGGCTGCCGCCGGAAGTTGAGTTGGGAGAAGGCACGGTGCAGGAGGTGATCCGGTTTCCCTTTGGGTTTGATGCCAATGCCTCCGCCGTTCCTGATGATGAGCAGATCCTGAACCTCTTCGACCGGCTGAACCTGGAACGGGACCTCTTTGTAAAACCCTTTCGTGACCTTTCAACAGGCCAGCGCCAGCGGGTGGGTTTGATCCTTTGTGTGCTGCTGGATAAACCGCTGATACTGCTTGACGAGCCCACCTCGGCTCTTGATGCCGAATCTACGGAGCGGGTTGTAGACCTGTTACTAAACAGTGGCAAACGCACTGTGATTTCAACCTCTCATGATCCGGTCTGGCTGGAACATGCGGATCAAATGTATGAGCTTTGATATGGAAATCATCGATCTTTCGTGGCACCAGCTGGGAATTGGCTTTTTGATTCTGCTGGTACCGGCTTATATCCTCAGAAAGTACAGAACGGGACTTAACAGAAAACTATTCACCGCTTCACTGCGCATGGTGCTGCAGCTGCTCTTTGTGGGGTATTACCTGGAATACCTTTTCGAGCTGGATAATCCATGGGTTAATGCGGCATGGATTGCCGTGATGGTAGTAGTGGCCGATTTTGCCACGGCCGACCGCAGCGAACTGAGGCGATCTTCCCAGGTACTGGTACCCATCTTTGCGGCCACCTTCTTGGGGATCGTGGTTATCGACATTTTCTTTCTGGAAGCGGTCATCCAACTACCCGAGTTGTTGGCGGCGCAGTACACCATTCCCATTACCGGTATGGTACTGGGTAACTGCCTGAGAAGCAACGTGATTGGAATTAACGCTTTTTATTACGGCCTCCACAATAATGCTGGGCGATATCAGTTTTACCTGGCCTGCGGCGCCACACGCGCTGAAGCTCTGCAGCCTTTTTTCGGCGATGCGCTGAAGAAATCGGCTAATCCCACCCTGGCCACTATGGCTACGATTGGCCTTGTCTCCCTGCCCGGAATGATGACCGGACAAATTCTGAGCGGAAGTTCTCCTGTCATCGCCATCAAATACCAGATTATGATTATGGTGGCTATTTTTGCGGGAACCGTACTTTCTGTCTATTTGGGGATCGTCTTTACCAACCGCTTTGTGTTTAAAGATACCGATATGCTGGATGAGACCATTTTAAAAGAAGACGGGTAGATTGGCCTCTTATTTAAAATGAAATGAACTAAGAAAGGAGTTGTTTTGAGGCAGGCTCAATGATACCGGCATCATACAATGGAATCCGTAGTGCTTAACTAACGTGAGCCCAAGATAATGCCTGTCATCCCGAACTTATGTTAACCGGTTTAAAGGCGGCTACACCAGAGCGCGTTAATATAAAAATGCCGGAACGTCCGTATGAACATTCCGGCATGCAACAACAGTATAATAAGACAGGGGCTTCAACTAGCTTTTGACAAACTGCACGTTGAGGATGAGCTTTACCTCATCTCCCACTACCAGGTTTCCGGCTTCGGTTACCGCGCTCCACTTCAGCCCGAATTCTTTCCGGTTTATGGTTCCTGTAACCTCAAAGCCCGCTTTGGTCTGCCCGTAAGGATCCACAACGGTTCCTCCATGCTCAGCCTTTAGCGTTATCTCTTTGGTGACGTCGCGAATGGTAAGGTCGCCGGTAATATCGTACGTATTGTCTCCGGTTTTCTTAACGGACGTAGATTTAAAGGTTAGTTTCGGATACTGCTCGGCGTTAAAAAAGTCATCGGATTTAAGATGGGCGTCACGGTCATCATCGTTGGTTGAAATGCTATCGATGTCTGCCTCAAAATATACTTCCGCATCTTCAAAAGACTCATCCTCCGGAGCTTCCACTTTTGCATCGTACGATTTAAAGCTGCCGGTTACCGTAGAGATAACCAGGTGCTTAACTTTAAACTGAACCTCGGAATGGGAAGCATCTATCTTCCAGAGCGTTTTGGTGTTGGTACTCATAGAATCAGTTCTGTGTTTATAATTAATGGCTAATAGTTTAACATTAAACCAAATGTACGGATGAACCCCTCCAAATACAATAGAATTTACTTATAGACTCTATGGCCACAAGTGCTTCAGGAGCCACAGATCTTTAATACGACAGACTTCTGAAAGATAAAGCGGGACAGAAATGTTGAAAACTTTAAGGAAGTTATATTTAATATTCGAAAAGATGTATTATATATGGTACAACATTTAATTACAGTTCTAACACAAATTAGCCATTATGATTAACAATTTATTATCGTCACGATTAAATGCATTAGTTAATGAGCATGTACCGGTGCTGCTATTGCGTATCGGGGCAGGAATTCTCATTCTTACGCACGGCTTCCCTAAAGTAATGAAGGTTTTGCAGGGAGATATGGCCTTTGGAGATCCGATTGGCCTGGGCCCCGGCCTTTCACTGGTTTTATCTGCATTTGCCGAAGGAATTTGCGGGCTGCTGGTTGTCCTGGGCCTGGGAACGAGAATAGCCTCCATCTTTCTGATCATTAACATGGCTGTGGCCTTCTTCTTTTTCCACGCGGCCGATCCCTTCGGAGCCAAAGAACTGCCTTTCTTTTATCTTATCGTGTTTATCGTAACCTTGCTTCTCGGCAGCGGGAAGTATTCGCTCGATGACAAGCTCTTTAATAAAGGGGTGTAATTTATACGGATACCCTTCCGAACCGGTAGCCGTTGTATTCTTCTCATCCCATGGCTACATGGCCAGTCAGATGATAGAAAGAGACCAATTGCCGCGATCCCATCACACCGGGTGGTGGGATCGTTTTTAATTTTCTACAGAAAGTACCGACCCCGGCAGGCCAGCCAGAATTCCGCTTTAAAACTTGTAGCCCACATCGATCTTAACCATATAATCTCTGCGGAAGTCGGGCGTTGATACAGATATCTCAACCGGGCCAATAAGTGTAAGGGCGCCTGCCGAGAGCGAAAATCCCTGCCAGAGTTGCTGTTTCCTTATGCCGAACGTCCAGTGATCCGAAAGGTGGGCGATGTTCCATCTTCCTAAAGCATAGGTATTTTTCGTCAGCCCGAGTTGAATCTCCGACTTCAGTGCCAACACGTTAGCGCCGCGTAATTGCTGGGTTTTATATCCCATAAAAGGAAACTGATGCCAGGTAAAAACAGGGTTGCCGGTTAACCCTCCCAGATAAAAGTTGTAGTGCAGAGGCGCTGATGAGTCAGAAGTATAACCGGCGATTAATGTATTGGTGAAATTAAGACTGGGCCCGAGCCTGGTGGTTCCCATCCAGCTCCCCGAAAGCTGCAAAAAGGTTTCCGAACTCCCCCAGACAGGATTCGAAATAGAAGCGCGAACCTTAACCTGCTGCCCCAGGGTAGGGAAGTAGGGGCGGTTGAGCGAATTATACGTCAATTCGCTAAAACCTTTAAGTAAGAAGTAGGTGTTTTCGAACACCAAAGTGTTACCCACTGCTTCATTCATGTTGTAAAATTCCGTTTCCAGCCCCGACTGAATCCGTAGCTCGTTAGGGAAGTTTAACGACAGGGAAGGCCTCAGGATGAGCTGCTCCAGCCCTATGGCAGAGAGCACCTCTCCGTTCGCATAATAGTCTATGGGGGAACGCCGTACTCCCAGCTCAAAATGGAATCGTGTCAGCGGGGCCAGCGACAGAGGGGTAAAGTAATCGGCGGAGATGTTGAGAATCTCACCGACCCGCAGATTCCCGACAAGCCGATCGCCCCAGAAGAAGCTGTTATTTAATGAAACCCCGAATAGCAGAGCGGCTTTATACTCGCTGTCGTAGCGCAGGCTGAACCCTGCATTTTCCTGCTCCCCCGGCTGGAAGGTCATGGTCATTACTTTGCCCTCCCGGTTCGGGTCATCTGCCAAACGGTAGGATACCTGCCTGGACAACCCGGAGCTGTGCA
>CALJMB010000048.1 GCA_937982515.1 uncultured Balneolaceae bacterium
TCATTGCGGATGTCGCTGTTTCTGTATTTGATCAAATCATAGCTCAGATTCGCACCCAGTGATACCGGTTTTCCGGCCAGCCAGGGCTCCTGAAAACCAATGCTGTAGCTTTGATATCCGCTGCCTGTAACCTGAACACCCAGAGAAAGCTTTTGCCCGTCGCCCGAAGGAATCGGGTTCCATCCTTCGCCTCTGACGGCCCGGCCCAGAGAAAAGTTGTTGAAGTTTAGCCTGGCCGAGAGAATCAACCCTATTCCGCGCCCTCCGAAGCCACCGGAGAATTCAAAGTTATCGGTGCTTTGCGACTCATCCAGCGTATAACTGATATCGACTGTATAGTCTTCTCTGTTGGGATTCAGGTCGGGCTGGATGCCTTCCGGATTGAAATAGCCCAGCGTGCCCAGTTCACGAATGGTACGGATAATGGCCGAACGGTTGTATTTCTGGCCGGGTACGGTTCGCAGAGTCCTGCGTACCACATCATCGTGCGTTTTAGTGTTGCCGGAGAACGAGACTTCCCGTACCGTAGCTATTTCATCTTCTATTAGGTTGATGTGGATGTCTAATGAATCTTCACCCACAACCTCTATATCCGGCAGAGCCTGAAAGAACAGATATCCGTTGTTCTGGTACAGGCTGGTCACGTCGGCCCCCGATTGGGTCATCACCAGTCCCAGATTTTCCTCAAACTTCTTCTGGTTGAATACATCCCCTTTCCCGAAATTTAGAATCTGGGAGAGCTGGGCATCTGTGTAAACCGTATTTCCATCCCAGGTGATATTTCTGACCTTGTACTGAGGCCCTTCAGAGACTTTGAGATCAACTTTGATTCCGGTGGCATCATTAGTGAAAAGAAACAACCTTCGTTCGGTATAGGGGAATGTATATACGGAATCCTCTAAAATCCGAAAGTCCAGGAACCCATGCTCCCCGTAAAAGCTCCGCAGGTTTTCTTTGGCTGTTTCAAAGTCTTCTTCTTTGAATAGCTTTTTGGAGAAGAATTTCCACCATTTGTCTTCCTTGATATCGCCCAGGGCCTTGATCAGTTTCCTTTCGCTGAAGTGCTCATTACCTTCGAAGGAGATATCCTTGATTTCCAGCCTCTTTCCGGGATCGATATCGAAATAAACCGTTACCCTGTTGCGCACCGTATCGGTAATGCCTGTAGAGACTTTTACTTCCGTAAACCAAAATCCCTTCTCATCATAAAATCGCTCTATGGTATTTACCGCCTGTGAAAGAGAAGACTTCGAAATGCCAAATCCGCTGGGAAGGGTAATCCGCTCTTCCAGATCCCTGCGTTGCGAGCGTTTAACCCCCCGTATAACAAAATTATCCAGCCGGGGCTCCTCCTCTACCTGAATTTCCAGATACACACCGTTGCCGGCAACTTCTCTTTTCCTTATTTCGATATCGGTAAAAAGCCCTGTCCGGTGAATACTTTTGATGGCATTGGGAATGTCATCACCGGGAATAGTAATTGTGGAACCTTCTTCAAGGCCGCTGGTACTTATAACAAATTCAGGACCGGTTACGGTCAGGCCTGTTACTGTTATCCCCAAGACCTCATACTGTTCCGGAATAACCTGGAGTGGGTTCTGTATATTAATACCGGTAGTATCCTGTGCGAACCCCGCTTGCGAAACAGAGAAAAAACCTGCCAGCAAGACATAAAATAATTTCTTCCCACCAATAAAATGTTGAAACACGATTGAGCTTAAATTATTTGGTTTTGACAATTATGAAGTCAGCTCTTGAACGTATGAATCGGCCTTTTTCTTATGTGTATTATTATCGAAGACCTTCCCGAACCTGCGTTCTCTCTTTTGGTAGGCTTGAATGGCTTTATACAACTCATCGCGGCGGAAATCCGGCCAGTAAGTTTCCGTGATGTAAAGCTCGGAATAGGCTAACTGCCACAGCAAAAAATTGCTGATGCGGTATTCGCCGCTTGTACGGATAATCAAATCTGGATCGGGAATCTCTGCCGTTGAAAGGTGGGCGCTTATTAACTGGTCGTTAATTTCTTCAGGATTCAGCTTGCCTTCTTTGGCCTGCTGTGTAAGTTTCTTAACCGCTTCTGTAATATCCCACCTTCCTGAATAACTCAATGCCAGGCAAAGATGCAGCCGGTCATTGTTTTTAGTCAACTCCATTGCTTCCTTCAGCTCCTGCTGGCAGGTAGCCGGGAAACGCCCTATCTGTCCTATAGTAACTAGTTTAATATTATTTTCATTGAGGTTTTCTGCTTCCTTTCTGAGAGACCGTACCAATAGCCTCATCAATGCATTGACTTCCGTTTGTGGGCGCCTCCAGTTTTCTGTAGAAAAAGCATAGAGTGTCAGATATCTCACCCCGATCTGAGCGCAGGCTTCCGTAATATCCCGCACCGAATCAACCCCGGCCTTATGGCCAAACGAGCGAATATTACCCCGGCTTTTGGCCCACCTCCCATTTCCGTCCATTATGATGGCAATATGGGCAGGCACCTCACCCGAGCCCATCAGGCAGGCTTGTTTTTCCTTGTCTTTTTCGTCCTGTTTTTTATTTGTGAGTGAAATAGGTTTCAAGCGCTTAAGTCTTTTTGTTTAAGCTAAATATATTAGAGTTTTCTGCCCGTTATTTCAAGAAGAAACCATTTATATTTTATCTATTTTCTGAATCAGCGATAACATTTCAAGGAGAGCCAACGCAGCTTCCGCACCTTTATTACCAGAGTCGTCTTCAGATCCGGCTCTTTTCATCGCCTGTTCAACATTATCGGTTGTTAAAACCCCAAATACCACAGGTTTTTCAAAGTGTAAATTCAACTCAGATACTCCCCTGTTCACAGCATCACAAACATAATCGAAGTGAGGGGTCTCTCCACGTATGACGGCTCCCAGGGTTACTACTCCATCAACCTTTGGGAGCAATTTCCGGGCTGTCAGCGGAATTTCATACGCACCCGGGCAGTGAGCTACAATAATCTGATCATCACTAAAGCCCTTGTTCTTTAATACATCCGTGGCTCCTTGTAGTAACTTATCGGTAACAAATGAGTTCCATCGGGCAACCACTATTCCTATGGTATAATCGTTGCCGGAAGTACTACCCTGTAAATCTGTTATAGGCATAATCTATTCAACTAATATTTTTTTCCGCTGCCGGGTCATTTCCTTTATACGCTGAACCCGGGCGCTATTTATTGTCACAATACCAAAATATTTAAGATAGTCGCTGTCCCCTCCATGGAAATCGCTGCCACCGGTAATCAATAAGTTATGCTGTTCAGCAAAATCCTGCATCTTTTTCTGAAGGTCATAGTTATGGCTGGGATGCAACACCTCGATACCATCCACACCGGCATCGACAAACTTTTCCAGCTCTTCCACAGTATACATTTGTCCGGGATGCGCCACAACTATCGCTCCGCCCGCCTGCTTCACAACCCGAATGACGTGTTGGCAGGAATAATAATCACTTTCTATTGTACCTAATGCCTGGTCGCCCAGGTAGCGGATAAAAGCTTCATGAAAACCGGCTACATAGCCCTTAGCCATAAGAACAGCTGCGATATGAGGCCGACCTATACTGCTTCCGTTGGCTTCTGCTTTTACTTCTTCGATATCAAGGTCCAGCCCCTGTTTATTCAGTTGCTGTACAATCCATTCTCCGCGTTTAAAACGTGCTTTTCTGTGATCGGATAATAGCTTAAGTAATTCCGGATCGGCAGGATCAAAACAATAGGCCAGCAGATGGCACTCGCGGCTGTCAAAACCGGCGGTGATCTCCACACCGGGCAATACCTCAATGTTCACATCAGCAGCCGCTTGTGTTGCTTCATCCAGCCCGGCGATACTATCGTGATCGGTAATAGCGATAGTTTCCAGATGCTGTTTAACAGCTAAATTAACAATATCTGCAGGCTTGGTGTTTCCGTCCGAGACGGTAGTGTGAATATGTAGATCGGCTTTTCCCACGTTGGTTAATTACCTAAAATATCATGGTAACGAGGCAGACTGTCTAATACGCTTAAAGCCTCCTTCACAACCGGATCGAACTTTATAGATGCAGCTATCTGGCCTTTTGTTCCTTTGTAGCGTGAGACAAGTTCTTTATAGAGCAATTGCTTAAGCCGCTCCTTTTGACGGTTAAATTCCTGTTCTTTCTTCAGATCCGTCACCTGTTCCAAAGCAGAAATATGAGTTTTTATACTGTTTTGGTGCCGGCTGTCTTCTCCAAGTTCAGCCTCTACTTGTGCCAGATAATGCTCGGTTTGTGTGCGGTACTCAAAATTTTGCTCTTCTAAATACGATCTGAACTGGCTGAACAGCTCATCAGAAATCTCGTCAATATTCAGTGTTTCATGCAGGGAAGCGTAGCGATTCGCAAAGTTGAAAAAATAACTCTGCTGATACAGGGAGGTCTCCAGGAGGGTAGGAGAAGGCTCTGGCACGCTGATATCCGGAGTAATACCATAGCCATCGTAAACGGTTCTTCCGTTTCTGGTCTTGAACGCCCGCCGAAGGGAGTCCGGCTTGCTTATCTGGGAGTTTTGCTCATCGTGAGTATAAGTCACGGACTGTATGCTTCTCCCGCTGGGTATGAAGTATTGCGAAGTTGTAATTTTCAGGGCCGTGTTGTAGGAAAGTGGCCGGACAATTTGTACAAGCCCCTTGCCAAAACTCTGTTCTCCTATTATAACTGCACGATCCAAATCCTGAAGGGCCCCGGAAACAATCTCGGAGGCACTTGCGCTGCCGTTGTTTTGAAGCACGGCCAGAGGTAGTTCGCCAAGTAACGCCGGTTCCTCGGTCCTAAAAATACTGTTGTGATCATTCAGCCGTCCTCTCGTTTCGACAACCATAAGGCCGGGGCCAACAAACTTATCCACTGTTTTAACAGCTTCTTCCAATAATCCACCCGGATTATTGCGCAAATCCAGGATCAATCCTTTCAGTTTGGTTTGTGCCTGAAGGCTGTCTAACGCTTTGCGGATTTCCTCCGCCGCATTTTGCGAAAAACGAGTCAACAGAATATATCCGATGTCTTGCCCTGTACCGATCAGGCCGTGATAGGCGATATTTTTCACCTCTACCAGTTCACGGGTAAGTTCAAAAGTCAAATCCTGAGGAACTCCATATCTTTCTATGGTGATGGTGACTTTAGTACCCGGTTCCCCTATGGTCAGGCTCTGTACCTCTTCAGGCGAAAGTTTCTCAACAGAAATACCGTCAACCGCTTTAATGATATCGCCAGAGCGGATACCCTTATGATAAGCCGGATACCCTTCTCTCGGAGCAATAACTACAATATTATTTCCCCGGACGTCGACTTCCAGGCCCACCCCCCCATAACTACCCCGGGTGATGATCTCGATATCCTGGTTCTGAGCCTCGTCGATAAAAACCGTATAGGGATCGAGCGACTCCAGCATAGCGTTTATGCCTTTCCGCATCAGTTTTTCCGGGTTAACCTCATCCACATAGTTTAGAGAAACTTCCCGGTAAACATCACTAAAAATGGTGAAATTCTTTTTGATGAGGAAGTAAATGTCACTGTTTTTGGCAGCTCCGATAAAGGCAATGCATATCAGTGCTGCAAAAAAAGCGGCGATCCCTGTCTTCCTCGTTATTTTCATCAAGCTGTGCTGTCTTCGATAATTAGTGTAGCGGGTAACCCGTCCGACCACCGAGTTAAAGAGTAATAAGTAATGAATGCAATTTTACTTACTACCCATTACTTCTTAGTTACGATTTCCACTCTATAATATATAAATACTACGTAACTTTTTAACGGTTATTATACCAGGCCACGTGGACAATTAACCTGGGAATGGGGATGTGCCGGTAAATATGATTCGCAGAGCGCATGGCGCAAAGCACAGGGCATTCTCCGGAACACGCCATGCTCAATGCGCCTGGTGCTTTTGCCCGTAACGCAGCGGTGCGCCATCATCGGCCCACCTGCCGGCAGATCAGCCCAAAAACACGCCGCACGTTGGATGTTCACACGCCCTAATTAGCTCTAATGGTAAGCGACTGCCCCACATATATACGTGATCCGCTCAGATTATTCAACCTTTTAAGCTCAGAAACGGATACTCCAAACATACCGGCAATGCCTATTAATGTATCATTTTTTTGAACAACATATTGAGTGGTGCCCGAACCGGAATTATCGACAGATGCCAGATACTCTGCGGTAATATTTTTCCCTGCCCTTTGTTCCCTCTCAATGGCCTGTTTCTGTGCCAGAGACATGCTATTTACCTGCTGGTAATAGGCTTTTTTGCTTTCAGGCACATAAATAGTCAGTTTTTCTCCCACTCTGATATTGTTAGTAGTATTGTTCCAGGAGCGGATTTGCCATGCTCTGACATCATACCATTCAGCAATGTGCCCTACGGTATCTCCGCGCTTTACTTCATACTCCAATTTAGCGGAGTTAGCCGGAGCGGGCGCCCTGGATGCCTGAGAAGTGCTGGTACTGGTGCCGGGTTGGTTGGTCGGACGGCTTGAAGCAATCTGCGTCGTGCTACCCGGCGCAAGAGGAACTACAATTTTCTGACCGGGATATATGATATGAGAAAGTTCTTCATTGGTTTCATATAAACTTCTGACCGTAGTTCCGTACTTCCGGGCGATAGAACCCAGTGTTTCTCCGCGATGAACGGTATGCATGGCGATATTCTGGCTTCTGCTCTCTTTGGGAATAGCTTCGTAATTGGCGGCCAGCTGCTCTTTCCGGCCTACCGGCAGTTTCAGGGGATAACTGGATCCCGGAGGGGTAGCCCACCGTAATAATTCAGGGTTGTAATCCTTTAACTCCTCCAGAGTAATACCTGCTGCTTTTGCCAGCTCATCCAGCGGCATAAGAGGATCTACCTCGAAAACCTCATAAGCATATGCTTCTCCCTGATACCCTTTCTGGAAACCAAATTCTTCGGGATTCATTCCAATCATTGTTGCAGCAATAAATCCGGGAATATACCCCCGGGTTTCCCGGGGCAGATAGGGGTATGCAGCCCAGTAGTCTTCTACCCCGCCTGCTGCCTGTATGGCTCGCTTCAGGCCACGCGGACTGATGTTATAACCCGCCATAGCCAGGTGCCAGTCGCCCCAGATACTGTACAAGTCCTTCAAATGGCGTGCAGCCGCGCGGGTAGCCTTCTCCGGGTCCTGCCGCTCATCCAGCCACCAGTTTACTTCCAGTCCGTACATCGAACCGGTTGCCCGGATAAACTGCCACATGCCAACGGCCGAAGCCCAGCTCTTTGCCCTGGGATTCAGCCCACTCTCGATCATAGCAAGATGAACCAGCTCAACAGGCACGCCTTCTTCTTTAAATATGCGGATCATCATAGGGAAGTATCGTTCCGATCGCTGCAGCCAGGTTTCCATGACTTCCGGCCGCCTCATAGTATAATATACCAGATGGCGGTTAACATGCTGGTTTTGTATAAGAGGAACCTGGGTTTTGGTAGTTGTGATATTTTCAGGCAGTACATATCCTTCACCCAGCCAGTCATTTTCCTCGGAATATAATTCCTCATGAATGGCAAACACCTCTCCCTCCACCTCCTTGATAGGGTCGTCTATACCGTAAAACTCTCTGTATTCAGTCATGACCGTTCGGTATAACTCGTTAAAACGCCGGTTCGACTGAACCTCCGGATAATCATCCAGCATGCCCTGGATATTGGTCAGGGCATCGGTTATATACTTTTCAGCATCGATAAGGTTATGATTAATCTCTGCATCAACGGCGTTGACGTGGATTCTGTAAATATCGGCAATGCGTTTGAGTACCTCTCTCTGAAAATTGTCCAGGTTCTGGTGAACCGGTTCGGTATCGGCGGCCTCTACCTGGAGTTCAGTGGAAAGCATCGGATTAGCATAAGGCAGGTACTGCCTTGGCATTTCTACCATTTTTATTTCAATCCTCGTTGTGTCTTTATTCTGCGCCAGAGCCGTATTCGTGCCAAGCAACAGAAGTCCCACAAAAGCCATACGTAACTGTTTCTGCATTGCCGTCGTATCTTTTTAGCGATTTCTATTTTAATTACCAGTTTAGCGGAAAACGTATATATTACTCCCCTGTACCCATCTAAAATATATAAAGGAACGAGCATTAAACCTATTTTAGCATAAAAAAATACACTTTCCTTCTAACTTCTTGTCCAGCTTTGTACTAGAGGCCATCGGCGCCCTGTCCCAAAGGCCTTGGTACTTACTTTTAACCCGGGCACGGCCTGATACCGTTTAAACTCTGTTCGGTCTACCATATGTACGATTTTTGAGATTACGTCGGCATCAAATCCCTGATCGGCAATTTCAGCTATCGACCACTGCTTCTCAATATAGTATTCAAGAACCGCATCCAGAACCTTGTAGTCGGGTAAGGTATCGGTATCTTTTTGATCGGGCCTTAGTTCGGCGCTCGGAGGCTTCGTAAGAATAGCTTCGGGAATAACTTCTCGCTGATAATAACGGTCATTGAGCCAGTTTGCCATTTCGAATACTTCCGTTTTATACAAGTCTGAGATAACGCCCAATCCTCCGGCCATATCTCCATACAAGGTGCTGTATCCGGTTGCCAGTTCCGATTTATTACCGGCATTTAACAGCAGGCAGCCAAATTTGTTAGAGAGGGCCATGAGCAATGTACCCCGGATACGGCTCTGTATATTCTCCTCAGCTACGCCAAAAGAAGTACCTTTAAACAAAGGCTGCAAGGTATCCAGATATCTGTCATACAAGTCTTCTACCGAAAGCTGATGTAACCGGATACCCAGGTTCTGAGTCAGTGTTACCGAGTCGTCAACGCTGCCTTTCGAAGAAAATTCCGAGGGCATGGTTACCGCTGTAACGCGTTCAGGGCCCAGCGCCTCGGCGGCAATACAAGTTACAAGGGCAGAATCAATGCCTCCGCTCAATCCTATGATTACCCGATCCGTAACTCCTGTTTTCCTGAGATAGTCTTTCAAACCAAGTATTAAAGCCCTGAATATTCTCTCCGTTTTCTCCGGTACCTCTGCGGGGGGATGTCCGGTGTTTGTTAGTTCATTCCCCGGCTCTCCCCATTCTGCATCAATGAAATCTTCTCTGAACAAGTGCGAACGGGCAATAATTTCAGCCTCTGCGTCGATGATCATCGAGTCACCGTCGAATACAAGCTCCGTATTGGCTCCTGCCTGATTGACGTAAAAAACAGGTTTTCTAAGCATCCGCGCATGATTTTGCAACATTTGCAGCCTGTGAAGAGACTTGGTTTTGGTAAAGGGAGAGGCCGAAATATTAATAATGGCATCCGCTCCCGATTCAAGCAACTCTTTAACAGGATTTAGCTCATAAGTGTGATACTGAATATCATTTCCATTGTGCCATATATCTTCGCAGATGGTGATGCCCAGCTTCTTACCTTTGAAGTTTACGCACTCAAACTCACTATTTGGCTCGAAGTACCTCAGATCGTCAAAAACATCGTATGTGGGAAGAAGCGTTTTGTGAATCTCAGCTTTCAGTTCCCCTTCATGAGCCATTAGAGCCGAGTTAAAGCAGTTACGTCCAAAAGCAGAGGGATTGGGAGTAACAGAGCCAAAAATCACGGCCGTACGGCCAACTCCTTCGATAATGTGCTGATTGGCATCGTAGATTTCCCGGAGGAAGGCGCGGCGTTCCAGCAGATCCATCGGAGGATATCCGCATACAACCAGTTCGGGTAAAACAAGCAGATCGATGCTGTCTTTCTCCGCCTGCCGTATGGCGTCAAGAATCAGCGCAGTATTCCCTTTAATATCCCCGATGGTGGGATTCAGTTGGTGCATCCGTACCTTCATTTGCAGTAGTAATTTTTGTTGATTTCTCAGGTTCTTATTTGAACTAGGTATTATCCCCCTTTGAAGGGGGTGCAGGGG
>CALJMB010000049.1 GCA_937982515.1 uncultured Balneolaceae bacterium
TGAGATACTGAAGGCGGGGGGATAGGGCCTATGGACGATCATCCTGAGTCCCGATCTTTCGGGAGAGAGTGAGTGATTCGCATAGCGAAGAGAGCAAAGCGCAAAGCACATAGCGTGGGAGAAAGCCAGGTTTTTCGCCATGCTCTATGCGCTTTGCTCGTAAGACACAATTGCCTTGGAATCTGTTCGCCAACTTTCAACATGTGCTAACTGTGAAGGATGTTTCGGTACATAACGTGAGTTTGAGATAGGTCTCCCCTTGAGGGGAGATGATCAGCCCAATAGTTGTTGGGCTGATCTGAGGGGTGTCTGGGGCGAGGACCATTGCCCTGGGTAGACCCACCCCCCCAGCCCCTCCCTCCAAACCGACTTCCGTCGGCCTGCAAGGAGGGGTGACTCCTTATTGAAGGGTTGAAATTATTAGTAAGGAGTTTCTCTCCCGACAGGCTTGTCGGGAAGGGGAGAACAAGAGGGGTGGGGCTGCACCGGGGCCAGGCACCTGATTAACAGCCGGAACATCCCTCGCATCAACCCGGAAACCACCGAACTGATGAGCTCCCCTCAAGGGGAGAGAACCGTGAGAGCCGTTCTTATCCCGAACTCAATACAAATAATACCGGATGGTTTTTATAATAAGATAATCTCAATTCCACAGCTTACTACCATGTATATAAAACCGTACTTCCTTGTACTGCTGATGGCATTGGCCGGATGCGGACAGGCCGAAAGCAGCCGGAATACAGATCAGGATCTGCCGCGTATCGCCATTGCGGGGCTGGCTATTGAATCGAGTACCTTTTCGCCGGCCGTGACCCTGGAGGAGGCGTTCCATGCACGAACCGGAGAGGAGGTGTTCTCTTTCTACCCTTTCCTGTCTCCCGATTCGCTGAACCGAAAGCGGGCTCACTGGATACCCACCCTGAGGGGCCACGCGCTGCCGGGGGGAATCGTCACCAGAGAGGCTTATGAGTCGCTGGTTGCAAAAACCCTGGAGATGCTCAGGGAAAACGGCCCTTACGACGGACTCTTCTTCGATATTCACGGGGCTATGAGCGTGGAAGGGCTTGATGACCCGGAGGGGGATTTCATCGTCAGGGTTCGCGAGGTGATCGGCAGGGAACCCATTATTTCAACTTCAATGGATTTGCACGGAAATGTGTCAAAACGCCTGGCGCGGAATACCGATCTGATCACCTGTTACCGGATGGCTCCGCACGAAGATGCGCTGGAGTCGAAACAGCGGGCGGTTGAGAACCTGCTGGATCGGATCGAAAGCGGCAAGGGCAAGCCGGCGTACAAAGCCTGGGTTCCGGTACCGGTTTTACTGCCTGGAGAAAAAACCAGTACCCGTATTGAGCCTGCAAAGAGTCTGTATGCCGGGGTGGAGCCTGTTACCCGCAGAGAGGGTGTCATCGATGCCGCCATCTGGGTTGGCTATCCCTGGGCCGATGAGCCCCGCAATCACGCCGTTGTTATGGTAACCGGCGATGACAAGGAGAGCGTTGCACGAAGCGCGGAAGAACTGGCACAGCACTTTTGGGAAGTAAGGAAAGAGTTCGAATTTGTAGGGCCAACGGCCTCGCTCCATGAAAGCCTCGACACAGCCATTGCCGGAAACAAACGGCCGTTCCTGATCAGCGATACAGGCGACAACCCCACGGCCGGGGGAGCAGGCGATGTCACCTGGACGCTGCATGAAATCCTCAAACGTCCGGAGTTCGCTTCGGCCGGCGGCCCCTCTCTTATCTACGCTTCCATTCCGGGCCCGGAGTTTGTAGATAAGGCTGTTGAGGCAGGGATTGGCGGGTATGTCAGTGCAACAGCCGGAGCGGCGATTGACGATCGGTATGCTCCGCCGGTGCGGCTCGCGGGAATCGTCCGGGCTATTGAACACGGAGACATGCACGCGGAAACGGAAGTGGTGGTAGGGATCGGCAGTGTGAACGTCATCGTGACGAAGAAGCGCAAGCCGTATCACTATGAAAGGGATTTTACAAGGCTGGGCCTGAATCCCCGTGAAGCCGACATCGTTGTGGTAAAAATCGGCTACCTCGTGCCCGAGCTCTACGAAATGCAGGCAGACTGGATTATGGCGCTGACGCCCGGCGGAGTAGATCAGGATCTGGAGCGGCTGAATTACAAGAGAATCCAGCGGCCGATGTTTCCCTTCGACAGGGAGATGGAGGACCCGGATCTCAGTGCAAGATTCATTCTGTCATCGGATGAAATATGAATGAGTGTATCAGGGCGTGTGGACATTCAACGTGCGGCGTATCTTTGGGCTGATGAGGCGCATCGCTGTGTTAGGCGCATAGCGCGAACCCCGGGGGCGCTAGGCCCTTTGCGCCATGCGCTCTGCGGGTCACCCATCCACAAGTCCACCTTCACAGGCTAATCGTAAACACAGCCGGGAGAATCAGATAATGAGTCGATTTGCGACCCTTTCTAGTTCTCTAATACCTGATTACAGACGCAGAATACCGTATATCATTATTTTGAACAATGAGTTATGTGCAATCATTTAGTCCGGGCACTGCCCTGGCGCCCTATATTGAGAAATATTATATAGTGCAGTCAGGTGGAGGGGCAGAAATTGTCCTGGATCGTGTATTTCCGGATGGAGGCATCTATCTGACCTTTAGCTTAGAGGGTGAAGTATATGACCACAGCAGAAATGTGTTTGTAAGGCCAAAGACACTCTATTTGGCAGGAACAATGACTCATTTTCATAATGAGAAATTCAGCACCAATACAAATCTGTTCGGCATTCATTTTAAGCCGGCATGTTTTTCATTCTTTTTCGACTATCCGCTGCATGAAATTGCAGATGAGATGATAGAATTTCAGCAGATGATGCTTCCCGATACCGTGCCATCGGAGTCTCACCTCGTCACCATAGTGGAAAAATTTCTGCTCTCCAGGCTATCTCTGCCTGATTTTAATCTTCAGCCCATTTTAAGAGACATCTACAGGACCCACGGAAACATTGAAATTGGGCAACTGGCGAGTGAGCATTTCCTGACGGAAAGAAAATTGGAACGCTTGTTTAAGAGACACACCGGTATTGGCCCTCAGGCTTTTTCTAAAATCGTCCGTTTTGACTATGCACTACACAAAATTATACATCGTGATTCTCGCACAAGCTTGTTAGATATCGCTTACGATTGTGGATATTACGATCATGCTCATCTTACCCGGGAGATTAAGAAGTATACAGGCCTGACTCCTTCCCAGCTTTAATCTATGTTTCTCAGCTTTCAGCAGCCGGATCACAGATCCTAATTTGTCGGATTTGTACAAAGGTACCATTTGAATCGTGCTCTACCTTAGGGCGTGTAGATCATTAGTTCCTGAAGCTTTCGGGACTAAGGGTTCACACCCTCTGTTCCTTCAAGAAAAAAATAAAACTGTTAAGATTGTATGAGCACGACAAGAATTTCTTTTGTTTCTAAAACTAAAAAAGACTTCTCAAAAGAACTTAAATCGGAAGTCAACGCCTACTTTAGAGAGAACAACATCTCCAGGCATGCTAATCTGTCCATGTATATAAAGACGGCCCTGTTGCTTGCACTTTATTTTGGGGCGTACGGGCTGATCATCAGCGGGTTATTTCCTGCCCCCGCCATGCTGGGGCTTTGCTTCGTTATGGGAATAGGCATGGCCGGCATCGGCTTCTCCGTCTCCCACGATGCCCTGCACGGGGCCTACTCCTCCAGCAAAACCGTCAACCGCCTCCTCGGCTATAGCTTCGACCTGCTGGGGGCCAACGGCTACATCTGGAAGATCACGCACAATATCATCCACCATACCTATACGAATATTTATGAGCATGACGAAGATCTGGAGGTGGCTGAATTCATCCGGCTCTCCCCGCATGCCGAGTACAAGTGGATTCATCGTTTCCAGCACATCCTGGCCTTCATTGCCTACGGGTTTGCCACGCTGTTCTGGGTGTTTATCAAAGATTACAAGTACTTCCTTAAGCCGACTCTGGGCCCTTACGAGAATAAAAGTCACCCTGTTGCGGAATGGATAACGCTGATCCTCACCAAAACTCTCTATTACGGCTATATGCTGGTTATACCATACCTGCTACTGCCAATCACCTGGTGGGAACTGATCATCGGCTTTTTGGTTGTCCATTTTACGGCCGGAGTGATTCTCGGCATCATCTTTCAGCTGGCCCACGTAGTGGAAGGGACCGAACACCCTACCGAGAATGAAGAAGGAGATATTGAAAATGTTTGGATGATTCACCAAATGGAAACAACCTCCGACTTTGCCCACGAAAACAAGCTGCTGTGCTGGTACATCGGCGGGCTTAATTACCAGATCGAGCACCACCTGTTTCCCAGAATCTGCAGCATTCACTATCCACAGATAGCTCCTATTGTCCGGCGGGTTGCCGAAAAGCATGGAATCCCTTACAACTACCACAGCACCTTTAGCGAGGCGGTCGGCTCGCACTACCGCACACTAAAAGAGTTTGGGGATCCGGCCACTTCATAACAGGGCCGTTCTGTTTTGTTTTTATATATCATTATTATAAATTATTAATTATCAAAATCTTACATACAAGTTTATGGCTGATCAACAAGATCTTAATTTTACCTATAGCACCATCGACCGGATATTCCGGCTCAGCATGGGAGAGACGGGCGACTTCAGCGGGGCTATGTACAATGGGGATTTCTCCATGTCGCTGGAGGAAGCTCAGGAGGCAAAGCACCGGTTTATTGTCGAAAATCTGGATATAACTCCTG
Source organism: uncultured Balneolaceae bacterium (assembly GCA_937982515.1). GTDB lineage: Bacteria > Bacteroidota > Rhodothermia > Balneolales > Balneolaceae > CALJMB01. Next base: position 4,764 of record CALJMB010000049.1, read on the forward strand.
ACAGCCGCGTGTTGGATATGGGGTGCGGTTGGGGGCCGCTGGTTTCGTACATCACCCGGCAGGTGGGGGCAAAGTGTGTCGGATTGACGCTCTCCGAGGGCCAGGCTAAAGCGTGCCGGCAAAACGGACTGGAGGTACACATAAAGGATTGCCGGGATGTGAAGCCGGAGGATTTCGGTACCTTTGACGCCGCAGCTTCCCTGGGGGCTTTTGAGCATTTCTGTTCGGTTGAAGAATACAAAGCCGGCAGGCAGGAGGAAATCTACCGGCAGTTTTTCAAGACGGTATACGACCTGCTACCCCCCGGGGGCCGGTTCTATCTGCAGACAATGGTATTCGGGAAGAACATGATCGGCTATGAGAACATCGATATCGATGCTGACAGGGATTCCGACGCCTACGTGCTGGCCTTGATGGAGAAGCAGTTTCCGGGGTCCTGGCTACCCTATGGAGCGGAGATGGTGATCCGAAATGCCGACCCTTATTTCAAATTGATCAGCAAGAGCAGCGGGCGGCTGGATTATATTGAAACGATCGGGGAGTGGGAAAAGAGGTATCGCTCATTCAACCTGAGAAAGTACGCCTTGTTTTTGTCGTTGCTGCCGAGATATATCAGAGATCAAGACCTCCGGGCTTTGCTTTCAACCAGCCCCAATAAAATTTGTTTTGAACGCGAACTCTTTGACCACTACCGGTTGGTGTTTGAGAAGGTGGAACAGGGGTTATAGTTCTGTATACTTCCCCTTACAGAACTGCAAATACGTAAGGAGTACGTATAAGATTTTTCGGAAAAGCTTGAATATCTTTCAACATCCCTATTCAGGCAATTCATTTTAGTTGTGTATGTTTTTCTGCTATCATTGACTGAAAGACTTAAGCCGGTTACTGGTTAACCGGATATTGAGGATGCATACAAGTATTACGGGCAAGGCCGATGACTGATAAACGAGTAAAATTCGATTTTGAAATCTATTTCACTAATGGGGGCAGTATAAAAGGCGAAGATTTCCGCCTGGATATCGCAGGAGATGATATTTCGGATAAGGTACTGGCCGATTATCTTATTGAAGATCTGGGGCTTCTGATGGTGGGGGAAGTAAAAATACTAAACAAAGAGATCATCCGTGAAAAACACAAAAGAAAACCTGTGGATGAACAGAGTCCGGATGAATATCTGGTTGATCTCAGCCATACGATAGAGGACGGGCTGATCACCTATAAGGGGTTGCCTGCTCCGGTTATCTGTGATTATTTGAGCAGGGAAGAATCCCGGGAGCACTATGCAGAGGGAACCGAGTTTCAGATCGGAAAGATTGAGATGGTCTCCAATACCGGCACATATGTTGATTGTCCGTTTCACCGGTTTGAAAATGGTAAGGATCTGGCGGAGGTCACCCTCGATCGTTTTGCAGATCTTGAAGCTGCCTTGATACGGGTGCCCTATACGGAGACCCGGGAAATCACGGAAGGGTATCTCAGAAACTACGAAATCCGCAGTCGTGCGGTTTTGATTCATACGGGGTGGGACCGGCACTGGAATTCAGATGCCTATTTTGAGAATCATCCCTATTTAACAAAAGGTGCGGCTGAGTATCTCAGAGCGTGTTCTGTAAAATTAGTGGGCATTGATTCACTCAATATTGATGATACCAGAGATAAAAGCCGTCCTGTGCATACCATCCTTTTGGGTGCCGAAATATTGATCGTGGAGCACCTGTGCAATCTGCAACAGCTGCCTGAAGAAGGATTTACCTTTAGCGCTGTCCCGCCAAAATTTAAAGGCGTGGGAACATTCCCTGTCAGGGCTATGGCCAGGGTTCCAGGGCCCCGCTGACCGGATGTGGAGCATCAGGGGCTCTCAGCAATTTTAAGGGTGAGATAATTATTTGCCGCCTTAAAAGGGAAAAAATAAAATATTATTTAAGATTATTATAAAGATGGTTAAACGGGTGATAATGATTATAATCAGCTGTCTATTCTCAATAGAATTATATGCGCAAGGTAATCTGCTTTATGAAAGGAATTTGAAAGCATACAACAGCTATCTCTCTACAGAATTTGGTATCTCAAGCAATCTGCCCGAAGACTTTATCGATTTGGATCAATTCTTTGTTCCGGAAAAAGTTCGAAAAAATAGCCGGTCAAGGGTAGGAGCATTTTATGGCCCGATATTCCAAACCAGGGATAACCAGTGTATCATAATGTATCTGGCAATTCCGCAGTATGTTTCAGAAAGTGATATGGAAGGAATAAGAATGAGCGCAATAGCAAATAGGGCACTAAAAGGGGATAGTTCCCTGGATGAACCTGAGGTCAAAACCCCACAGTATTACAACAACGTATTTCCCCGAGCCCAAGTAACAGCGGAGGTAAAAGCTGCCAGTGGGTTGTATGATTATAACGGAAAGCCTCTACAGGATTCTGTACGTTTTAATTTTAATGAGCATGTAACCCTCATTACCGGGAGAAAGGTGAAAGAAATGTTTAATGCAGATTCGATTTATATTTACGATCTCCCGCTGCAGGAACCGTATAAGGATAAATATACCCATCGCACCGGAGTGGTTTTGGCGAAAGATGACCGCGCAACTATGGTTTTTAAATTCTTTTTCACGCCAGAGGGTAAAAAAGAAGAGGAGAAATATATCGGTATGTTAAGCCAGCATGTATGGTATAATGAAGATTTTAATCATAACTGAAGTAATGTTAGTTACCAATCCCGACAGAAAAACGTGCTGCTGCGGAAGATCACGGCATTTTGAAGTGTCGAGTCGATAGATAAACGGCGGATTCTCTTAAGTCGAAGGATGCACGTGGCCAAAGGCACAATGCTCTTCTCTAACAGAGGCCGTTATACTGAGCCTGTCGAGGTAACCCCCGGAAGCGAAGGAGGCGCGTGGCAGTGGTACCTGTCCCTGGCGCCTGTCATCCTTCGACTGCATCCCGGCACACCCAATGGCCCGGCCTTTACAGGCCGGGGATAACAGAACATCCCAAAACACCAAGGGCTTTAGCCGTAATCCGAAACGTTAGCAGGGCTAAAATTCTGCCCGGCCGGGATTCGTGGCCGTTCTCGGTTTAAAAGTCAGGCCAATTGCTTTTCTTTCTTCAGGGCGTGCAGGAGTGAGCATCGACAGGCTTGCGCGCAACCAGCTTAGCGGTCTGCAGTCTCTCGTCTCCGGTCTTTCTTAACAACCGTCACCTGTGAGGAGTATCGATATCTTTTGAATAACATCAGCACCATTCCACCTGCTGAGAGAACCAGAAGGCCTATAGGCAGCCAGTCTCCGAGTCGGGCGTAGAGGGTTTGTTCTGTAATAACAGGCACATCATAAGTAAAGGCGGTTCTTTCCCAATAGCCCGTTTCCACTTTGACGCCGCCGTCGGCGGCAATGATGCCAGAGATACCGTTGTTGGCGCTTCGCACTACCCACCGGCGGAACTCCAGCGCCCGCAGACGGGCGTAGGCAAAGTGCTGGGAATGTCCGCTGGTATTGCCCCACCATCCGTCGTTGGTGATAATAGTAATAAACCCCGCATCATTGTTGATGAAGGCCCGTATCCAGCCGGGGAAGACGGAATCGTAGCATACCAGGGCTGGAGTTTGGGTATGGGCAACGGGGAAAGGCTCGGCTCCGTTGCCTTTTCCATATCCCTGTAGTGTCTTCCAGTTCACCCAGTCCAGTACATCTATTGCATCCAGGAAGTGCACAAAAGGCATGCGCTCAACAATGGGAACAAGGTTATGCTTCCGGTACACCTGAAGGGAGCCGTCCGGATAGAAAGCGAGGGCGGAATTAAAATAGAGCCACGGGCTGTCTGCCGAACCCTGGGGCAGGAGTGGCGTCTGTTCCGGGGTGTAATATTCAAAATACGTGGCTCCGCCGATAATGGGGACACCCCATTCAGAGGAACGGTTTATAAGCAAGGCCTTTATACTGTTAGCATCACGATCGGTGATTTGCCTGTTGGCAAGAGCCGGATGAATACCGTTTTCCGGCCACACAATTAGCTGGGTTTCTTCCGTACGAGCTGAATCGCTGAGCGCCAGCAGCGATTGCATCGCCTGTTGTGCGGTGTCATAGCCGCCATAGGTGTGGTAGGAGTCGAAGTTGGGCTGTACGACTACGGTTTTTACCGTTGAACGGCTTTCCAGATCCAGCATAGAAAGCTGGACAAGTGAAATGGCAGGGAACAGTACAGCCAGCGCGGCGGCGGCATAGATTACCGTCTTGTAAGATTCTTTTATGGCCTGGTAGGCCAGTGAGCTGACCAGTACCACCCAAAACGAGATTCCCAGGTATCCTGTGGCCGAGATGTATTGCACCAGTTCCGGCACATTGGCCCACGCGTTGCCAAGTGCCAGCCAGGGCCAGGCCAGGTCCCAGTGATGATGCAGATATTCATAGCTCACCCAGAAGGCGGTTTGCAGTAAGGCGATGAGCCAGATATTGTTCAGCTTCTTTTGGGCCTGATGCTGCAGCATAACCGGCAGAGTCATAACGGCCGCATTGGCCAGAATCGCTGCGATACCGGCTGCCACAGTAGCCAGCATCAGCCAATAGGTAGTGATCAGGTTCCAGATTACAAGGGCGGGATAGCTATGGTAAGCCGCCTCTCGTGCGGTTTCGGAAAGATCAATCAGACGGAACAGGAGCACCAGAGCCGGGAACAGTAAAAAGGGAAAGGGAAAAGGAGGGAAAGCAAGTCCCAGCAAGATACCGGCGGTAAGGCTGATAACCCATTTCCGGTGCCAGAATATATCTGTTAGTGAATTCATTCGCTGTAAGAGTCGGGTGCTACGATAACGGCTATTTCACCTTTAATTTCTTTCCGCTGTTCAAACGTCAGTTTGACCTCGCTTAGTGTACCCCGCACAATCTCTTCAAACTTTTTCGTCAATTCGCGGGCCACTGCAATGTAGCGCTTATCTCCCATGTACTGTTCCAGTTCATCCAGCAGTTTCATCAGGCGGTGGGGACTTTCATATAAAATGACAGTTCGTTCTTCCTTGGCCAGCTGTTTTAACCGTTTTTGGCGCCCTTTTTTCTGCGGGAGGAATCCTTCGTAGGCGTACTTATCACAGGGAAGCCCGCTGGCCACCAGGGCTGTTGTCGCTGCATCGGGGCCGGGGACGACTGAGACCGTATGTTTCGCCTGGTGCGCTGCCCTCACGGCCAGAAATCCCGGATCGGAGATGCCGGGCATACCTGCGTCTGAAATCAACGCCACATCCCGCCCGGCGTCCATTAAATCTATGATATGAGCAATCTTTTTGTGTTCGTTGTGCTGATGAAAAGAAAATGTGGGGGTTTGTATGCCATAATGACTGAGAAGCACCCCCGATGTGCGGGTATCTTCGCATGCGATATAGCTAACCGATTTCAGTACTTCAACGGCCCGGAAAGAAAAATCACCCAGATTTCCAATCGGTGTTGCCACCAGGTAGAATATAGCCAAGTTATAAAGTTTTATTCATTCGGAATATTGGATGAAGATAAAAGCTAAAAAGGTTATAATCATACTCTGTTTATAACACGGGTTTAGATGACAAGCATTTAAATACCCAAACTCCTCAACATTTCAACAATGGCCAAATTCAATCCATCAGGAATTAATCACATCACAATACGGGTAAACGATATAACACGGGCTGAAGCGTTTTACGGCGGTTTGCTGGGTTTTAAACTCATACGGAAGATGGGGCAGAGTATGGCTGTTTATCAGGTAGGGGAAGAAGACACCCTCGTTCTCGTTGAAGCGGAGACCAGTTATGACCCCTCATCAAGGGATTACCGGATAGATCATTTCGGGTTTTATCTGGATTCACCCGAAGAGGTAGACGAGCTGGCAGATTTTTTCCGTGAGAATGAGGTTACGGTACTAAGCGGGCCGGCTAACAGAAAACGCGGCCGTTTTGTCTTTGTCTCTGACCCCGACGGCAATATGATAGAGTTCTTTTATGAGGAAGATGAGGAGTAGGGGGCCGGATGCCGGCTCTCCTGCGCTTACGCTTCGGAGAGTAAACCTTTGGGCAGCAGGAGATGGCGGAGGTGCTCTTCTGTGTATCTCTGTGCCTTCTTTAAGTAACTTTGTGGTATAGTCTGCGCTTACGCGGGTTGTGACACAAAGAACCGCAAAGGAGGCGCAAAGTTACACAAAGAAAATGTTCAGCCTCCGGTCTCTGACTTACAGCTTCTGGCTTCTACCCTCCAACCTCTGACTTTCAGCCTCCGGCATCCCGCAACTTTGACAGCAAAGCAGTGACCGGGAGGTGGTGGCATGTTATTTGCTTATTTAAAGCTGCAACATAATTGGTTATATTACAAATCTTAAACAGGAATTAACTATTAGCATAACGGTAATATGAGCGAGACGAACGAGAAAATATCCCAAAATGATCAGAAAAAAGAAGATCAGGGACCCCTGCAGGTGGAGCAAGAACAAGCACAGGCTGTTTATGAAGATCTTGAGACTGAAGAGTTGGTTAACCGATTGATCGAGCGAGATAATCAAATCAAAGAGTTGGAAAAGCAGTTTGAAGAGGCGAAAAATGCCCATCTTCGTAAGGCTGCAGAATTGGAAAACTACCGCAAAAGAGTACAGAAGGAGCGGGCTCAGGTTTTTGAAGCGGCAAAAACCCATGCGCTTGAAGACTTTCTATATGTTAATGACGATTTACGCCGTACTCTTAAAGCTTCTGAAGAGATTGATGTCAATAAAACATTTTTGGACGGCGTTACGCTGGTTGCCAACAAGTTTGAAGAAGTACTGAAGAAGCATGGCGTGGAGCGCATTGATGAAGAGATGGTTCCCTTCGATGTGGATTTACACGACGCCATGATGCGTCAGAAACCGGAAGACGAAGATGTGGAGAGTAATACAGTGCTGAAGGTAATCGAAAACGGTTACCGGCTGGGAGACCGTACCATACGGCATGCGAAAGTAATTGTAAGCGAATAAATAAGGAACAGATTTTTAGTTCATGTCAAAACGAGACTATTACGAAGTACTGGGTATAGGCAGAGATGCGACCCAGAATGAAATTAAAAAGGCTTATCGGAAGCTGGCTATGAAGTACCATCCCGACCGGAATTCCGACAACCCCGATGCCGAGCAGAAGTTTAAAGAGGCTTCTGAAGCCTATGAAGTACTCCGCGATGCAGAGACGCGTCAGCGTTACGACCAGTTCGGGCATCAGGGCATTAACGGTGGATTTGGCGGTGGAGCCGGATTCGAGAACGTAGGTTTTGAGGATATCTTCAGCCGTTTTGGAGAGATATTCGGAGCGGAGTTTTTCGGGGGAGGCGTCCGCGGAGGATCACGGGGACGCCGGTCGGCCGGGCAGCCGGGATCGGACATGAAGCTGCGCATCTCACTTTCTCTGGAAGAAATCGCCTTCGGTACTGAGAAAAAACTGAAGATAAAAAAACAGATCAAATGCGACAAATGTAACGGTACAGGCGCCGAGACAGAAGACGATTTTGTTACCTGCGGTACCTGCAACGGCATGGGTGAAGTACGGCAGGTGCACCGCACTATGCTTGGTCAAATGGTGAATGTACAAACCTGTCCGGAATGCCAGGGCGAGGGCCGTATCATCCTGAATGCATGTTCAAAGTGCCATGGAGAAGGGCGGTATAAAGGAGAAGAGACGGTTAAAGTCCGGATTCCCTCAGGTGTCTCAAAAGGTAATTATATTACACTGCGCGGACAGGGTAATGCCGGAAAGAGAGGAGGGGAAGCCGGGTCGCTTATTATCCTTATTGAAGAGGAAGAGCACGAACATTTTGAGCGCGAGGGCAATGACATTTATTATGACCTGATCCTGAGTGTGCCCGACGCGATTTTGGGTACTGAAGTGGAGGTGCCTACCCTGAAAGGCAAAGCCAAGATCAGGATCGAAGAAGGTACACAGCCGGGCAAGCTGCTCCGTATGAGGGAAAAAGGAATTCACGGGCTCAACAATACCGGTACGGGCGACCAGTATGTACGGGTGAATGTCTATATACCCAGAAAACTGACTGGTAAGGAGCGGGAACAGATCGAAGCCCTCAGAGAAAAGGATAATTTTGCTGCGGTTAACAAAGATCAGGATGGCAAAGGGTTCTTTTCTAAAATAAAAGATGTCTTTACCTGAGTTATGGGTATAGGATGACGGGCTTTATTTTGAACGGCGATACAAAAAAGGCTCCGGTTATTCCGGAGCCTTTGACTTTATTATAAGAGTTGGGTTATCGCCGGCTATATCGGTTCCTGCCACCTCCACCGCGGCTATCTGAATTTTTGGGGCGTGCTTTGTTCACCTTCATCGCTCGTCCATCTAACTCTGTTCCATCCAGTTCATCAATCGCAGCCTGGGCATCCTCATCGTTTCCCATCTCCACAAAAGCAAAGCCTTTGGAACGGCCGGTGTCCCGGTCAGTAATCACTTTGGCTGAATCTACTTCGCCAAATTCTTCGAAAACGTTCTGCAAGTCCTTATCTGAAACTTTATAACTCAAGTTTCCTACGTAAATATTCATGATTGTCTAATACATTGAATTTAAAATTGAAAGGAAAGCCTGGCGGGGGTCTTACAAAAGTAACAGCAGAAGGCAAGCTCAAGTAAAACGTTCGTCATTCTCTCCATTGTCAGAATAATACAGGTATTTAGATTTAAAAAGAAATAAATAATTCAGAATAAAAATAAAATTAAACAAGAGTGGGTAACTGAAAAGGCAAAAAATGAATAGCAGATTAAGAGGGTTTACCCGGTGATGGAATTAATTATATAGAATCTGGTTTCTGCATCCACCGGTTAAATATCCGGGCAAAGCGTTCTGGCGAATCGGGGTCCATATTGAAATACAACGAAGGTTCGATCAGCTCCAGCTCCATCAGGGCAAAGGTACCACTCCCTGTACGTACGGAATCTACACGGGCATATAGGGGTTGCGGCTGTACTGACTCCATAACGGCTTGTGCATGGGTCAGCAGTTCTCTGGGTGGTTCTGCCTTCGTCAGAGTTCCGCCATGTTCCTCCTGTACCCGGAAATCTTTTTCTTTGGGTGTTTTCAGGATGGTATGACTGTATTCACCGCCGAAGAAGAACAGAGAAAACTCTCCTTCCTCTACAATGTTATTTATGAACGGCTGAACCATAAAGGGTCGGTCGGAAAAGGTGGTTTCCAATTTCTTTATAGTTGCGGGGCCGGAGTCTCTCATCACGCGAAATGTATTATCGGCACCGGCGCTGATCACAGGCTTGATGACCAATTCCCTGGTTTCCAGCTCATCAAACAGTTCCGGAAACTCGTCTGCACCGAACGTGTCACGCCAAAGGGTAGGTACAATGTCTATTCCCCGGGCCGTCAAATCGCGCAGATAGGTCTTGTTGATATTCCAAAGTACCAGCTCCAGGCTGTTCTCGAGTCGGGCGGAGGAGCGGTCGATCTCTTCCAATACCTTCAAAAACAGATCGGGTTCTTTATGATAGTCCCAGGGCGAGCGGATTATTACTACGTCGTAATCATTCCAGTCTGCCCGGGCGTTCCTCCATGAGACAAACTCCGTCTGCCAGCCATAACGGGCGAACGGTTCCACCAAAAGGTGGTCGTAACTCTCAAAATTATCAAGGTTATCCATAGTGAGGAAGGCGCATTTTTTCATGTGCTAGAAGGTATCTGTAATAGTAGGTTACTGGAAAACCGGTATCAGAGCAGACAGGCCCGAAAATAATGAAAAATGATGAATATGAATACTTAATCTCCAAAGGCGGTTTTCGGAAATTTGATACCAGGACGTACCGTTTGCATTCAGAAGGCACCCGGGTTTGCTTTCGGGAGCTTTATATCAGCTTAGTATACCCCCCCGGATTTGGCCCTAGAAGTATCGAACAGGCTGCCTGACTCGTATCGTAACCGGTTCTTTAATAGTGTGGCTTGCTAATTTTAGAGCACTTGATATGTACCTGGATTATCTCAAATTCCCTGTCTTCTTTTTAGATCCTTCCGCCATCTTCTCATGATAGTGATCCAGCTGGTCAGCCAGGTCTCTATCGAAAGTGCTTAAAATACGAATGGCCAAAAGGCCTGCATTCTGTGCCTTCCCGATGGCCACGGTGGCTACGGGCACGCCGTTGGGCATCTGTACGATGGAGTAGAGACTGTCGAGTCCGCTGAGTGTGCTGGTCTTTACCGGCACGCCGATGACGGGAAGCGTGGTGTAGGCGGCTGTCATGCCTGGAAGATGAGCAGCCCCGCCGGCCCCGGCAATAACGACTTTAATGCCGCGGTACCGTGCGCTCTTGCCATACTCTGCCATGAGATCCGGTGTTCGGTGGGCGGAGACTACTTTCTTTTCATAGGGAACCCCGAATTCATCCAGGATATCACACGCTTCTTTCATAGTGGGCCAGTCGCTGTCGCTGCCCATGATGACGCCGACGAGAGGGGTATTATCGCTCATACTGTTTAGTTTTTTAGGGAAAGTTGCTTTTGCCACCGGAATATAGAATTCAGGAGTCAGAATTCAGAATACAGAATATGCTCATTCAGAATTCTGATTCCTGAATTCGGAATTCCCAGATCATATTCTGATTCTCTGTGTAAGTTTCTTTGCCTCTGCATAGACCTCATCCATATCCTCACCCAATAACGTATAGTGTGCCATTTTGCGGCCGGGTTTGCTGTGCAGCTTTCCGTAAATATGAAGGTGTCCGTCGGTGACTTGCAAGGCTGCCAGGGCGTGATCGGTACGGGCATTCCGCTGGTCCGTTCCCAGCAGGTTGATCATGGCTACAGCCGGCACACGGAGCTCGGGAGAGCCCAGTGGAAGGCCCAATACCGCACGCACGTGGTTCTCAAACTGCGAGGTGACGCATCCTTCAATGGTATAGTGGCCGGAGTTGTGCGGGCGGGGGGCCGACTCGTTCAACAGCACATCGCCTTTGGCCGTGAGGAAGAACTCATAAGCAAAGATACCTTTCCCGTCTATAGCTTCCGTCGCTTTCAGTGCCAGTTCCTGCGCTTTTTTTCTGATTGCTTCATCCACCGGTGCAGGCGACTTTACAGCCACACAGATGTGATCTTTCTGTACCGTCTCACAGCATGGGTATACCACATGTCCCGTTTCATTTCGCGCTACCTGTACAGCCAGCTCATGAGTGAAGTCCACAAAGGCCTCGGCAATGATATCATGCCCTTTGTCGCCCCCCAGTTTATTGAAGGCGGCTTTGGCATCTTCGAGGTCCTGCACGGTTGCGTTGCCATAGCCGTCATATCCACCCTTAGACGACTTCAGCAGGTAGGGCCAGCCGTGTTCATTGCCGAAGGCTTTAAAATCGGTTTCTCCTTCCACCCGTGCATAAGGGGTGACGGGAATACCGGCATTCTCAAACGTCTGTTTTTCAATCAGTTTGTTTTCGATGAGTGCAAAGCTGGCGGGAGAGGGGTAGATGGGCGTACCGCTTTGTTCCTGCGCCTCTGCAAGGATGTCTGAACCGATAAACTCGTTCTCCAGTGTGAGTACATCGCAGGTTTTGGCAAACTCTGCCAGATCAGCAACGGAGCCGAACGAACCGGTTTGTGATGCAGGTGTCATAAATTGTACAGGCTCATGTTCGGGGCGATCGGAGAATACGCTCACCTGTATGCCATACCGGAACGCCTGCAAGGCCGACATACGGGCCAGCTGTCCGGCACCGAGAAATCCGAGTTTAAAAGAGGCGGAAAGAGGATTTGTTGCTTTTATCACTGATTAAGCTGAATGAATTCCTTTTTAAACGAGTCTAATAATAAGGAATGTTGCGTGAATTGTTAAGATAAAAATGGGGGCGTGATGCGTAATACGTAATGAGTAATGCCGGAAGCCTGAGGGATGGGGAAATGCCGTGAGCTCTCGGCTGTCGGTGATCAACAGTCGTTTGAGATATTTGGAAATTTAGGATAAATCATTGAGCAGGTGCTAAAAATCAAATTGAATATTGCCCTTTGCCTCCTCACCTAAAGGGATTTGTTTCAAAGAACATATTAAATGAATTCAGCGGCAGGGGGCCATTATAATATTTGAAAGGTTCTCCATACACAACCCCTATCATACGTCCATAGTGCCGCGCGCGTGCCTCGATTCCCTTAAAAAAATCCTGTCCGGATATATACGTTTCAGGCTCATCACCGGGGTCGGATACATTGAACTGTGTATTAAAAGCGAGAATGGCTTCCTTCTTAACTTCGAATGTTTCGGTGATGTCAAGCACGAGGTCTGGTGTAAAGGGGCGATCCTGCATATAGTGGAGAATATGGGATGGCCGCCAGCGCTCCTGGTTATTACCGTAGTTATCTGTAGTTGTTATCTTAGCCAGACCGCTGTAGAAAATAGCATCCAGTGCCAGACGGGTTCCGTTTCCGTGATCGGGGTGCCGGTCGGATGGAGCTCCGACAAGGCAGATATGGGGGCGGTACGCTCTTATGGCCCGGATGATTTTCTGCCTGTATTCAGGTATATTATCTAGTTGTGTATCGGGCAGTTGCAGGTTTTCACGAACCGACAGCTTTAGTACGGCTGAAGCCTTTTGTGATTCATCCATTCGCTGTTCGGGGGTACCGCGTGTACCCATTTCTCCCCGGGTCATATCGATAATGCCGACACTTTTTCCCTGTTGAACAAGTTTGGCAATGGTACCGCCGCAACACAATTCTGCATCATCCGGGTGAGCGGCAAAAACAAGTACGTCTAGTTTCTTCATAGTATATTGGGATGTTAATGCATCAGAAAATAGGAAATCAGGGGCTGATTCTAAATATTATGATCCTAAAAGTCAGGTTGGTGATTTATCGTGCAACGAACTTCAATATATTTCGTAGTCTCCACACCTGAGCATTTAATACAAAGCCATTGAACTATGTCAAATATAATCAGAATTGCAAGTAGTACGTGGGAAGGGGTAAAAATATCCTTACGTGCGCTGGCCATTAACAAAACACGCTCTACCCTTACTACGCTTTGTATCATTATTGGTATTGTAATGGTAACCCTGATGAACGCCATCAGCAATGGAATAGACGCTGAGTTCGAGAAGAGCATGGCTATGCTGGGGCAAAATGTGGTCTATGTAGAGCGCCAGCCGTGGGGCGGAGGGCCGGATTACAAGTGGTGGGAATATCGCAATCGTCCGGAAATGAAGTTGTCTTACATAGACCAGATCGAACAGTCCAGTCGTTTGGCCTCTGATGTTTCTGCGGCTGTTGCCAGAATTGCCGCCATCCGCTATAAGGAAAAAATAGTTGAAGACGTATTTCTGGCCGGAGTTACGGAATCCTATTTTAATACAGCAGGCCTTTCTGTGGAAACCGGGAGAATGTTTACGGCAGAAGAGGTAAGGCGTGGCGTAAAGGTAACCGTACTTGGAGCAGCTATCGCTGAAACGCTCTTTGAACGGGGAAATGCTCTGGGCAAGGAAGTTCGTGTAGGAGGGCAGAGATTTACGGTTGTGGGCGTACTTGAAAAGCAGGGTAAATTTTTGGGGCTGGCAGACATGGACAGGCGTGCAACGGTCCCTATTTCGGCATACGGGCAGATATTCAGCCTGAGGAGCGGGATTCAGCTTGCAGTAAAGTTCCCAAACGAACTCGCTCTGGAAGAGGGACAGTATGAACTTGAGGGAATTATGCGGCGCATCAGGCAGCTGGATGCAAAAGAAGAAAATAACTTCGAGATTAATAAGCCGCAGGCTTTTGAGCAACAACTTGCTTCCTTTAAAGGGGGACTCTATCTCATAGGAGGAGCTCTGACTTTTTTATCTCTGTTGATTGGTGGTATAGGGGTCATGAACATTATGTTCGTTTCCGTGCGTGAACGAACAAAAGAAATCGGAATACGCAAAGCGGTGGGAGCCAAGTCTTGGGAAATACTCTCTCAGTTTCTCATTGAGGCCGTTTTTATGTGTTTAATGGGCGGGTTGGCAGGTTTAATCATAGCCTATCCTCTCAGCGTGCTTATAAACCAGATCTTCATTGCTACCATAGATGTGAGTGTTGTTGTTGCTGCTTTTATACTCTGCTCAATGGTAGGCCTTGTTTTCGGTTTTATACCTGCCTGGCGCGCAGCCAAGTCGGATCCTATAGAGTCGCTCAGATATGAATAGAGATAAATCTATTTTTGTATTGCGTATCACTTGTAGCTATACAGGATCTATTTCACGATGTCGGTATTGGCAGGAAGGCGACCGGAGGCGGATGACCGGAGACCGGACGATTGGAAGTTGTGCTGCGTTCTTTGGTCTCCTGTCGGCAGTCTGTTTTACATACATTTTCAACAGCTCATACATTTAAGTGCGTAATGAACCTTAAAGAAGTTTTTACCCAAGCCTACGAATCACTGAAAGCGAATAAGCTTCGCTCTTTTTTGACATTGCTGGCTCTCGTTGTCGGGGTTTTCTCAGTGATCGTTTCTACTACGGCGGTTGCCGTGCTGGATAACTTTTTTCATAACACAATGAGTATTATGGGAGGAGATGTCCTTAATATTTCCCGCGACCCTTCGGTACAGATCGGAGGCGGTGGAAATCGTGACTACAGGAATCGTCAAATTATCACATTTGAAATGGCTGAAGCACTACAGGGAAGGCTCACGATGGCAAGAGAGATCAGTCCGGATGAGACCTTCGCTTATACAAGAGTGGCATATGCAGATGAGATAACCGATCCTAACGTGCGTATAGTAGGCAGTAACGAATACTATCTGAGTAATAACGCCTTCGAAATTAAAGACGGGAGGAATTTTAACTCCGAAGACGTTCAGTACAGAAGGGCTTACGCAATTATCGGAAGTGATATTGAACAGGAGTTATTTCCCACTGAATACGCTTTAAACAAGTATATAAGAATATCTGGCCGGCAGTACCGGGTAATCGGTATTCTGGAAAAGAAAGGCAATATTTTTGGTCAGTCGCTGGATAAATTTGTCCTCATACCCTATACCACGGCTATAATGAATTACGGCGGAGAGAGAAACATTGATATTCAGGTTAAAGCGCCGGCAATGGAATTTGTAGAAGCAACAATGGATGAAATTACCGGGATTATGCGGGTTATTCGTAAGGTAGCTCCCGGACAGGCGAACGATTTTGAAATAGAAACCAATGACTCGCTGGCCGGTACATTCGACCAATTTACCTTCATTTTATACGCAATAGGATTTGTTATAGGGGGTATAACTTTATTTGGAGCCGGCATCGGGGTAATGAATATCATGCTGGTATCCGTAACAGAAAGAACCCGTGAAATTGGAATAAGAAAAGCGGTAGGGGCAACGCGCAAGGCTATTGTTTCTCAGTTTCTTGCAGAAGCTGTATTTATTTGCCAGTTGGGTGGAATCATAGGTATAGCTTTAGGCGTGTTGACTGGAAACGGAATGGCGCTGTGGATTGAGACAGACCCTGTAGTGCCCGTTTGGGCTGTCATGATGGGCTTTGGCGGTATGTTTATGATTGGGATGGTCTTCGGGGTATACCCTGCTTATAAAGCTTCCCGGTTAGATCCCGTTGAAAGCTTACGCTATGAGTAATGGAGGGCGGAGAGCGGTAAGCGGAAGGGATGCCATTCTGACTCCTGAATTCGGAATTCTGAATTCCCCGATACCTAATACACTCTACAACCTGCCCATCTTCCGAAGACGAGCAGTTGAAGTTGCTTTAATACCCGCTAATGAATTAAGTTTGTAAGCTGTTGGGTATTATGAAAAATGTACAAACAATGTTCTTTACTAAATAACGGAAGGACGCATGAACGAAGAAATAATTGAAAACTTAAACCGGCGCCTGGATGAAGCACTTGAACGGGGCCGGCAGCTTTTAGAGGAAGAAGATTTGCCACGGCGTGTCGAAGAACTTAAAGAGAGGGCTGAGGAACTTATTCGCCGGCACCCAATTAAAAGTATAATAACAGGACTCTTGATAGGGTATATAGCAGGAAAAGTTATAAAATCAGATGATTAGGCAAGAGATGATTGACAGACAAACAGACCAAATCGGCCAAAGGCTCAAAACAATATCAACCGATATTAAGCTGTATGTAGAAAAGAGAATTGAGCTGTTGTTGCTTAATGTCGGAGAACGGCTTTCTCAATGGGCTGCCGAATCTATTCATAAACTCATAGGCATTTCCTTACTGTTATTGGGCGCGATCTTTTTGCTCGTCACTCTTGCCATTTTTCTTGGTGATGTGTTTGATAATCTTACCTTGGGATTTCTCAGTGTCTCCCTTCTTCTGCTGATAGTAGGCGGCATGTCTTATTATTTGAAACCTCACAGTTTTTCCGATTACCTGCAGGATCAGTTTGAGTCTGAAGTTATGAAAGCTCTTTCGCTTAATGGAGAAAAACCCCAAAAAACCGGAAAATTAATTGATCCAGGCAGCGCAAAACAATTGAAAGAATAAGGTACTATGGCAAAAGAAAAAGTGGATATCCTTAAACAGAAAAAACAGGAACTGGAAACAGAACTGGAACGGATTCAACTTGAACTGGATGATTCGATTCATAAAGTTCGCTCAGATGTCAGCTCTTCACTCAATCCTGTACAACTTATTAAAAGGTATCCCTGGCCGGTGATCGGCGCTTCCTTTTTGGTCGGCTTTTTGATATCCGGAGCCGGTAACAGCAGAAATAAATCTGTTTCTGTAAAAAGCAATTCTCCAAAAAACGATTCATCCGAAAAAATATTCAGACCGCTTCTGTTTAAAGAACTAAAAAGGCTAGCTGCTAAGAGAGCAGCCTCGCTAGCCACAGGCTATTTAGAAGATATGCTCCAGAACCGGCAGTCGGAACGATCCACCTCTCTATCTAATGGGAAAAGTGTAAAAAAAGATTAAAAACTGTCAGGGGGTACAAGGCTTTCTTCAGAAATACGTCATATTCCTGTAACTAACAGATATGTTATTCGTGTAACGTCCACGAAACCAACTCTAATAAAAAAACCACAACATGCGAAACGGGATACTATTGCTCATCCTTTGGCTGGGATTGAGTATGCCTCTCAGGGCTCAGACCGTAGAAAATATTACTTTACAAGAAGCTATAAACATTGCGCTTGAGAATAATTTTCAGCTTAAGCAGGCAACCAATAATGTGGAGCTTTCAAGAACCCAGGTATGGGGTGAAAAAGCAGACTATTTGCCCAGTCTTAATTCCAGTATTGGCGGTTCCAGAAATTCCGGCCGCCAGTTTAACCAGGCTACAGGGGATTTTGGTGACTTTACCATTAATGATTTTCGAGCCAGTTTAAGTACAAGCGTCCCGATATTCAACGGTTTCGAGAATATAAATTCTTTGAGAAGCGCCGAGTACGGCTCAAGGTCTCTGGAAGAGAACCGGGAGTGGGTCAGAGAAAATATAATTTTTCAGACAGCCAGTAACTATCTTCAGCTATTATTGGATAAAGAGCTATTGCAAATTGCCCGTGAAAACCTGGAGACATCCTATCAACAACTGGAACAGGTTCAGGCTCAGGTTGAAGTTGGTTCCCGCCCTACAGTAGATCTCTATAATCAAGAAGCTATAGTTGCAAGTAATGAGCTGGACGTTACAAACAGAGAAAATGCATTGGGTATAAGCCGGCTACGGTTAATCAGAACTCTGCAGATTGATCCGAGGAAAGAGTATGAATTTACAACTCCTGAGATTCAGGCCGATCAACTCATAAGAGAGGAGTTCGATTTGTCAAAGCTGATTAGTGCTGCCCTTGAAAACCGTTCCGACCTGCGGAGCGAACAGTTCAATATCCAGGCGCTTGAATATCAGCTAAAAGCAACCCGCAGCCTTTTGTATCCTTCTCTTTCACTTTCGGCGTCGCTGAGCAGCAGTTATAACGATCGGAATTTTAATCCGGAAACAGCGGAGCTATTCACGTTTAGCGATCAGTTTCTGGATCAAAACATCAACAGATCGATAGGCTTGTCTTTAAATATCCCGATTTTTAATAATCTGGACCGGCAGATAAACGTTGAGTCACAGAAAGTAAATTATAAAAATGCTCTGCTTTCTCTGGAAAATACCCGTTTGCAGGTAATGCAGGAAGTAAATCAGGCCTATAGCGACTATCAGGCTATTTTAAAAGAGCTTGAATTCTCAGAAAAGGCGTTGAGGGCCGCCGAGCGATCCTATTTAACACAAAAGGAGAGGTATGAAGTTGGCGCAGGTACGCTTATAGAATTGAGCCAGGCTAATGCCCAATATATCGAGGCGCAATCGGATCGTACCAGCGCGGTGTATAATTACGTGTTCCAGAAAAAAATACTGGACTACTATGTAGGTAAACTGGATGAAAACGTTTCATTAAACTAACGTGATAATTTATAAATCGGTGGCTTTATGCGGACCACAGAAACACGTAAAGCCACGATTAAACGCGGCTCTACAGGCTTTTGTGTTTTTGTATTTTCGTAGTCTGCTTTGATATTGAATAGGGATACATTTTCATAAATTAAAATCATTGGATTAGTCATAAAAACTAACATCATGGCAAAACAAAAAAAATCACCGACCAGGAAGCTGCTTTTTATTGCTGTTGGTTTTATCGTAGTGTTCGGTATCGGTGCAGTCCTTGCAAGGACTATGGGATGGCTCGGGAATGATAAGGGGGCGGTAGAAGTTGAAACGGCGGAAGCCAGGTTGAAAACCATTACTCAAATCGTTTCCGCTTCGGGAAAAATTCAGCCGGAGGTGGAAGTGATCATTTTTCCGGAGGTGTCGGGAGAGATTATAGAACTGAAAGTGAAAGAGGGCGATTATGTACAACAGGGGGATCTTTTGCTCAGAATTAAGCCCGACATTTATCAGGCACGAATAGAAGAGATCAACGCAGCTCTGCTAATGCAAAAGGCCCGCAGAGAGCAGGCAAGAGCTACCATGTTGAGGGCAGAAGCCGATTTTAACCGGCAAAATCAGCTTTACGAAAGAGGTGTATCATCCGAAGCAGACTTTATTCAGGCTAAGGCAACATACGAGGTGGAACAGGCAAATTACAAGGCAGCACAATATCAGGTGCAAAGTGTGGAAGCCCAGCTTGCTCAGGCCCAGGAAGAACTTGAAAAGACGGTTATTCGGGCTCCGAAAAAAGGAACGGTAAGCTCTCTCGCTGTTGAGGAAGGCGAGCGTGTGCTGGGGCAAATGCAGATGGCAGGCACGGAACTGATGCGTATTGCCGACATGAATCATATGGAAGTCCTGGTGGATGTCAACGAAAATGACATCGTCAGCGTATCTCCCGGAGATACTGCCAATATTGAAGTGGATGCGTATCCTGAACGGACTTTTTATGGAGTGGTCACGGAAATTGCCAACTCAGCAATGGTTACCGGCGGAGGAACCAGCGAAGAGGTAACAAATTATAAGGTTAAAGTCCGCATCACTACTCCTCATAATCTCAGTATGGCAGGTTCTGACTTATTGGTTCAGCAGACCATACAGGAAAGGCCGGGAGAGGTGTTTTATCCCGATTTTAAGCCGGGAATGTCAGCTACCGTGGATATTGAAACCGAAACAGCTTATAATGTCGTTTCAGTGCCTATTCAGTCTGTTACTGTTCGTAACATTGCAGAAGATAAACCAGATACTACAGGTACGTCCAGCGATTCTGCCAGGGCAGATACGACTGCAGGAAACGATCTTATACTACCCAGAGAGAATCTCCGAAAAGTAGTATTTGTAATAGAGGATGATAAGGCGGTACGTTACGAAGTTGAGACGGGTATTAGTGATAATACGCACATTCACATTATTTCAGGTATAAATGCAGGCGATCAGGTTGTTACGGGAAGCTATCGTATCTTGTCCAGGAGCCTGAAAGATGGCGATAAAGTGAATATAAATAATAACAGATTTGCACAGTTTGCAGCAGGAGAATAGGAGTTTATCATGGACCAAAACAATACGGTAATACAGATCACAGATCTGATTAGAGTGTATCAAATGGGTAACACCGAAGTCAGAGCACTAAACGGAGTTACTTTTGATGTGAAAAAAAACGAGTACATTGCTATAATGGGTCCTTCCGGATCCGGCAAGTCTACCCTCATGAACCTGATAGGATGCCTGGATACCCCTACTTCGGGTAGCTATATTTTGAATGGTCAGGATGTGAGTCAGCTCGAAGATGCCGAGCTGGCAGAGGTGCGTAACCGGGAAATCGGTTTTGTTTTCCAGACCTTTAACCTGCTGCCCCGAACCGACTGCCTGTCTAATGTAGAATTGCCTCTGATCTATGCAGGCGTTAAAACCAGCGAACGCAGAGAGAGAGCAATAAGAACACTGCAACGTGTTGGACTCGGAGACCGCATCGACCATAAGCCCAATGAGTTATCAGGGGGGCAGCGCCAGCGGGTAGCTATTGCCCGGGCACTTGTCAACAATCCCTCCATTCTGCTTGCCGACGAGCCTACCGGTAATTTGGATTCCAAAACAGGAGAGGAAATCATGATGCTCTTCGAAGAACTGTACCGTATGGGCAACACCATACTACTGGTCACTCACGAAAATGAAATAGCCAATCATGCACGCCGTATTATACGCCTCCGAGACGGCGTAATAGAGGTTGATGACAAAGTAGAAGACCCTGTTCTGGCAGATGTTGAGATAAGTGTCACAGCTTAAGATACTAAGCCCTGGTTAAATCTTGGCTGCCACATCTGTTACTCCAAGTTCAGCGGAACAAATATCGTTTAATGAGAAGAGGCGGATATCCTTGCCGGGACGTCCTCCCTGCTTTGTTTCAGTGCCCTGAGGCCCGGGTGACGAGGGCAGTTTTTTGTATCTCCCGGGGTCTTAGGAGAGTACTCGATAAACTGGGAGAAGGGAACTGGATTTGGGAAGCCCCGTATAATCAATGTATTTTCTGACACTTCTGTGAGCTCCAGCTGTTTGCAGATCTGTAATCAGTTTTTCACCTTACTTAAGTTTTAACATTTAACGGGATAGCAGAATAAAGCAGGCTGACTTACTAAAATATGTACCCCGGCCGTAACTTTAGAAAGATTCAACGTATATTGTAGTGATTGAAATGTTAATAAATATCCAATTCATTGAATTACCAACCAAATAATTACAGTCCTAATACTCAGTTTTCCATCTTTCCGCCAGCCGTAAAGCATTTGCTAATCGTAAATGGGTTATTTTTTGTAGGCCTGAATACTCCCATTATTGCAGAACTTCTATTTAGGTTTGGGGCTCTGTGGCCTCTGGAGTCCGGTCTATTCCGACCCTGGCAGCTTGTCTCCTATATGTTTCTGCATGCGGGATTTGCTCATATCATTTTTAACCTGTTTGCGCTCTGGATGTTTGGGCAGGCTATTGAAAACTATTGGGGAACCAGGCGGTTTACCGTTTATTATTTTTTAACAGGCATAGGTGCGGCTGTTTTACATATGTTCATCGGCGGGGGTGGAGCGCCGACCGTAGGGGCCTCAGGAGCAGTTTATGGAATCTTGCTTGCCTTCGGAATGATGTTTCCTGATCGCCCCATAATGCTGCTGTTTCCGCCTATTCCTATGAAGGCAAAGTACTTTGTTGCTGTATTTGGTGTTATAGAGTTCATAAGTGGTATAACCCGTACAGATTCCGGAGTGGCACATTTCGCTCACCTGGGGGGGATGTTGGTAGGCTACATCCTCATTAAGCTATGGAGACTGAGAGGAGAAGGCCAATACTACGCCTGACGAGCTGACGAGGTAAAATGACGACAGGCTCAGTCGGTTTATGTATTTATAGACCGTAAACTTTGTAACTTTGGATGATCAGTGAACTTATTGTTGTCTGAAAGTTGTTTACTGGTTAACGGTTAACATAAACGTTGCACTATATGCATAACGAATCATTCGGAAGTTCTCTTAAACGCGGCTACATGGGTCTGCCGGTAGCAATACGAACTATCATCACTATAAATGTCGTTGCTTTTCTTATTCAGGCATTAGGAGGACAGGCTCTTAACAGTTTTTTGGTACGGTGGTTCGCCTTTTATCCGGAATGGAAGACCGCCCTTCTTCAGCCGTGGCGGATGGTCACCTATATGTTTTTACATGGAGGAGGCTTCCACTTATTATTTAACATGTTGTGGCTCTGGTGGCTCGGGCGTGTAGTGGAAGAGACACTGGGGCCGCGGTCGTTTACCGTGATATTTTTTGGATCGGGCATAGGGGGAGCTATCCTGGATATTCTGTTCGCCCAGTTTCTGGGAATTAATCTGGTGATCGGCGCCTCGGGAGCTGTATATGGTATTATGGTTGCCTTTGCCATGCTATATCCCACGGCCCCTATCATGCTGCTCTTTTTACCGCCTATACAGGCGAGGTATGTGGTGGCCGGATTAATTGCTCTGGATGTATTATTTTTGGGGACCTCAGACGGTACAGCCCGGATTGTTCACCTGGGCGGAGCCGGAATAGGATACCTGCTTATGAGGGCCAGGGCAGGCGGTTTTGACCTTAGTAGCGTTATACGGCCTGTTGAGCGTATCTGGTATGAGCTTAAGAGAAGCTATAAGACAAAGAAAGAAGCGCCTCATAACCCGAATATGTATTCTGTATCGGATGCCGATATTGTGGAAGAGGTTGAACAGTCTGAACTGGATGCAATTTTAGAAAAAATATCACGCAAGGGATACGATGCCCTGAGCAGAGAAGAAAAAAGAAAGTTATTTGAACTGAGCAAGAAAGACTGACAGTAATGTTGAATCTTACGTATTGAATTTTGAATTGTGGGTACAACGGTCACTTCTGTAATTCAAAATGCAACATTCATAATTTAGAATTTTAGTAGCATGTCTCATATAAAACGTCGAAAATCTATTCAGGCCATGGTGGGCAATGTTCCCGTTGGAGGAGATGCTCCTGTGGTGATACAATCCATGACAAACACCGATACAGCTGATGCAGAATCTACTGTAAAACAGATAATCCATCTTCATGAGGCCGGCTCCGAGATTGTCCGGATTACTGTGAATAACAAAGAGGCTGCCAAAGCTGTACCCCGCATTAAAGAGCTGCTGCTTGCAAATGGAGTGGATGTACCCATTGTCGGCGATTTCCATTATAACGGACACCTGCTGCTTACCGAATTTCCTGAAACGGCACGTGCGCTGGATAAATTCAGAATCAACCCCGGCAACGTGGGCACGCGCACACGGGATGAGAACTTCTGTACTATTGTAGAACAGGCTGTAAAATACGACAAACCTGTTCGGATAGGAGTGAACTGGGGCTCGCTCGACCAACAGTTGCTGGCCGACAAAATGGATGCTAACAGCAGGCAGGAAAACCCCAAATCTTCCAAACAGGTGATGCTGGATACCATGGTAGAGAGCGCCCAGCGCTCGGCAGAGCTGGCCGAAAGCGTGGGGTTGCCCTCCAATAAGATTATCATCAGCTGTAAAATGTCGCATGTACAGGACGTTGTGACGGTCTACGAACGTATTGCTGAAATCGTAGACTATCCTCTGCACGTGGGGCTTACCGAAGCGGGAATGGGTATGAAGGGGATAGTAGCCAGCTCAGCAGCGCTTTCTGTTCTCCTGCAACAGGGTATAGGCGATACCATCCGCGTGTCACTGACACCACAACCGGGAGGGGACCGGGCGGAAGAGGTACGGGTGTGTCAACAGATTTTGCAATCGCTCGGAATTCGCAATTTCATGCCACAGGTGACCGCATGCCCGGGCTGTGGACGTACCAACAGCACCTATTTCCAGGAACTGGCTGAGGAAATCCAGCAATACCTGCGCGAGATGATGCCCATCTGGCGGGAAGTGTATCCCGGCGTGGAAGAGATGAATGTTGCCGTCATGGGGTGTGTGGTAAACGGGCCCGGCGAATCGCGCAATGCCAATATCGGCATATCACTGCCCGGTACTTTCGAAGAGCCGAAAGCGCCTGTTTATATGGACGGGGAGCACTACAAGACACTGCGCGGAGAAGGCATAGGCAAAGAGTTCCGGGCCATCCTGGATGACTATGTGATGAGAAGTTACGGCGCAGCGAATGGCGGAAAAAAAGAAGAAGTAGCGGAAAAGAACGTGTAGCAACATTCGGGCAATCAATGTAACCAAAAGATGTTTCATGAAAGCACTTTAGAGTAGTACCATTCCTTTCAGGTAAAGGGAAAAGACAACAAAGATTATCTGACGGTATACACGGAGGGCGGGGAACACAAGGCCCTATAGATTATCTGTGATTATCCGGCTCGCTGGCTAACTTTTTTTCCTGTTCACACTAACTAAATCTGACTAATCGGGAATCGTGGGATTACATCAACAAAGCTATGGCATTGGAATTGTAGGCTGTGGAACTATTTCAGGTACGCATGCCGAGGCTGTAAAGAACCTTGACCATGCTACACTTATAGCTGCTTACAGCCGCAGCCAGGAACGGGCCGATGCTTTTTGCAAGCGGTATGGCGGAACCGGATTTTCGGATTATGAAGCCTTTTTATCTCATCCCGGGCTGGATATCGTGGTTATTTGCACTCCAACCGGTACTCATCTGAACTACGGAGAGCAAGCCGCCCGGGCCGGCAAACACCTCATCGTTGAGAAGCCGATTGAAGTAACACGGGAGCGGGGCCGGATGTTGATAGAAAGCTGCCGGCAGAACAATGTGCAGTTGGCCGTCATTTATCAAAACCGGTTCATTGAGGGTGTGATTCGCATGAAGCAGGCGATTGACAGTGGAAAACTCGGCAAACTCTTCATGGCAGATGCTTCTGTAAAATGGTTTCGGGATCAAGACTATTACGATAAGGGTGGCTGGCGGGGTACACTGGCCCTGGATGGCGGCGGCGCTGTAATCAATCAGGCTATCCATACGCTGGATTTGATGATATGGCTTTGCGGCGAGCCTGAATCATTGCATGCGTTTACAGGTACGTTTACCCACGATGGCATAGAGGGGGAAGATAACGCCGTGGCTACTTTACGGTTCAAAAATGGAGCTATCGGCCTGTTTAGCGCCTCTACATCTGTTGTTCCTCCTCAGGACAGAAAAATTGAGATACACGGAACCCGCGGTACCGCCGTACTTGCCGGCCATATGTTCAGGCTTGAAACGGAAGAAACAAATCCTCCCGGCATGTCCGCTGGCAAGGGTGCCGGTTCATCAAGTCCGCTGGCAGGTATGACAGCGGCCAATCACACAAGGCAATACCGGCAGATCCTGAATGCTTTTAGAGAGCACCGGGAACCGGTTGTTTCGGGCGAAGAGAGCCTGAAGTCTCTGGCCGTTGTCGAAGCACTGTACGCCTCAGCCAAAACACAAAAGGTTGTGTATATAGACGAATGAATGACTGGCATTAATAAAAAGCCGGCTTTTCACGGATCAAAATAACTGTTGTACACCGGGTTTTTAATTCTGGAGTAGGCAATGATCATACTATTCTCGGGGTATCGTTCGGCCAGCTTCCGGGGTAAAAGTTCGAGATTTTGCCTGCATGAAATAGAACCTTTTCTTGCCCCGACCAAAAAGATAAGGTCATCTTTATTCAAGATACCTTTTAACGATCCGGTTAAATCATCCCAAAGAATCAAGGGATTAAATACCGCAGGAACATCCATTCCGTAATTCTGAATTATTGTACGGATTACCGGTATATCGCCGAATTCAGCCAGAACTTCCAGCTTTAATTTCAGGGAGCCCGCCATATTCAGGGTTTTGCCCATCAGCTCTTCGAAGCCAGGTTCTTCATGTGAACCCGGAGGGATGGCCAGTACGATACGCTTATGATCTGCAGCGGCAGTTTTAGCTTTATAAACAAGCAGCAGCTGATTTGTAAATACAAGCAGTTGATCGAGTATGGAGCCAAATATACGATAACCGACCAGTTCTTCCTGATTCCACCCGATGATTGTGTTGTCTGCCCCCATTTCATCTATTGCTTTAGATATGCCTATCGCTATATTAACATCAGACCGGATTATAGGCTCAAGGTGGATCCAGTTTGTTGACTTAATATTATTGGAGGCAGTTACCAGCAGTTCATGGGCAATGTTAATCGTTTGCTCGCTCTCTGCTGCTTTATTTATTATAGTGAGCGGATAGATGGACAATTTTTTATGCGAATGGAATAGACATGCCAAATCCATCAGTTTCTCTAAATGCCCCGGGTTTGCAATCGGTACAAGTGTCTTTTCTGATAGAGTGTGTTTCATAGTTTACTCGTTTAGTATCCTGTTTTGGAAGACTAAAAGAGCGGTATGGACTTCAAGTCTCCCCTAGAGGCCTGCGAAGTTAGCTGACGGGTTAGGGCAGAGGGAGTTAGCCCTTTCGAAAATACACGTTCCGAATTCACCCCACGTTAATTAGATCCTCTGCTCAAGTTATTATCTCTGATTAGGCCATATTCATTATATAATATTTTGGGCTTAAATCAAACTTCCAGGGATTAGTGCCTGAAAGCGGCCGTAATCATAAGGCATAGAGTAAGTGGATTTACCCCTTATTTAACAAAGCAGGCATTGTGTTCTGTTTACTACTTACTACTGTTATTCCACCCCTATTTCTTGCCGGATCTCCCCCTTAATCCTTTTTATTAAGGTATGGCGGCCCGGTTCTCTACATTCTACCTCTCTTTATGGTGTCCTCCCGGGGAGAGGGATTCGGCGAGGGATCTCAAACGCATAATAATTCATGCTGGTAGGCCGGCAAAAGCCTGTAACAACGCTTGAGATCCCTCACCCCAACAGACGGGGGTTCGGGATGACAGCATCAGGAGTGGAAGCAGAGAACCGAACAGCCCTACCTGGCCAATGGTGGAATGAGTTAATCGATTACCGCCTGATAAACGGTGCTCCTGAACTTTTCCCTCAGGTCGATTCCGCCTGCCGGATTCAGCTGCGTCATAAGTATGCAGATCATCTCTTCGTGGGGATCGATCCAGTAAACGGGGTAATAAGCGCTGCCCCAGCCGTAGGAGCCTGCGGTTCCGAGCTGGCCGTATCCGCCCAGGTCATTAATTACCCAGAAACCCAGCCCGAATCCGATTTCCGGGCCGCCATACTGATCTCCCAGGTGATCTGCCCGCATAAGTTCAACAGTTTTGGGACTCAAAAGCCGGGTACCGTCGAGTTCGCCCCCGTTCAACAACATCTGCAGAAAGCGTCCGTAGTCACCTACGGTTGAAAGGAGTCCGGCTCCACCCGAAAAGCATGTGCGTGGGCCATGGATATAATCTGTGGTGCTGGTGGGCTCCATAAGCTTTAGTTCGCCCTCTTCCAGGCCATAGACGGGAGCCAGACGGTCCGCCTTCTCGGGAGGCAGAAAGAAGTGGGTGTCGCTCATGTTCAAAGGCTCAAAGATGCGGGTTTTCATGAATTCATCTAAAGACATACCCGAAACCACCTCAACCAGATAGCCCAGCACATCGGTAGAATAGCCATACTGCCACCGCTCGCCGGGGTTGAAATCGATCGGGAGTTTGGCCAGTCTTTTAATCACCTCACCAATGGGTTCCTCTCTGTCGGCAAAATACCAGCCGGTGATGCCGGCCTCTTCGTATTGGTCGCGCGCAATGCCATAGCCGTAGTGCAAGCCGGAGGTGTGAGTTAACAGCTGGTGAATGGTTATTTGGCTGGTGGCGGGAACAAGGCTGTAACCCTCACCGCCAGACTCTTCGACGGCTACAACCGGATCCTTAAATTCCGGAATATATTTGTATACCGGATCGCTTAGCAGGAAATGCCCTTCTTCATAGAGCATCATGATGGCCGTTGTGGTTACCGCTTTAGACATGGAAGCTATGCGAAATATGGCATCCTCCGGCATGGCTTTGCCGTTTTCGATATCCATCATTCCGTAGCTCTTAAGATGAGCAGTTTGATTGCGGCGCCGCACCAGAGTGACAGCCCCGGCAATGTTCTCCTGGTCTATAAAGCTTTCAACTACGGCATCCAGGCGGGTAAGGCGTTCTGCCGATAGCCCGACTGTTTCGGGATCCACCTGTAACCCTTGTGCGGATACGGTAACGATGTGGAGAGGGAATACAATGAGAATTGCCAGTAAAAGCCGGCTTGTTGATATAAAAGGGAAATTGCGTTTAATCATAAGTATTATTTGTTGGTTGTGATGTGGTGTATTAGCGGTATGTCGACTATATCCTGTCGTTTTCGCTGAAAGTGGAAGTTCTTGCTATGCATAATACATCGAAGGGCCGGCAGAACTGGTTCCGTTGTTTGTCGGTACTTATATACGATGGATCTATATGTGCTTATGTGCCCCATTCGCCGTATCTCTGTTTCCTGGTAAAAAAGCCTCGTTTTACTCTGTTGTGCATGTTGCCCGCCCTGCGCCCTTACGGGGCTTTACTGCTCACGCTGCTTGTCCTTACGGCACAAGCCGGCTTATCCGGCGGCACAAGCTCTTTTAACCGTCTGCACAAGCTCCTTCATCCGGCGGCACAAGCCATCCGGCCTTACGGGTTAGGGCGCGTAACCTTACGGGTTAGGGTGATTAACCTTACAGGTTAGAAGGCTTGTGCTTACGCTACAGGGCGCCTGGCCCTACGGGTTAAGAGGCTTGTGCTTACGCTTCAGGGCGTTTGGCCTTACGGGCTAGCCGGCTTGTGCCGTAAGGACAAGCAGCTTTTCAAAGCTTGTTATTTCTTATAAAGCGAATCCGGCAGGATAAAAACCTCCTGTGAGTTGATTTCCGTTGCCCCGCGGGTCTCTGAACCGGCTGCAATATAGATTTTGCCGTCATGAACAATAGCCTGGGTACCGTGGCGGCCTGTATTCATGGGCGCCAGAGCATACCACTCGCCCGTTTCGGGGTTATACACTTCCACTTCCGAATGCGCTTCTACCTGGCTGCCGCTTTCTCCGCCCAGAATCACCAGACGGTTACCCACAGTTATGGCAGTGGTCCCGGCCCGTTCGGCAGGCAAATCGCCGGAGGGGGGAAGAGGGGTCCACGTACCGGTTGAAAAGTCGTAAACATCCACTTCGGGTATGGTCAGTTCCAGCGTCCGTCCCGTTGCGTGGGAGGTACGCCGCCCGCCGGCAGCGTATAGCTTATCTCCGACAACGGCCGCCTGAAAATGATCCCGGAACCGCGGGGCATTGGCGAGTTGTTCCCATTCCCCGGTGCCAGGATCAAACACATCCAGCCAGCGAACATGTCCGTCAATATGTCCGTTCTGTATACCTCCGACCAGATAAATCTTCCCGTTGTACGACACGGCTCCCGCCGCTCCGCGCCTTCTGCCTTCAGGAATCTCCGGGCCTTTTTCCCAGCTGTCGGATTCGGGGTCGTAGATATAGACATGGGGAACAGGCGTTTCATCAGGGAAACCATCGGTGAACGCGCCCAATACATAGATTTTCCCTTCATGAGATACCGCCTGAAAGTGGTGCATAGAAAGGGGAGGAGTGGCGCCCGTTGTCCAGGTATTAGCAGCGGGATCATAGATTTCAACGGGGCGTTCACCGCGGCCGCCAATCAGGTAGAACGTATCGCCTGCTTTTGTATAGGCGTTTTCATGGCGTTTCAGCGGTTGGTTGGATTCAGGAAGCGTGATCCACTGACCGGGTGCGGCTGTGCTGCTTCCATCCTGAGCCTGAGCTGATGCGTGCATAAGCAGAGGGAGCAGCAAAAAAGCCGAAAGCCGGCGGATGGAGGAAATCATGATGTAATAATTGTTCATAAGGTCATTGTTTTGTGGCATTTAGGAAGAATGTACCAGAATACATCGTTAATGCCAACTGCTTCCTTACGGGTAACCCGATGCCGGCCGGATAGGGCAGCTGCAGTAAGCAAGCTTAACCACCCAGTCTTTTTGAAGGAAAGTTCCGCCTTCCCGAAACCTGTATTACTAATTCATCAAATCTGTTCCCACATCATGCCTATTTCATCACAGGCGGCCTGAATATCCCGGCGCCTTCGTATATACGATCGCGGAGCCCGGATACATGTATTACTGAATACATCATACACGCCGGTTTCGCGGTGGGGAGCTTCGTAGTTGTCTGGCACGAGGTGCTCTTCCACCCATTGGTGAGTAGAAGTGGCGATGTATTTTCCCATTTCGGGATCGAGAGGTGAGTTTTTGCCAAAGTACAGTTTTATGGCGCCTGCGGTTTTCCGGCCGTTTTCGTCTTCGCCAAAGACCAGCAGCTCGGGCCGGATGCTTACTTCCACTCCTTCGAGATGTAGTTTGGGGGCGCTGTTTTTACCCCGTTCAAAACGCCGGCCTTCCAGATCCAGCACTTCATCGTAGTTGTCGTAGAAGGTTTCCAGCGCCTCTATACAACCCTGAATCCGGTGTGCTTCCCAGTCGGACTTTGGGGTTTTACGCTCCAGCTTATCGATAGCATCCGTAATGACAGAATGCTCTGTGGCTCCGGATTCTAAAAACTCTACTATGGCCTTCTGCGCGGGCTGATAATAGCTTATCGCAAAGCCCGGGGGACGCTTTTGCTGTTCTATGATCCTTCGCCGGTTTCGCGGGGTTCCCGTAAGATATTCTCCCAGCTTGTTAATAGATACGCGCGGTTGCTTTCTTTCAGCTGTTTCGTTTGGCATAAGAGTGATGTCTCGGGGTAATGCTGGTTGTACTCATTAGAACTCAAAACCGGAGTGATGAGTTTCAAAAGGGAGTATGATAGCCACGGATGGGAAGTAGTCTTCGCCGATAATATTACAGGATGTATCGTACATCCGCAGTATCCGTGTTCTTATGAAAGCGACTGGCATAGCGCTGATTTCTATGCGGCAGGTAACAGTATCATTACAGAATGATAACACTTATTTAACAACAATTGGCTTTCTTTCAGGTACATTTAACTGCATGAAAATCAGCGCTCCATACGCACGTTTAACTTAAAATGTGAGATAATGACAAAGCAGAACATCCTACTGGTGGCAATTTTCGGATTGTTTCTAACCTCCTGTGGATCGGGCGGCGGATCAGGCCGTCAACCATCGGGAGAAATACATATTGACGGTTCCAGTACGGTTTATCCTATTACAGAAGCGATAGCCGAAGAGTTCCGCCTGGTAGCCCCAAAGACACGTGTTACGGTGGGGATATCGGGTACCGGCGGTGGATTTCAAAAGTTTCTGCGCGGCAGTACCGATATTAATAATGCCTCTCGTGAAATCAAGTCAAGCGAAGTGGAATTGGCGGAAAAGAACGGAGTAGATTATGTACGCCTTTCGGTAGCTTATGACGGATTGGCCGTGGTGGTACATCCAAAGAACGACTGGGCCAACCATCTTACGGCAGAAGAACTCAGGTTAATGTGGGAGCCGGCCGCACAGGGTACTGTCACGCGGTGGAATCAGATCCGTGCTGAGTGGCCCGATGAAGAACTCCATCTGTTCGGACCCGGAGTAGCCTCCGGAACCTACGATTATTTTACAGAAGCTATTGTCGGAGAAAGCGGATCCAGCCGGGGAGATTTTACCGCCAGTGAAGACGACAACGTATTGGTTCAGGGTGTTTCCACCGATCCGTACGCGCTGGGATTCTTCGGCCTGGCCTATTTCGAAGAAAACCGGGACAGGCTAAAGCTGGTAGGGGTAGATGGTGGTGATGGCACGCCGGTAAAACCTTCCATAGAAACGGTTTCGAACGGAACATATACTCCGCTTTCCCGTCCCATATTCATCTACGTTTCCGCGGATGCGGTGCAAAAGGAGGCAGTAAGAGAGTTTGTAACCTTCTATCTGGAACAAGCTCCTCAGCTGGTTAAAGAGATCGGTTACGTGCCCATGCCTGATTCTGCGTACAAGAATCAACTGGATAAGTTCGAAGCGTTTTACAGAGCTTCCGGCCCCGTTAGTCAGAATTGACAAACCAGATTAATGATACCAGGAAGATTAATTATCTGCAGGATATGTGAATGAAGGTAAGCGAAAAGGTTATTGAAAAAGTACTGGCCGCCTGCGCGCTGTTAACGATCCTTACCACCGTGGGAATAATCCTGGTTTTAGTGGTAGAGGCTATCAGCTTTTTCAAAGAAGTATCTATAGTTGACTTTCTCACAGACACCGAATGGACACCGCTGTTTACCCAAAAAAGCTATGGGATTTTACCGCTGTTGTCGGGTACGCTCTTAACCACGGTTATTGCTATATCGGTGGCTTTACCGGTGGGTTTAGTCATTGCCATTTATTTAAATGAATACGCTTCGAAGCGGTTCAAAAAAATCGTTAAACCCCTCCTGGAAATACTTGCGGTAGTACCTACGGTTGTTTATGGTTTCTTTGCATTGATGATTGTGACCCCTCTTCTCCAAAACATCATACCGCAGCTATCTGGTTTTAACGCGCTTTCGCCCGGCATCGTGATGGGTATCATGATCATTCCATTTGTTTCCTCGCTTAGTGAGGATGCACTGAGCGCCGTTCCCGGCTCTCTGAGGGAAGCCGCCTTCGGTATGGGGTCTACCAGGTTTCAGACCGCTTTCCGCGTGATGGTTCCGGCGGCTTCATCGGGTATCATCATATCGGCAATCCTCGCCATCTCAAGAGCCATAGGGGAGACAATGATCGTAGCCATAGCTGCCGGCCAGCAACCCCGGTTTACATTCGATCCCACCGTGCCTATAGAAACCATCACTGCTTACATCGTGCAGGTAAGTATGGGCGATGTGCCGTATGGAACGCTGGCTTATAAAACCATTTTCGCCGCCGGTATCACTCTGTTTGTGTTCACCTTCATCCTAAATAACATCAGCTATTGGATAAAAACCAGATATCAGGAGAAATATGAATAGTAGAGTCGCCCATAGGTATGATGATCAGCTGTTCAGAGGTATGGGAGTTACCGCAACGGTATCCTGCCTGGCCATTCTGATTATTTTCATCGGTTTCATTTTATATCAGGGAATGGATCGCTTAAGCTGGGAATTCATGACGAGTTTACCCTCCCGCTTTGCAGAAAGATCCGGAATATACACGGCATGGGCCGGAACCCTGTGGGTGATGGTATGTACAACCCTCATTTCTTTTCCTGTTGGAGTAGGCGCCGGTATTTATCTCGAAGAATACGGAAAGAAAGGGAGGCTGAGTACCCTTCTGGAGATCAATATTGCAAATCTTGCAGGGGTGCCTTCTATTATCTATGGCCTGCTGGGCCTGGAGGTTTTTGTGCGGTTTATGAAAATGGGCAGTAGTATCCTGGCCGGCGCCTTAACGCTTTCCCTGTTGATACTGCCCATCATTATTGTTGCTACCAGAGAGGCCGTACGCGCGGTGCCCAAAACCATTAAAGAAGCTTCATTTGCTCTGGGTGCGTCGAAGTGGCAAACCATTTGGAACCAGACTCTGCCGGCTTCTTTTGGCGGCATCTTAACCGGGGTCATTCTTGCTATCTCCAGGGCCGTGGGCGAAACCGCTCCCTTAATTGTAATAGGAGCGCTCGCATATGTTCCTTTTGCACCTTCCGGGCCGCTCGATGAATTTACCGTACTGCCTATTCAGATATTTAACTGGGTTTCGAGACCCCAGCATGAATTTGTAATCAATGCGGCAGCAGCTATTATCGTCCTGCTGCTTATTACTTTTGTACTTAATGGCGTTGCCGTCTATTTACGTTACCGCTGGCAGCAGAAATTGAAATGGTAGCCAAGGACATATCAACACCTCGCATCCCGTTCCGCCACTGGCAGGACGGACGAGCATCAGGTCTGTGGCAACCACTCATGTGTTTACATCACTTAAGCTAAGGTATTATGCAGACAAAAATATTAGATAAAGAAGTTCGGAGCGATGCAACTAAAAATCCGGTAGATATGAACTATAAGTTAAGGGCTCAACATGTTGATGCCTTTTATGGTGATTTCCAGGCCCTTAAAGATATCAGCCTCGATATTAAAGCAAACTCTGTTACCGCCTTTATTGGCCCCTCCGGATGCGGAAAATCTACCTTTCTGAGGCTTCTTAACCGAATGAACGATTACATCGATGGATTTAGAATGGAGGGTGCCATTTTACTGGATGACGAGGATATTTATGACCCCTCTGTAAAGGTCGAAGAGCTCAGAAAGGCAGTGGGAATGGTTTTTCAGAAGCCCAACCCATTTCCCAAATCCATATTCGAAAACGTCGCCTATGGACTGAAAATACAAGGTATCCGCGATAAAGCATTCATTGAAGAGCGGGTTGTCGAATCATTAAAGCAAGCCACCTTATTCGACGAAGTAAAAGACGATCTGAATAAACCCGCTCTCGCGCTTTCAGGCGGACAACAACAACGGCTTTGCATTGCCCGGGTACTAGCCGTTAAACCCTCTGTACTGTTGATGGATGAGCCCACATCAGCGCTGGACCCCATATCAACAGATAAAATTGAAGACCTTATTTATACTCTTAAAAATAATTACACAATCGCTATTGTAACACACAATATGCAACAAGCCAGCCGCATAAGCGACTACACCGCTTTTATGTATATGGGCAGACTCATTGAATACGATAAAACAAAAAAGATTTTTACTAATCCGGGAAAAGATCAGACGCAAAATTATATAACCGGCCGATTTGGTTAGCGGTACTATTAAGGCACAGGTATATTATAGAAGAAACAGATACTTTGGCCTGATGCCCCATGCTACTGAGCAGCATGGACTGTTACCGGATGGACGCTTGTTCGCATTGCCTAAACCAGACCGTAATAATAATTGTTAAGAAGAGAATAAAAATATATATATGGCAGAACAGAAAAATCCGACGCCCATGTCACACTTAGATATCGAACTCGGCCTGCTAAACGATGATATTTTAGAAATGATGCATCTGGTTAAAACCCAGATAGAAAAAGGCCGGGATGCATTTATGAATTTCGATGAGGAGCTTGCCCACGAAATCACCGTTAATGAACGGCGGGTAGACGCTCTGGAACTCAAAATTGACCGTGACTGTGAAAATATACTTGCCCTGTTTAACCCTGTGGCCATCGACTTACGCTTTGTCATCGCCTCTTTTAAAATTAATTCGGATCTGGAGCGCCTGGGGGACCATGCAGACGGTATTGCCAAATACATTCTGGACTTTGGAAGGCCTATAGATGAAGAGGTTATCAAGAAGATGCGAATCGATGAGATGTACGATGTTTCCCTTCAGATGCTGACTAACGTCTTAGAGGCTTTTGCATCTGAAGACACGCAATTGGCTCGTAAAGTTTTTAAGCAGGATAAAACACTGAATGAAATTAACAGAGAAGTCTCAAAAAATACGGCCTCACTAATTGAAAAGGATGCGGATAACATCAGGCTATATCTTTATCTGTTTTCTATTGTCAGAAAGCTGGAGCGTGTGGGTGATTTGGTAAAAAATACAGCGGAAGAGATAATTTTCTATATCGAAGCTAGGGTGTTAAAACATAAAAAAGATAAGTATAAGAACGGAAGAAATAATAATTCCTGATTATATTAGGGCCGCTTTGGTAAACAAAGCACAAGAGAAGCGCCATAATATAGGGCACGCTTCTGTTAAACGATCAGCACGTTAATATTAATGAAACACGATGTATGAGACGTATAGCCATACTATGCTTATTATTTCTTTCTATCTCTATATCCCGATCCTTTGCTCAGGTAAATGTTGGCGAAAGTAGCAAGTTAAGCGGGCTGGTGTACAGCGATTATTACTGGATGGCATCCAGCCACGATGAATCACTAGAAGGCAGCAACGGCTTCTGGATACGGCGCATCTATTTTACCTACGATCACAAGGTCAACGAGTCCTTTTCCAGCAGGCTCAGGCTGGAGATGAATGGAGAAGGCGACTTTACAACCAGTGCACGAATGACGCCGGTTGTAAAAGATGCCTGGCTTAAGTGGGAAAACGAACGGCATCAGATCCTCGCGGGGATATCTCCAACCCCGACCTTTGAGCTGGTAAGAGACACCTGGGGTTACCGCGCTGTTGAAGAAACCCCCTTAAACCTTCAGAATTTCGGTAGTTCTCGAGACTTTGGGATTGCGGCCAAAGGGACAATCGGGGAGGATGAAAAACTGGGTTATCATGTGATGGTTGGAAATGGCCATGGCCACAATGGTGCAGAGATCGATAAGGGGAAAAAGCTCATGCTGTCGATATCATACCAGCTGACTGATCAGTGGGTGGTAGAAGTATACGGCGACCGGAACAGCTTATCCGGCGATCAGAGCTGGACTACCTTACAGGGATTTGCAGGCTACCGGACAGAAGATTTGAGCTTTGGCGCTCTTTATGCCCGGCAGCACCGAAGCAGGCCGGCTCCTCTGGGCGATCTGAACCTGGATATTGCTTCCGTATTTGCCCGTGCCGCTTTCACTGCATCAACAACAGGTTTTTTCCGGGTTGACCATATGTTCGATCCAAATCCCGCAGGTAGCAATATATCCTATATACCTTTCAGTGATGATGCTGAATCTACCCTTCTGATCGGTGGAGTGGATATTGCCATAGATTCGGGCATACACCTCATTCCTAATATCGAGGCGGTAATTTACGGCGAAACGCCACTGGGGAACACCCCAAAATCAGACCTGATTCCACGACTCACACTTTTCTATCAGTTCTGAGCACATAGCAATTAACGAGTGATGAGTACAGGTGAGAGCAGAACTGTGGTTGTACTCACCACTCATTACTCCTGTTCATCTGTGTGTGTCCAGCTCTCTTCACCTTTTATTATTTGCCGGACGGTTGGCATCATATCTTTATTGGCCAGAACCAGCAACTTGTCTTGAGCCTGAATTTCCGTTGTTCCTTTTGGCACCAGAAATCCTCCTTCCCGGTTGATAATCACGATCAATGCATTTTCAGGAAAATTTAAATCAACTAGTTGTTTCCCCACAACAGGATCGCTTTCAGACACCTTAATCTCTTTCATAGCGCCTTTAGTATCGACAGAGGGCTCGAATTCGATAGGGAAGCGGGTTTTTCGCCTAATAGGAGCATCTACATGCAGCAGACGGGCTACTAATGGCAGGGTAGGGCCCTGGATAAGCACAGACGTCACTACAATGAAAAACACTACGCTGAAAATCAGTTCCGCATTCTCTACACCGGCTACCAGGGGAAAGGTGGCCATGATAATGGGAACGGCCCCACGAAGGCCTGTCCATGATATCATCAGTTTGGCACGGGTATTAAACCGGCTAAACAGCAGACTTATAAACACGCTTATAGGCCGGCCTATAAGCATAAGCGCTAAAGCTATTAATAAGCCGGCACCCGAGATAGCAAGAATTTCTGCCGGGAATACCAACAACCCCAGTGTAAGGAACATGGCTATTTGCATCAGCCATCCCATTCCGTCAAAAAAGCTCATTAAACTGCGCTGATGTACAAAAGTGGAATTACCCAGAACCAGGCCCGCCACATAGACGGCCAGGAACCCACTTCCGGTCATCAAATCCGTGGCAGAATAGATCATTAATACCAAAGCCAGAGTCATCACGGGATAGAGTCCGTCATTATCCAGATTGATGGTATTAATAATCCATGTTATTAACTTGCCAAACAGATAGCCGGCTGCAAGGCCGATGATCATTTGCTGGAAGAAGAAGCCTATCAGCGAAGACCAGCTAAATTCTGGCAACATCAGCATTTCAATCATTCCAATAGTCAGGAAGATAGCCATCGGGTCATTTGTTGCCGATTCAAACTCCAGAAGTTCTTTTAACCGGTATTTAAAACCCACAGCTTTGGAACGGAGTATAGCAAAGACGGCAGCGGCATCGGTAGATGATACGATGGCTCCAAGCAGGAGGCCTTCATATATGCTGAGGTCCAGTAACAATCCCGCAATCAGGCCTACAATGACAGCGCTTATAATAACGCCCAGGGTTGAAAGCACCAGGGCCGGCTTGGCAATGGGTTTAACCTCTTTCCAACGCGTATCTAAACCTCCCGAGAAAAGGATATAAGCTAATGCAATAATCCCCAGATACTGCGCAAGCTCATAGTTATCAAAATAGATCAGGTTCAACCCATCTGAGCCAAAAGCCATTCCAATCACTAAAAAAATCAAGAGTGCAGGAATACCATAGCGGTCGGAGAGTTTACTGGAAAAGGTGCTGATGATCAGGAGCAGGGCTCCGATTAAAAGGTAGATGGAAATTTGCATATAGTTATAAGCAGGCGAATTTTGAATTCAAAGGGCAACGTACAGCTACATCTCTGAGTTTAACCCGGAGCCGCTTCTGTTTAGCCAGCTATTATAGCTACTTGTTTACGTCATTTTTTTCAAGATCCAACGCCAGTGAACTGGCGATAAAAATGGAACTATAGGTACCAAAAATAATCCCCAGAATCAATGAAAAAGAAAACCCTTTTAGGACCTGCCCGCCAAAGAAAAACAGCACAGCTACCACAAATAAAGTAGTCAGAGAAGTTATTACCGTACGGCTTAAAGTTTCATTTGTGCTTTTATTTATCAGCTCCTCATAATCCATACCTTTATGGCGTTGCAGGTTTTCACGGATACGATCAAAAATGACTACC
Source organism: uncultured Balneolaceae bacterium (assembly GCA_937982515.1). Lineage (GTDB taxonomy): Bacteria > Bacteroidota > Rhodothermia > Balneolales > Balneolaceae > CALJMB01. The sequence goes on from CALJMB010000049.1 coordinate 43,214, forward strand.
GTATCGTTTATCGAGTAGCCGACAATCGTTAAAAGGGCAGCGATAATGGTTTGATCGATCTCCAGGCTGAAGGGTAAAATTTCCCTGAAAATGGTAATAATACCCAGTACAACCAATACATCATGTGTCAGGGCTACAACCGCTCCGGTTGAGAACCTCCAGTCCTTGAAGCGCACCAGTATGTATAGAAATATGGCAACCACTGCAAAAATAGTGGCATTGAGCGCCCCCCGCTTTAAATCTTCAGCAAAGCGCGGGCCCACAACATCTGTTCTGATAACCATTGCATCATTTTCAGGATAGGCTTTAGCCAGGGCAGATGTGATGATATCTTGCACTACGTTAATGGCATTAGGGTTGTCGGTGCGGATCAATATTTCCCGGTCGGAACCAAAGATTTTAACTTCCGGAGCTCCGCCCAGAGGCTCAGTGAGTTCAGCTCGTATTTCGGTTACTTCTATCGGCTGATCGAATTGCAAGACGAATGACTTACCGCCTTTAAAATCGATGCCATATTCAAGCCCGTAACCAAAAATTCCGATGAGGGAAGCCAAAACCATTACCCCTGAAAAAATATAGGCAATGTACCGGTTGCCTGTGATATTGTAACTTGGATTTTCAAACCATCTCATAACAAGTATTCCTCTATAATGTATTATATGTATGCTATTGGGTTGGTGTAGCTGCCGTTCCTTTAGACGGAGGCCTGCTACTGGCCATGCGCACCAGGGAATGCCGGGTATTCTAGAGTCCACACCTCCTGTACAAACACAGGTTAAACATCATCAGATATAGCTATTTTGATGTCCACTGAGATAAAGTCAGGCGCTAATGGACACTGCCTGTGTATACGCAAATGCAATTTTTGCTATAGTAAGGTATATGGGTTTGCGGACTGAGCAGTGATCGTATTCACCGGCCCGGCAGCAGATTAGTAAAGAAGAGTGTTCTCCCTGCTTATGGAGCCCCAATAGCCGTGGATCCCACCATGGGCAGGAGATGATACTTTTTAAAGAAGGGTTTGATTAACAGCAGTCGGGCGAAAGAAAAGTGACCGGAAGAATGATCATCGGCCAGATGCTGTAAAGGAGAAAAGCTAAATTCGTCAATAGATACCGAAGACCTATTTAACAACGATGATTGAAAGGCAGATGCAGATGGCGCTTTGGCCATTCCGTTATCCGTCTTAAACTGGTCCCAGTTGAGGGAGAAACGCTTATAAACACTAGCGTGGGCCATACCGGCAGGCGCCAGGGCATCATCATTTAACTGGTAGGGCTGCAACCCGTAGGCTTCAACACCTGTCAGTAGTAAAATGACAAAAGGCAAAATTGCGATATGTAGACGCAGTGTTTTCATAGCGCAGAGAAATTAACCATAAAGCTATCAAAGAACAAGCAAAACGGCTTTTCCATATCATAAAACCTCTTTCTACAACATCCCTCAAGGGAACAAAAAGGGGGTAATTCTACTAAAACCCATACCAAACAAAGCATATCAAGCCTTCCTGTTATTGGTCCTTAAAGCGTATACCGCGATTGAAATATGGAATAGCCAGGCAAAATGATTTCGATCCAGGAAAAGGGGTCCGGATTTTCAATCACCTTGCCGAAACGGAAGAAGGAACATAATTGACCAGGTATATAGGTTTGGCATAAACCCAAAATAAATAAGAAGACGTTACAGCAAAGAATAATATGGCAAATGATCCCCGTAGCATAGTGGTTATAGAAGACAATAAAGACGTGCTTGAAGCTATCACAAGCATTTTGGAGTATTCCGGGTACCGGCCTATCGGGTTAACCCGGTTTAGTGAGGAGGTGTTCGACAGCCTCAACTCCGAAGAAGTAGGCCTCATCATTCTCGATGTAATGCTTTCCGGGTATGACGGAAGAGATCTCGCCAAGAGGCTGAAAAGCAAAAAAGAAACCAGAGAGGTACCCATTGTTATGATTTCCGCCTACCCGAATATTGAATCCTCTGTCAGAGAGGCGGGAGCGGACGGATTCATTCAAAAACCATTCGGCATAGATGATTTAATCAGGGAGATTGAACAGTATATCCGTAAAAATGGCAGTGGGTGATGGGAAGACGGAAGGCGGGCCGCGGATTTACACGGATGAACGCGTAAGGAACAAGCCACAGATTTTCACAGATGGGTACGGATAGTTTTCAATGCAGAACAATCCGCCTGCTTTTCCTGAAGGAGCCGGGCCATTCGATTCCTATGCTATAACATGCCCTTCCTGCTCAGGATAGACCTGGTCTCTGTCAAGGGGCTCATATAGGCTTTGAACAGGTTAAAACCCGTTTGGATGCCGTAAGAGTTGATCTTGGTAAAGAGGCTTGGAAAGACCAAAAAACAAATATATTGCCTGTAGCTATTTGTTAGGATTATAGCAATAGCTGAAGGTGAACGAGAACGAGTTCAAATTAAGAGAGTATAGCTATGTCAAGATTAGTTACAACTGCATGGGCTCTGGTACTTTTAATGGTACCTGTCACTGCAGTAACTGCAAATACAAATATCATCCCGGGCAACTTTCAGACAAACGTCAGCGGTACGGTAGTGAGTGCATCCGATGATGAACCGCTGCCTGGAGTCAATGTTACAGTGAAGGGAAAAATCATTGGGACGTCGACCGATGCTTCCGGCAGTTTCGAGTTAACCGTAAACCAGGATCCCCCGCTCACCCTGGTCTTTTCCATGGTTGGGTATCAGACACAGGAAATAGAGATCACTTCCCGGAACCAAACCGGTTTACAGGTTGCCTTGCAGAGACAGGCCATCATCGGCAGCGACGTCGTAGTCTCGGCATCCCGGGTGGAGGAAAGTATCCTTGAGGCCCCGGTTACTATAGAGAAGATGGATGTGCTCACCATTCGCAATACTCCATCGGATGACTACTACAAGGCGCTGTCTCACCTGAAGGGCGTCGACATGACAGCCAGCAGCATTAACTTTCAGATTATTAACTCCCGTGGATTTAACTCTACCGGAAACACCCGCATGGTACAGCTGATCGACGGGATGGACACACAGGCCCCCGCGCTTAACTTCCCTATCGGCAATCTGAATGGCCCGTCCGAACTCGACGTGGAAAGTATGGAATATCTGCCGGGCGCTTCATCCGCCCTGTACGGACCTAACGCTTTCAATGGCATTTTGCTTATTAACAGCAAGAATCCGTTTAGATATCAGGGGCTGAGCGCTATGGTAAAAACGGGTATAAACCATCTGGATGGAGATGAACCCGCCGGAGAGCCGGGAAATCCTCAGCCGATGTACAATGCGGCCGTTCGTTACGCGAAAGCCTTCAATGACCGGCTTGCCTTTAAAGTAAACTTCGCCTACTCAAAAGCGGAAGACTGGAGGGGCATCAGTTTTGAAGACAAGAATACCGCGCTTAAGGGCGAACTGGAAGCCAATCCGGCCTATGACGGTATTCACCTGTACGGCGATGACGGATCGTTTAATATCGGGTTACTTGGGATTAATCCTGCAACCAGGCAACAAATTGCAACAATAGTAGCTGCTCAAAGCCCTCCCGGTATAACCGCTGCCGTTGTGGAGCCCTATGTGGGGGCAATTCCTTCGCAGCCGGTAACCCGGACCGGATATGCGGAGCACACCCTGGTGGATTACGGGGCTGAGAACATGAAGGTAAACGGATCGCTGCACTACCGGCTGACCGACCTTGTGGAAGCCAGCTACAGTTTTAACTACGGCTACGGTACCTCCATCTACACGGGAGCCCAGCGCTATAGCCTGAATAACTTTAGCATTTCCCAGCATAAGTTGCAGTTGCAGGGAGACAACTTTACGCTGAAAGGTTACGGAACGTTCGAAAATTCCGGCGATTCTTACATCGCTGATTTTGTAGGCTACTCTGTCAATAATACGTATCTGCCCAATGAGTCATGGTTTGGTACCTATGGAGCCGTATTCGCGGGCGGGTTGCTGCAGGCCGCGACACAGGCACAAGGTGGTAACCCTGCTTTTAATCCAGCTACTGTGCAGGCTATTTTAAACAATCCGGCTTTGGTTTCACAGTTTCATGCTGCAGCCAGAGCCCAGGCTGATGCCGGACGTTTAACCCCGGGGTCTGCTGAATTTGAAAACGCCAAGAATGCCGCCCTGGAGAATACCATCCCCGACGGGGCGCTGTTTGATGACAACTCCCGGTTTTACCATGTGGAAGGGTTGTACGATTTCAAGAATGAAATTGATATCATAGGCTTGCAGGCGGGAGCCAGTTTCCGTCAGTTTCAGTTGCGCTCCAATGGCACCATTTTTGATGATGAAGACGGTGTTAATATCAATGAGTGGGGCGCTTTTCTGCAGGCTTCCAAAGCGCTGGCGGATGACCGCCTGAATCTCACCGGTTCTATCCGCTACGATAAGAATGAGAATTTCGACGGGCAATTCAGTCCGCGCCTGTCGGCGGTAGTCAGCCCCGCAGAGAATCATAACTTCCGGGCTTCATTCCAGACCGGGTTCCGGAACCCCACTACGCAGGGGCAGTACATCGACCTCAACGTTGTAACGGCGCGGCTGCTGGGCGGGCTGCCCAGGTTCAATGAGATGTACAGCCTCACCGAAAATGCCTATACCATAGAATCGGTCCAGGCCTTTACCAATCAATTTCTGGAAGACCCGACAGATCCCGCCACGGCGGTCGGGCTTCTGGAACCCTATACGGAATTCGACCCTGTAAAGCCTGAGCAGGTTCAGGCGTTTGAAGTCGGTTACAAAGGCCTTATAGGAGGCAAGCTGTTCATTGACGCCGCTTACTATTACAACATCTATGATGATTTTATCACTCAGATCACGATCAGAAAAGCAGCCGGGCCATTTACCGGCAATCCGGCGAGTGATCAGGCCGTAGCCGCATCGCTGCTATCCGGCGATTTCAACAACACGTATCAGTTCTACACCAACACCAGCAGCACAGTTGAGGCGCACGGCGCTGTTTTCGGGGTGGATTACAGCCTGCCGGGCGGCTATCTGATCGGTGCGAACTACAACTGGAACAAACTGATTGGCGGGCTGGAAGATCAGTTCCTGAACGATTTTAACACGCCGGAGCACAAAGTAAATATATCATTCGGCAACCGGAATCTGACCGATAACCTGGGCTTCAATATAGCCTGGCGCTGGCAAGACGCTTTCCGGTGGGAGTCTACTTTTGTTCAGGCAGACGTGGATGCCGTATCCACTTTCGATGCTCAGGTTAATTACCTGATACCACAGTATAATGCCACACTCAAGGTGGGAGGCTCTAACCTGTTCAATACCCGGTATACACTGAGTGGGGGAGGCCCTAATATAGGCGCTATCTACTATGTGTCGCTGACGTTCGACCAGCTGTTCAGATAGAATATGCCTTGCTGATCTTTAAAGCCGTTCCGGCCCAGGCCGGAACGGCTTTTTTTATATGGCCGCTATTCTGTGATGACGGCAAATGGCCCCGCTTATGAAGCAGGGCTGTTACGTTCTATATTGGTAGTTCGAATGTGCGCCTGTACCATTTCGATCCATCCCCCCGGCCCTCCCGACAGGCTTGTCGGGACAGGCTCTTCTCCACGGGGAGAAGATTAGCCGGGCACACGGAATCTCCCCCTTAACAAAGGGGGATGAAGGGGGTTGTACGGCAAAGAACATGGGCCTGATGGCCGTAGTAAGCGGAACGGAACAGCCCTGCGCTTATGAAGCCGCACGTGTTTAGTGCCTTGAGACCTTTTAAGGCCGGTTGTTGCGTTCCGGGTTTGGACCCAGCTGATACCCGTCGGGCTTGTCTCCAATCAACTCCTTTTGACGCATACAGAAACAACCTGACAGGTTTTGATCTGGTCCCGTCACGATGCAGAACGTACCCC
>CALJMB010000050.1 GCA_937982515.1 uncultured Balneolaceae bacterium
GCCACGTGCTCAATCCAGGGTGATGCGCTATTTTCATTTCCTGTTATCTCCAGTGTAAATAATTTGGCAGGAGGAAGGTTTCTGAGTACAATCTTTTTATTTCTCTGATAGCGATTCACAATTTGTTCCTCAAAGTCGCTTTTGAACTTCCGGAAGCTCACATACTTAAAATAACAGATAAAAGCGTTTTGGGAGCACAGGTCAAGTTTCCTTTGCCAGATTTTTTCGGTCAGACTCTCCGACATCGCTTCATAGGGCAGGCTGGAGAAGATATAATCGTAAGTGAGTCCCGGCCGGAACTGCAGAATGTCTTCGTGATGAACAAAAACATTTGGCCGTACAAACTGCTCTTTTATTGTTTGATAAAAGTGTTGATGGATTTCAACGATATCCATCCGGTCCTGCGGCCTCAGCAGATGGGTGATTACTTTTGTTAAGGGTCCTGTTCCGGGGCCGATTTCCAGAATTTTCAGAGGCGGGCAATCTTTTTTGGAAATGTCATTTCTTAGCTGGCTTGCAAGATCTTTGGCTAAAAACTTCGAGCTCGGGGCTATAGCCCCTGTTTGTTTCAGGTCTCTAATAAAGTGTATAAAATGTTCCAATCTTACTTCCTTTTTTTAACTTCCAACTATTAAAGGTAATAAAGCTATGTCAATTTGGCTAATATGATCTTTATATTGAAGCAAGTCTTATACTAACAGATTTCTTCACCCGAATGTTTCACAGACTTTAGCCTTGCTTTTCTAAAGAGAATAGGATCGTTCATAGGCTATTTGTCATGGCTAAGGTATCGCATAACAGGCGTTGCTACAGGATGATGACGGCCGCCGAGAAAGATTGCAATGGTTGCCCTGGCTTAGGCTGCCAGGTAGTGGAAAAGTAATTAAGAATTATATCCTGTACTCTTCTGTGTCTTTAACATTTTAGCGGCTCAGTTTAATTCTTTTTACAAATAATGGGGGGTGACAAGCCTTGATACATTGCTTATATAACTCCACATTAGGGCTGACAAAAAGAATACAACCTAACTAACCAATATGTATTACAAAATACTATCGCGGCTAAAGGGAGTCGCCCTGTTACTGGCAGCATTTACAATGATTTCAGGCTGTGCGGCAATCAAAAAAACATCGGATTCTCAACCAACGCAGAGCGGAAAAGAACAGAAAAAGGGAGAGCTAAAATCGTATTCCGAGGTGATCACTGCAGCCGCGGAAACCGATGCCGGACTGTTCGGCGTGCATAAGATAGACAACAAATTTTACTACGAAATTCCCGACTCCCTTTTAGGGCGGGAAATGCTATTGGTTTCCCGTATCGCCAAAACGGCTACTAGAATCGGTTACGGTGGCGAAAAGCTGAATACCCAGATTGTACGTTGGGAAAAGAAAGACAAGAACATTCTGCTGCGGCACGTTTCGCATGAAAATGTGGCCAGTGATACGCTTCCCATTTATGAGGCCGTGCGCAATTCCAATTTTGAACCCATCATCCATACTTTCGCAGTTGAATCACTTGGTAAAGA
>CALJMB010000051.1 GCA_937982515.1 uncultured Balneolaceae bacterium
GCGATATACTAATATCGGGCGGGTGGCGCCGTAAGGGGAGGGGCGCGTGGTGGTTGTAAGAGGCGCCGCATGTATGCCGGGGGCGCAGGCACAAGGCAGGGGATAAGGCCTTTACCTTTTTATTTTGGTATATATTTCGATTGTGCAATGGAGTATATTTACGCCGGCATTCTCACTCGATAAACGCGTTGAATGGTTGTCATCACAGGAACCCGCAGCCATTCTGCGAGGCCGAACCATTAGGCGTGAGAGAAGAAGCTTATTTCGCTAAACCTACATCGTCTCCTATAATCCCATACCATGAAGCAAATGAATAACCGGGAACTGCAACTTGGCCTGATTCAACACTCCTGCTCAGCTGATCCGGAAGCGAATCTTACCGTTGCCGTCGCTAAAATCAGAGAAGCGGCGGGCAAAGGCGCGCAAATCATCCTGCTGCAGGAATTGTTCAACACCACCTACTTTTGCCAGACGGTAGATGCTGCCTGTTTTGACTGGGCACAGCCCGTTCCGGGTCCGCTGACCGACCGGCTTACCGCGCTTGCCAAAGAACTGGAGGTGGTGATTGTAGCTCCTTTCTTCGAGCGCCGGGCGCCCGGCATATACCATAACACAGTGGTAGTCATCGATGCAGACGGTTCCCTGATGGGAAAGTACCGGAAGAAACACATCCCCGACGACCCCGGCTTTTACGAAAAGTACTACTTCACGCCGGGCGATGACGGCTACCAGGTATTTGAGACCCGCTACGCAAAGATAGGTCCGCTGATCTGCTGGGACCAGTGGTACCCCGAAGCGGCGCGCATTACGGCATTGAAAGGGGCGGAGCTGCTGGTCTATCCCACAGCCATAGGCACCCTGCCTGAGGAAGATGAGCGCATGGCAGCAGAATTCCACGATGCCTGGCAAACCATTCAGCGCAGCCACGCCATCGCCAACGGCTGCTTCGTAGCGAGTATTAACAGAACAGGCGTTGAAGGCGAGGTAACGTTTTGGGGACAATCATTTGTAGCGGGACCTTTTGGCCAGATACTCGGTAAATCAGGTACAGAAGAGGAGATTCTGATAGTGAAAGCAGATCTCTCGTCCATAGAAAAACAACGCCAAATCTGGCCCTTTTTCCGCGACCGGAGAATCGATACCTATGCGCCTGTACTACAGAGGTATATTGACGAGTAATGCGCAACACCCGACATCCGACACGAATTACATCCCGATAATTGATAAGGTGACAGAAGTAAGCTAAAGGTATAATATATGACTGAACTAAATCTCCCCGCCTCCCTCGGCTTCTCTATGCCTGCCGAGTGGAGTAAACACGCCGCGACCCAGCTTCACTGGCCTTCCAACCGGGAAACGTGGCCGGGTGAGCGGCTCCGCCGGGTAGAAGAGGTGTACCTGAATATTATTGATGCGCTGCATATCTATGAGCCCATACACCTGTTTGTTGCAGACAACAACGTGAGAGACCGCGCGGCCATGCTTCTGGAGGAACGGGGGATCCGCACGGAACGGATTACGTTTCATGTTCAGCCCATTAATGATGTGTGGGCGCGGGATTGCGGACCCATCTTTATTCAGAAACCCGGAGAAGTGCGCGAGGAGTATGCCATTGTAGACTGGGAGTACAACGCCTGGGGAGGAAAATACCCTCCTTTTGATGACGACAACCGGCTGCCTTCTTACATCGCGTCCAGGTTCGGGCTGAAGCGCTTTGTGCCGGGTATGGTACTGGAAGGGGGATCGATCGAAACCAACGGAGAGGGGATACTGCTGACGACAGAGTCTGTTCTGTTGAATCCGAACCGGAATCCCGGCCTGTCGAAGAAGCAGATTGAGCAGCGCCTGAGAGATTATCTGGGCGCGGAAAAAATTATCTGGCTGAAAGGGGGCCTGGCCGGCGATGATACGGACGGCCACATTGACGATGTATCCCGGTTTCTGAATGAAGGCACTATTTTAACAATGATCGTGGATGACCCGGATGACGTTAACTACTCTACCTTAGAGGTTAATCTGGAACGGTTAAAACGGGCCAGAGATTTTAGCGGGAATGCTTTTAACATAGAGATGTTACCTCTGCCGGATACAAAAATCGAAGGCACTACGGTAGACGGCTCGGAATACGTACCCGCCAGCTATGCCAACTTTTATGTGGCCAATGGAGTCGTGCTGGTACCCGTTTACGATGAGCGGTATGATGAACAAGCTCTGGAGCTGTTCAGGCAGTATTTCCCGGACCGCCGCGTGGTCGGTATTCCCTGCGCCGACCTGGTATGGGGGCAGGGCGCCATTCACTGCATTACCCAACAGTGGTACGGAGTGTAACACACGGGTCACACGGATGGTTTAACATGCCGGGGATATGGGCATCCGGCCGGACGTTCTGCATCCTCCGGCCGGCAGAGGGACGAGAGAGCGAGAAGAATGTTCATTCGAGAGAGAGCGTAACAGCTTCCTTCAAAAAGGAGGAGTTTTATTATGCCGACTCTCTTTTCATCCGTTAATACATACAAGTATTTTCGGGTGATGTCAGCTATTCGCGGGAGGCATTAAGTTGCAGAGGTTGTATAAGAGAGGCCAGTGTTTTTCCGTCGTGATTTGAAATGGCTGCGTACCAGATGTTGTCCCACTTCCAGGAAACCACATGTTTCCCTTGAACCTCATCGATGTGAAAATCTCCGGGATTAATGCAGGCCTTGACGGCTTCTTCGTTTCGGCTCAGCATTTTGTACTCATCCAGCTTATCGATATCAAAGGCAAAAATATAGATATACTGGTCTTCGCCGGGCACATAATATTCCATGAGAGGCGCCGGGTAACCGGGCACAAAATCGGTAAAGACCACCCCCTTAAATTCAGCATTGGCCAGGAGCGGAATGGCAATAGGCAGGTTAAAGTCAGCCGCCAGCATCGTCTCCGCCGAGCGCATGTTGGCGGCGGAGATAGTAGGTTGAATAAAACTTCCTTTGTGGTTAATGAAATGCCGGTAGGTGTACTCTTCAATCGAGTAAGAAGAAGATGCCGATTGGGAAACGTACACGATGCTCCATAATAAAAAAGTGACGGCGATTACAGTTGCGCTAACGTAAAACCATGCTTGCTGATAGATCTTGCGGGATTTACGGACAGATAGCGGATTGTCGGAGGAGCCTTTGGGGGGATAGGAGAAAGGGGTTTTCTTGCAGGGGATATCATAAACGGGTTCCTCTAACGAGAGGTTGGCCAGCGACGCCCGCTCTGCCGCCAGTAGCACGCGAACACGGTATCTGAGGCGATCCGGGGCTTTTTCGACCGGACACCGTGTTGCTATGAGATTCTTTATTCGCAGTGCGGATTCGTATTGCCTCTTAACGTAGCTGTCGTTTTCCAAATAACTAAAAAAAGCTAACCTGGTGTCTTCATCAACTTCATTATCAATAATTGAAGTGATTAACTCTAAAGCTTCTTCTTTTGTTAGCCGTTCATAAGACATGATGATCCCCGTCGCTGAAATGCATTACTGAAAATTTAAACGCACAGAGACCGAAATTGCGTCTCTATTCCCGACAACACGGTGTGCAGATAGAATGTTCCGATTTTGGTATAAAATAAATATATAAATACTGAGTGAGCCACTGTTTTTACGAATTTTAATTTATGCGGGCTAAGAGTGTCAGAAACAGAGGAACCGGATCTTCAGTTCCGGTTCCACGCAAAGATTTATTATAAAGAATAAATTATAGGGTATATATCATCGCCAGATGTGGGCATGGCAGCGGCCGGAGAACGGAAGAGTGAGCCGCAGATCTTCGCGGACAGGCACGGATGGGGGGGAGCCACAGATCCGCACAGATATTTGCAGGACGGGCGGACTTGCCCATCCCAGCTGGTAGATATCCTGCATCTTCCCCCGACAAGGTACAGGCAGCTCTCGCCATCAGTTAGTTCTCAACAACTCAACAACGGCTGCTCTCGTCATTAGAGATTGATACTCATTAATTCCAGGTTCATCTATAACGACACATCGAACGCATTCCATGGCTCCAGATGGGGAGGAGGCAGCGTTAGCCGGATCTCCTTTTTTAAAATGGGATGCTCAAAAATCAGTTCTACTGCACGCAGGGCGATGGTACGCCCCTCATCCTGGTTTTGGGACCCGTATTTATAATCGCCCCAGATCGGGTATCCCTCTTCTGCCAGTTGAACCCTGATCTGGTGAGGGCGCCCCGTTTGCAGGTGAATAGAGAGGAGCGTAAGGCCTCCGCTTTGTTGAAGGCGAATGAATGAAAGTACAGCCTCTCTTCCCCGTTTATCGCCGGCAGGAACTGTTTGAACCGTATTAGAGGCCCGGTCTTTAAGCAGGCTATGCGTAAGCACTCCGCTGGCAGGAGGCGTTCCGGGAGTAACGGCCCAGTAGGTTTTCTGGATGATCCGGTCGCGAAGCTGTTGAGACAGCCGTCCGGCTGCTTTCGGCGTTTTGGCAAGCAGCATCAATCCCCCTACGGGACGGTCGAGGCGATGGACCAGCCCCAGGTAGGCATTACCTTTTTTGTTCTTTTTACTGCTCAGATATTGTTTGCATAAACCAGACACATCGGGATCGCCGGTATGGTCAGCTTGCGACAGTATATCATGGGGTTTATCAATAACGAGTACATGATCATCTTCAAAAATGATCGGCAGGTTTGGAGTAGTTTCGGTTGTATGCATTATGCGTTCAGTTGCCAGGGCGTGTGGACATTCAGCCTGAGCATGTAGGTGTGCGGGTGAGTTGATTCGCAGAGCGCATGGCGCAAAGGGCATAGCGTCCCCGGATTAACGCTGTGCGCCAGGCTCTATGCCCCATGTTCGTAACGCAGAGATGCGCCTAATCAGCCCACAGACACGCCTCACACGTTGAATGTCCACCCGCCTTGGTGTCTTTGTGGTTCATTCGGGTTAGAGAGTAACGTTGATGATGTACGGCGTTTTGTTTCATGCTATTCATGGTTATTTTTTGCACAGACCTGTACCTAAAGGCCTCTTCCACCTGCCTTCCGGGCCTGTCCAGGGCCCATGCAAGGCCTGTAGCCGCGAAAGGTTGCACCGAATTTGCACAAAGTTTGTCCAGGCTTTGGTCAGAGTATGGTCTCTGCCTGAAGCGGAGCTGGTGCAAAAAGTTGCGCAAACCACATAGGCAGACAGGCGCCGTAAACCGGACAATTCGTCACACCTGACAATAACGCAGAGTATATAGTAACATTCAAGATAAAAAATAAGACTGGTATCATTATTGCGACTAGAAGAGTAAAGCTATTGTACTAATTTATTTTTATATTCGTGCAGTGACAGGATATAGTGATATGAGCGGAAATTCAGTGGAAATTGAGGTGGGTGACAAGGTAAATAATTTGCCACTCTCGCCCGGGGTTTACATGTTCAAGGATGAACGTGACAACCTGTTGTACATCGGCAAAGCCAAAAGGCTGAGGAACAGGGTGCGTTCATACTTTCAGGATTCGAGGAATCATGATGGCCGTATCCGGTTGATGGTTTCCAAAATTCATGATCTGGAAGTCATTGTTACCGACTCTGAGGCGGAAGCTTTGATTCTGGAAAATACCCTGATCAAGAAGCATCAGCCCCGGTATAACATCATGTACCGCGATGATAAGTCGTATCCGTATATATGTGTTACTAATGAAGAGCGTCCGCGGGTATTTTCCACCCGTACCGTCATCAACGACGGGAGCAAGTATTACGGGCCTTACGACAGTGTCGTCCATATGAAACGGATGCTGGAGGCCATTCGTAAGACCTTCGGTTTGTGTACCTGCGCAGTTTCACGGAAGAATATAGACCGGACCAGGGGGGCGCCCAAATGGCACTCCTGCTTCGACGATTATCTGGAGAATTGTTCCGGCGATTGGGATCTGGAGCAGTATCAGTCCACCATCGATAAAGTGGAACGGATGCTTAACGGCCGGACCGATGCTCTCCTGCGTGATTTAAAAGAGGAGATGCAGATGGCTTCGGATGCTCTGGAGTTTGAACAGGCCGCCCGCTTGCGCGACAGCCGGGATGCCCTGAAACGTTACAGCCGCAAGATGAAAATGGTAGCGGACAAGAGGGTAGACCGTGACCTGTTTGCCATAGCCGTAGACGAAGAGCTGGGAGAAGCGTGCGGGGTGTTGTTTAAAATCAGAGAAGGTAAGTTGATCGGTAAGTTTCACCGCTTCCTGAAGAACATCGAGCATTTGAAGGAAGGCGAAATGCTGCAATCTTTTGTAGAAGATTACTATACGGGCCAGTTCAGCGGAGCCATCCCCGATGAGGTATACGTGAGTGAAGAGCTGGTTGAAGAAGAACCGCTATTGGAATACCTGTGGCAGCAACGTGGCCGGAAAGTACCGATCCATATGCCCAAGATAGGGGAGAAGGCACAGATCGTTCGCATGGCGGAGTCTAATGCAGAGTTATTACTGAGCGAGCGAAAGCTGGAAAAGCTAAAAGCCGATCAGGAGCGCATTCCGCATTCCGTGAAAGAACTGAAGGAGCGTCTGGGCCTGAAGCGTCTGCCCCGGCGTATTGAGTGTTTTGACAATTCCAACCTCCAGGGAACGGATCCGGTAGCTTCTATGGTTTGTTTTGTGGATTCTAAGCCCAGGAAAAGCGCATATAAACGGTTCCATATTAAGACGGTCACGGGACCGGACGATTTTGCCTCGATGAAGGAAGTACTCATCCGGCGATATAGCAGGGTCATGAAAGAAGGGCAGCATATACCCGATCTGATTGTGGTAGATGGAGGTAAAGGGCAATTAAGCAGCGCGATAGAAGCTCTGCAGGAAATCGGCTTTTACGGCGAGTGCGATATAATCGGATTGGCTAAGCGGCTGGAGGAAGTGTTTCTTCCCAACCGGTCAGATGCGGTTATGATTCCTAAAACATCTTCGGCCCTGAAGCTGCTCCAGAGAGTGCGCGATGAAGCGCACAGATTCGCCGTCACATTCCACAGAGAAACACGGACTAAGAGAACTCTTAAAACAGAACTTACCGAAATTAAAGGAGTTGGAGAAAAAACGGCTCAAAAATTGTTAAGCACATTCGGGTCGGTTAATAAAATTAAGAAGGCCTCCAGGGAGGAACTACAGGCAGAAGCAGGAAGACACACCGGAAGCGCCATCTATGAATATTTTAACGAAAAAATAACCAGACCTGAATGATGCAGTATGCAGGGTTGCTCTGACATTGGTAACCGCCATCACATTAATATGTTATATAAAATGGTTCGGCTGAATTATAATATGTATGAAAGCGGTGAAAAAGATAACCCTAATAATTGGCGGATGGATCCTTTGGGTACACATTTTTGTTTAGAATGTAAGTAAAACGGGTCCTGAAGTCGTCAAGATGTCAGATGATAGTTGCATTGACGGAAAAAAATTCTTAAATCAGGTATGAGGAAATACTTATGAAATTTACTAAATCAGAACATATCAGCTCTAAATACGAGCAACTGGAAGACAAAGACCTGGTAAGATTTTATCGCCACAACGGCGATGAACATGCGTTTAGCGAACTTATGAACCGCCATCAGGCTAAGATCTACTCGTATATTTACAGTATGATAGGCAGCGCTGATATTGCAGACGATATTTTCCAGGAGACTTTTACAAAGGTTATCACTAAAATGGATGATACCTATAATGAGCAGGGAAAGTGGATTGCATGGGTTATGCGTATTGCCCACAATGCAACGATTGATCACATAAGAAAACAAAAACGTTTTGTCGACGTTAGTTCTGACTACGACAAGGAATCAAACACCGATTTTTACGACCGGTTGCCAGATGAAGATCTTGTTGGTGCACAGGAACAGCTTGAGAAAGGTGAGGCGAAAACCAGCTTGCTGAAGCATATAGCCGAGCTCCCTGAAGAACAGCGCCAGGTGGTGATGCTTCGTCACTATTATGAAATGCCGTTCAAGGAAATTGCAGAGTTAACAAATGTTTCCATAAATACCGCACTAGGACGTATGCGGTATGCGTTAATAAATCTGAGGAAATTATTTGACCAGGAAAAAGAACTAGAATCAGCCAGGTATGATCAACGATGATAACGCTTGCATTCGCTACTTAATGAAAGAAATGGACCCCTCTGAAGAGGTCCTGATGGAACGTGCGATGATGGAGGATGACAACCTTCTTATCGAGGTTGAGTGCATGAGGCAGATGCTTAAGCAGCTCGATAAGCTACCTGAGGTTGCTCCTCCGGCACATTTGACAGACTCTATCATAAAAGAGGCGGTAGCATACAGAAGGAATAATTTGAAGTCGTCGCACTTTATTCCGTTTTTGAAACTTAAATATGCAGCAGCTGCAATTATTGTGATAGGTACAACTGTAGGAGGATATCTGCTTTCGGAAGATCATACGCCTGAAGAATCTTCAAATGATACCTCTCAAAAAGTGGCCATGCAGGCTCTGCAGCGCGACAATAACGATCCGAAGCAGATGATGCGGCAGAATGATGTACAGGAGGCCTCACATATATCCTCTGTCAGTAACGATATACCGGCCCCATGGGTAGATCGTAACGATGTGATTTATTTCCAGGATCATTATAGCAGAGATAATTCGGCATTCAGATCCCTGGTAAAAAGCAGTACGGAAAAACTGACTCCTCTAAACGGCCCTTTTTACTACAACAGCAACAACACCCGCTCGTTGCACCTCACAGGCTCCGAAACAAGACAGTAGTTTCGGCCGTGTAATTTGGCCGCCTTTCCCCTTTACTTTCCGTTGGTATTCCATTCCCAAACCCAGTATACTATTCCTGCATTTTGCGTTAGAATAATACCAATGCGGGATCATAGAACGTATTTCCGCGTTAGAGGTTATAGTGCAGTAATACGGATTCTTATTCAAACTATCGGTATGCTCATAAAGCAGGCCGGCGGCGAATGGCTGGATTAGCCTACACGGTCTTCGGCCATCCATCGGCAGTCTCAGCAATTCCGACAGGGTGAACCGGAATACGTATAAATGTAGTATAGTACTGACGCCAGTCAGGTCCACCTGGCAGCTGCATTTGTTAACTGTTTCGTATCCCCTTTAGATTTAATGACCATATAGATGATCGTTCACACCTCGGCTATCGTGTTCCGCACGGTCGATTACCAGGAATCGAGTAAGATTGCCACCCTCTTTACACAGGAGCATGGCAAAATTGCCCTGATCGTAAAGGGCGCCAAAAGGCTCAAAAACAAGTTTGCCGGACTCATTGATCCGGGCAACATCCTCGATGTCATTTATTATCATAAAAGCTCCAGGTCTGTGCAGATACTGACCGAGGCCAGCCTGCTTGAGAAGACCCTGAATCTGCGCACCGATTTCGAAAAGATGGCAACGGCAACCTCAGCTCTTGAGCTGATAAGCCAGCTGCTACACGAGGGAGAGGTCAACCAGCCTCTATTCAATTTTACCCGGAATTTTTTGCTTTGGCTGAACCGGACAGACCACACTCCACAAAACATCTTTCCCTATCTGCAGGTGCGGCTGACGAATCTGACAGGGCATGGGCTCCAGCTTGAAAGCGCTGAAACAGACCCGTCTAAACCTTACTATATGAATTTGGAAACCGGTCTGATCTCACAGGAAAGCCATACCTCATATTCATATAAACTGACACAAAATCAGTATGATTATATAAATTTGGCGCTACGGTCACGCAGTTCAAAACTGTTTGATATCAGCTTTGAAGCAGGTGAACTAAAGGCATTGGTTCAGCATTTAGATCGATATCTGAAGTATCATATTGAGGGATTGAGGGACCGAAAGTCTGATGCCATTTTTGAACAAATGTTGCAGGAGCAGTTATGAGGACACGAGATCGTTATTTAACGGGAATTTTGTTGATACTTATTGGCGTCCTGACCGGGGCGCTCATCACATTCTACCAGCAGGAAGCACGGATAAATGATCATGTTGAAGTACGGTATACCGAAATAAAAAAAAGTAAGGAACCCGCTTACAGCAGTGAAGACCTGGAAGTACTGGATCCCAGATTTCTGTTTAAAAATGTGGCGGCGGAGATCACGCCTACTGTCGTGTATATAGAAACAATTGTACCTATAAGCGGGAGGGGCATCCCTGACGATGAATTCCACAGGGATGAAGATAATAATCTCTGGGACCGCTTTTTTGAAAGAAGAGCGCGGACAGTAGGCTCAGGGGTTATCATTTCGGGAGACGGGTACATCGTAACGAACAACCACGTCATAGAAAGTGCTGTGGAGGAGGGCATACGGGTGGTTTTAAATGATAAGCGCATGTTTAAAGCCCGGATAGTAGGTACCGACCCCACCACCGATTTAGCTGTTATAAAAATAGATGCCACCGGTTTGCCTTCCATTACCATTGGTAATTCAGACCGGGTGGAAGTAGGTGAGTGGGTACTGGCCATAGGCAACCCCTTCAGGCTCCGGTCTACAGTAACGGCAGGAATTGTAAGCGCCCTGGGCCGTGATGTCCAGATCATTGAAGATCAGATGCGCATTGAAAGCTTTATACAAACCGATGCCGCAATTAACCGGGGGAACAGCGGAGGCGCTCTTGTGAATACCAGCGGGGAGCTGGTCGGCATTAATACGGCTATCGCATCGCAGAGCGGGGCCTATCAGGGCTATGGTTTTGCAGTACCTTCCAATCTTGCAAGCAAAGTAGCGGGCGATCTGATTCAGTTTGGGGAAGTGCGCAGGGCATTATTGGGAGTCAGGATAGCCACTGTGGATGCCCTTCGGGCCGAGGAACTTGGCATGGATACGATACGCGGAGTGGAAATAATGCATTTTACTCACTCTAACGGTTCAGCTGAACGGAGCGGACTCAGACGGCATGATGTTATCTTAAGTGTAAACGGCGTCTCTGTAAATGAGTCTAATGAATTACAACAAAAGATAGCCGTTATGCATCCCGGAGATATCGCCCGCCTGGAGGTGTGGAGAAATGGAGAGGAGTTCAGCAAAGATGTAAAGCTGGATCTTCTGCAAAATGAAGAAATAGAGTTACGCGCTAATACCTACCGGATTGAACCCGATGAAAGCAATGAGCAGTGGGATGAAGAAGAGGATTCGGCTATTTTCGGCCTGGGTTTTACAGTGAAAGCTTTTACCGGCTCTGATGGTGATGGGTGGGGAGGCACAGATCTTGTTATTATCAATGTGGTTCAGGAATCGGAAGCTCACAAGCGCGGTTTAAAAAAAGGATATATTATCAGGGAAGTTAATAATGAAAAAGTTGAAGATCTTGAAACTTTGAAGGATCTTGTCGACCAACAACTAAGAACCGATTCACCCATACTGCTTCAAATAGAGACAGAGGATGGAGCAATTGGGTATTATGAACTTGAACAGTAATATGAATTAACATTCCCCAGATGAAGCTCACCCAATTTGCAGCTGTTATAACCCTTGCAATGTCTTTCCTTATTTTAGTTTCCTGTTCCGGTACTTCAGACCTTGCTACCCGAACAGGGAGTAAAGCTTCGGCGTATCCCGAATGGTACAACGCCCATCAAACCTTTATCGCAGACTCTGCCGGTGTATTCAGCGGATACGCCACCGCACTGGCCGGAGACTCTGCCGCAGCCGTGCAGAAAGCATTCTCCCATGCAGCAGCAGAACTACAGGCGGGCATCTCCGGAAGGCTGGAATCGGTTCGTAAAAAAGCGGCCGATGAATTGGGGAATCGTTCCGGGCTGAACACCGCCGGTTTTATTGTTACGCTTCGCAACGCTGAAACGCACATTGCCGGTGCTTCAGAAAAGGTACATGCAGATGCAAACTCCAATACATCTTATAGCGGATATCGCGGTTTTGCCGAGGCGAAGGTGAGCAGAGAGGCATTGATGAATCAACTGGATAAAGCCATGCGCAGGTACAGAACAGCCTGGAGCGCTATGAAAACATCGCAGGCTTTTGCAGAGTTTTAGTAAGAAAGTTGAGAAGTTGAGATATGTATCCATCGGATGACTGAGTTTGCCATCCGATGGATTAGACAGATAAATACGAGGAAATAAATGTAATACAACTCGTGATCCAAGCATCCATCCCCGGTCTGCTTCTTAAGCATACCGGCATCAGGAAACGGAATCCGTATTACATTACATATTTTCAACAATTTTATTGCCGAACTCAGAACACTTCAACAGTGTGGCGCCTTCCATCAACCGCTCGAAGTCGTACGTAACTTGTTTCTGGCTGATAGAAGCTTCGATGCCCTTTTCAACCAGGTCAGCGGCTTCCTTCCAGCCCATATACCGAAGCATCATCACACCGGAAAGAATCAGAGAGCCGGGGTTTACCTTGTCCTGTCCGGCATACTTGGGCGCCGTACCGTGTGTAGCTTCAAAAACAGCAAAACCCGTTTCATAATTGATATTGGCACCCGGAGCAATTCCTATACCACCCACACAGGCTGCCAGCGCGTCGGATATGTAGTCGCCGTTCAGGTTTAATGTGGCGATGACATCGTATTCGGCAGGCCGTGTCAGGATCTGCTGCAGGAAAGCATCGGCAATTACATCTTTGATGACAATACCGTTGGGCAGTTTACACCAGGGACCACCATCAAACTCTTCGGCTCCGAACTCTTCTTTAGCCAGTTCGTACCCCCAGTTTTTGAAGCTGCCTTCGGTAAACTTCATAATGTTTCCTTTGTGCACGAGTGTTACGCTGTCACGGCCTTCATCAATGGCATAGTTGATGGCCGAACGAACCAGCCGTTTGGTTCCTTCTTCAGATACAGGCTTGATGCCCAGAGATGAGGTGTCAGGGAACCGGATGTTGGTCACTCCCAGGTCGTTGAGGAGGAAGGTTTTAAGTTTGTCATTATCAGGTGTACCGGCCTGGTACTCGATACCGGCATAAATATCTTCGGTATTTTCCCGGAAAATAACCATGTCGGTAAGCTCCGGCTGTTTTACCGGGCTTGGCGTGCCCTCGTAGTACCGGACGGGACGAACACAGGCGTACAGGTCCATTTTTTGACGTATGGCTACGTTCAGAGAACGGATGCCGCCGCCCACAGGTGTGGTTAAGGGACCTTTGATGGAGACCTTAAATTCTTCGATGGCCTTAAGTGTATCTTCAGGTAGCCAGGTATCGCCTCCGTAAAATTCGAGGGCTTTCTCTCCGGCATAAATTTCAAACCACTCAATCTTCTTTTGTCCGCCGTAGGCCTTTGCTACAGCGCTGTCTATAACGTGACGCATGGCCGGGGTGATGTCAACGCCGGTGCCATCGCCTTCGATGAAGGGGATAATCGGGTTATCGCCAACCTTCAGAGA
Organism: uncultured Balneolaceae bacterium; assembly: GCA_937982515.1. Taxonomy (GTDB): domain Bacteria; phylum Bacteroidota; class Rhodothermia; order Balneolales; family Balneolaceae; genus CALJMB01. The sequence continues at coordinate 13,312 of CALJMB010000051.1, forward strand.
TCCGTCCGATTTCTTCTCAATTTTTGTTCCTGTTTCAGGAGGAGTAATTTTATCGTAGCTCATGGAAAATGTGCAATGATTTCAGTTAAAAATTTCTGGCTGAAGTATACCAAAAAAAAGTCGCATCTGCATGGTGCAGCGGCCTATAAATAAGTGTTTTTATATGTGATCGTGAAAAGGAGCGGGGGTATAGGGTATAAGGAAACAAAGCTGCACCTGGGGGTAAGCAAAATCCATCTCCCTTCCCGACAAAGGCCGGGCTGTTACGTTCTTAACCAGGCATCCTGCCCCGGTGCCCTGCTCTGCGCGAAGAAGCGGCAGAGCAACCCCAGGCCGCGTCCCGGAGCGAAGCACCGGGATGAGACAGGGCAGAATGTAGCAACCCTGCCTTTATACTCTATACTCCAATCACGCAACCACTAATAATAGCGATCCGACGGTAAGGAGTACCCGCCCTCAAACCAAAATCATGCCCATGCTTCCACTGCACATTCTCTATAATTCTGTTTATATTGACTGCAAACGGAATGAATCCGACAGGTAGTTCGTTTACCGCTAAAAATATACGAGGAGGCACTGCCATGATTAAACCGATGTTCGGGCACCGCCCAAAGCCCAAAAGATTCGAGTATCAGTATAGGTATTACGATCCTAAAGAGGATGAGCGTAAGAAACGGCGTATAAAAATTGAGCGTACGTACAAGAAGACCCACCAGGGAAGATCGATTGTACTCTATGCCCTTGGGCTGGCCTTCGTTATTTGGCTTATAAGTGTTCTTTAAAACCAGTTGAGTTTGATACTTTAGTGGTGCGGACGCCGTTCATCGCTTTCGTACCGGCGCGGTGAATCGCGCCTCAACTTCTTAATATAAACAGCATATTCATACACGTTGAGCCAGGATACAAATACCCGACATTCAATTATTCAACTGCTTCCGCCTGAAATTTCCAACAAGATAGCGGCGGGAGAGGTCGTTCAGCGCCCCAGTTCCGTAGTCAAGGAACTGCTGGATAATGCCATTGATGCCGGGGCGGATCAGATCAGGATTATCATTCAGAATGCGGGACGTACCCTCATTCAGGTAGTCGATAACGGCTGCGGTATGGGCCGTGAAGACATTCATCTCTGCTTCACACGGCACGCCACCTCAAAGATTCAGGAGATTGACGACCTGTTCCGCGTCCGTACGCTTGGTTTCCGGGGTGAGGCTATGGCATCTATCGCTTCTGTGGCACAGGTTACGCTAAAGACCAAGCGCCCGGAAGACGAGGTGGGATACCTCTATGAAATTTGGGGAGGAGAGGAGAAGAAATTTGAACCTGCCGCTGTAGATGACGGTACTTCTGTGGCCATACGCAACCTCTTCTTTAATGTGCCCGCACGCCGTCAGTTTTTAAAAACCGATGCCACGGAATTCCGCCACATCCTGAAAACCGTACAGCAGTCTGCCCTGGCAAACCCGGACATCGGCTATGAGCTCATAGCTGATACAGATACCATTTACGACCTCCCGCCCGGACAGCCGGTGAAAGACCGCATTGCCGAAATGTTTGGTAAAAGTTACCGGGCCAGCCTCATCGAGTTCGAAGAGGTGACAAGCTATGTAACAGTGCGGGGAATTTTGTCGGATCCCAAACTGACCAAGCGGAGCCGCGGAGAGCAATTTCTGTTTGTCAACAACCGGCCCTTTCAGCACCGGTATCTCACTCATGTAGTGTTGAGTATCTATGATACATGGACGGGGGAGAATGAGTATCCCTTTTTTGCCATCTTTATCGATGTGGATCCCTCCCAGGTAGATGTGAACGTACATCCGGCCAAAGAGGAGGTGAAGTTTGAGGATGAGCGAAGCATCATAAAGCTTGTCAATTCGGTTGTCAAAAAAGCGCTGAATGAGCGGTTCCTGGTACCCGAGGTAGGTCTGCCACTGGATAGCATGGACAGAAGGCCCGGTTCCGGTACCGGATTCTCTTCCGACTTTAACTTCGGTTCCCCTCTTTCCTCTCACCGGGAAAAAACTCCTGTCCGGTTTCCGTCGCGTATCAACTTTCATCCTTTGGGAACCGGAAGGGGAGGCGACGGGCATGATTTTTCCCAAACCCTGTACGAACAAGAACCGCACCACGATCTGGCTTCACCCGGTGCCACAAGTCAGCAAAGCGACAAACCCGAACGTATGCAGGGCCGTGGATTCTGGCAGCTGCACAATAGCTACATACTTACGCAAACCCGGTCGGGATTGTGTATGATTGATCAGCAGGCCGCGCATAAGCGTATTATTTACGAGAAGACCTTAAATGCTACGGAGATGGCGCTGCCGAGCACCCAGCAGCTGCTTTTTGCCCAGACTGTAGACTTTTCCGCATCCGAGTTTTCCCTGCTCAAAGAACTGCACCCTATTTTGCAGAGAATGGGATTCAACGTACAGATCATGAGTGGAAACACGGCTATGATTAGCGGTGTACCCGCAGACATCGACATCGGAGATGAACAGACGGTGCTCAAATCCATGTTGCACCAGTATCAGGACCTGGATGCGAAGCTCCATTTGGATGCCCGCCACAAACTGGCTATTGCTTTTGCTTCCAAAACCGCTATTCCCAGAGGCAAAAAGCTGACCGACGTGGAGATGGAAAACCTCGTAGACCGTCTGTTTGCATGCGATACCCCCTATACCGATCCACTGGAAAGGCCAATCATTGTATACATGCCGATGGAAGAGATTGAGGCTCGGTTCCGGTAGAATTTACTGATTGGATGATTTGTTGATTTTCTGATTGATCACCTCAACAAATCATCCAATCAATAATTCAACAACTATGAACATTCTGGCAGTTGAGCCGTTTTACAGTGGCTCGCATAAAGCGTTTATTAACGGGCTCAGGGAGCATTCCCGGCACAACATCATTCCGATTAATCTGAGCTACAAAGGCTGGAAGTGGCGGATGCATGGAGATTCTGTGTCTCTGGCCGGAATGGCTAACGAGGTGAGGGAGGAGATCGATCTGCTCTTTGTGAGCAGTATGACCAACCTGCCTGCTTTCCTGGCGCTGACCAACCCTCGCTTCTCTGATGTTCCCAAGGTTATGTATATGCACGAAAATCAGTTCACCCAGCCCATGCCCGAAGGAGAGGAGCGGGATCTGACCTATTGCTACATCAACTATCTGAGTGCGCTGGCGGCCGATAAGCTCATTTTCTCATCTACCTTTCACTACAACGATTTTCTCAGAGCATTACCCCCGTTTCTGGAAAACTACCCGGACGACAAGCATTACTACACGATCGATAACATTGCTGAAAAAAGCATGGTCTTGTATCCGGGGCTGGACCTGAAGCGGTTTGATGCCCAGCCCGACACCCGGCACACCAATAAGAATCCCGTGATTGTCTGGAACCAGAGGTGGCAGTTTGACCGCAACCCCGCCATGTTCTTCCGGGTTCTGAACAGATTGAATGATATCGATCTGACGTTTGATCTTATCCTGGCCGGAGACACTCAGCACGAAAAGCCGGAGGAGTTTGAAAAAGCCTGGAGGCGTTACGGCCGGCACATTACGCATTTCGGATATGTTGAGAACAAAGAAAATTACAGCAAGCTGCTGCACAGCGGCGATATCGTCGTTTCTACCGCCACCTACGAGTTTTTCTGCGTAGCCATTATGGAGGCCATCTACTGCGGCTGCCATCCGCTGGTACCGAACCGGCTCCACTATCCCGAGCTGATACCTGAAAACTTACATGCCCCCCTTCTCCATGCCCCTGTGCTGTACAACACCGAAGACGACCTGTTCCGCTATCTGAAAGATCTGCTTACCGGAGAGACGCGGCCGCTGCCCAAAGCCTCTCTCCAGAGTATCAATAAGCATCTGGATTGGTCGCAGCGTATAGAAAAATACGACTCTCTGTTTGATGAATGCCGCCATATAGAGATAAAGCCTGCGCTGTCTCATCCGGCCTCCGGCTTTAAGCCCGTGGTGTGAGTTGGTGCAGATGTGCCCCCTGCATCACAGATACCTCTGGCAGGATTATGAGACTCTTTCTATCCATCCGACCGCCGAAAGACTTACCCCATCGGATGGCTGGGCTTGCCATCCGATGGGTAGAGACAGGGCATGGAATAGTCTTTACGGGGCGCAGAGCGTCCGATGAGGGTTCCGACGCAGAGCATCGGAACGAGATAAATAATCCAACCAAGTCTAAAGAATCCGAGCTCAGGGAGATTATCGAACGCCGCGTCTCCGCTTCGTGCCTGGTCCAATCAAGTCCGAAGGACTTAAACCCCCAATAGCTCCAGATACAATCCGGGGTCCCCAGGATACCACCACCGACAACCCCCGGAGGGGTTGAACTCCCGGCGTAGGCAGGCCTGCAGCTGTCCACCCGGTTTGTTTGCTCGTCCGGTTCAACTCCATCTGGAGTTGACGCGAACTACCTGCTACTTAATCCCCGGATTGTATCCGGGGCTATTGGGGGTTCATCCGCCGGATGGCGGATGGGGCAAGGCCCTGTCTTCAAAGGGAATTAAGGAGGGGTTGGCAAGGGACGTGGATAGGATAGCCATAGTAAATAGAATGCCCCGGCCCCGCCTTCCGCAAAGAGCCTCTGCCGCCTACCGGAAGGGGGTGGCCCGGCATAAACACTATCCCATATAACACCATTATGAAGTGAATGTGATATAAGCAGCCAGATAGTAGCTACTTCTTGGTCGTTTAGTAGCTATTAACCGACAAGTCAATAGCTACTTTTTCCTCCTTTAGTAGCTAACAACCAACTGGTCAATAACTACTTTTTGGCTGTTTAGTAGCTATTAACCGTCGGGTTAGCAAAAAACACCTGTTTAACGGGTAGTTACTCGGTATCAGGTTACTAAAAAAGGCGCGGACAGGCAGGCCGCCGGATCCGTTCGTCAGCGTTGTTACCGGTAAAAAAGCAGTTTGGGTTTATCGTCACTAAAACACGTAACCACAAAATAGTTCGTGCTTTTGTGGTTATGTGGCCTTCTGACTGCCACGAAGGAAAGGTGCACCACATTAGCGCCCATAAGCGATTACCTGCAGCGGATCCATCCGGGAGGCGATACGGGCGGGCAGCCAGGAGGCGAGAGCGCAGAGCACAAAGGTAACGGCTGTGACAATGACGAAGTCCAGAACATGAGGTTCCACCGGAGCGTAAGACATGTAGTAATTTTGCTCAGACAGCGGAATGAGGTGGTAGGTAGACTGGAGCCACGCGAAGAGGAGGGACAACGCAATGCCGATGGCGAGGCCTACCCCGGCTACGAACAGGCCTTCCAGAAGAAAAATGGACCGTACTCGCTTGCTTTGCGCGCCGATGGTTTTGAGGATGCCGATATCCCGGGTACGCTCCAGTACCATCATCAGGATAGTGCCGATCAGGTTGAAGGCCGCAACGATAATCATCACGCTGATTACAAACGGGATGGTCTGTTCCTGGAGATCCACCCAGGCAAAGATGTTGCCATAGCGATCGTAAATGTTTTCGGTGTAGTAGGGGAAGGGCAGCTGTGAAGTGAAGCGGTGGTCGAATGACTGTATAATCGAGTTATCTTTGAGGCGGATTTCCACAGCCGAAGCGTGAATGCCCGGTATCTGGAACAGCTTTTGTGCGTACCGGCGGTCAACCAGGCCAAAGATATCATCGAAGCGGTCTATGCCGGTTTCATAGATTCCTTTCAGGCGGAATTGCTGAATTTCCGGAGAATTTAGGGGAGAAGGAGCGCCGTCTATGGTGTATGAAGTGAGCACGGTTCCCAAATCTGCATTTAGCGTACGCGCCAGCTGTTTCCCCAGAATGATACCCGGAATACCGGCGGAATCTGTGGAGAGATCAAACGTGCCGCGGCTGATGTACTGCCGCAGGTCGGTGACGTCCCCCTCCGGCTCAACCCCTTTGATAAATATTCCGGTAACTTCTTCGGATGACTGAATCATGGCCTGGCCGGTAACGACAGCCTGAACCTTGCCTACCTCATCGAACCCTTTGGTATAGGCTACGAGCGTGTCGGAACGGTACAGCGGGTCGTCTGTAAACGTTCCGACGGTGATGTGAGGGGCAAAACCGAGCACTTTATTGTCTATGGTAGACTTAAAACCATGAACGATGGAAAGAGCTATAAGCAGCCCCGCGGAACCGATAGCTACGCCGGCGATGGCCATCACTTTGATAAATGAGAGAAAGCGGGAATCTTTTCGCTTACCCTTAAAATAACGCAGGGCTAAATACCACTCAAAGTTCATTTAGAAAATATCTAAATCCAAATGATCAAAATCCAAAAGGAAAGGTTTTGAGTTTCGGTCATTTGGTTTTTGGATTTAATTTGCTTCCGGTTTCATCTGCGGGAAGAACAGTACATCGCGGATGGAAGTGGAATTGGTCATAATCATCGCCAGCCGGTCGATTCCGATACCGAGTCCGGCTGTAGGCGGCATTCCGAACTCCAGGGCGCGCAGGTAATCTTCATCCAGCGCCATGGCTTCTTCATCGCCTTCCGACCGCAGCCGGGCCTGTTCTTCAAACCGCTCCCGCTGGTCGATCGGATCGTTTAGCTCGGAGAAGGCGTTAGCTATCTCCTTGCCGTTACAGATGCATTCAAACCGTTCAACGAGGCCTTCCTTGCTGCGGTGTTTTTTGGCGAGCGGACTCATCTCTATGGGATAGTCCGTAATAAATGTGGGCTGAATGAGCTTCGGCTCTACGTATTCACCAAAGATTTCATCGATGATTTTGCCCTTGCCCGCGCCTTCTTCCAGTTCCACCTTCAGCTCGGCGGCAATGCGTTTCAGTTCTTCCAGGTCTTTGCCGTAGAGATCTTTTCCGGTCTCTTTTTCGATGGCTTCAAACATGGGAATGCGCGGCCAGGGGCGCTTAAAGTCGATCTCGTGCCCGCCCGTAGTTACTTTGGTTGTACCGTGCAGTTCTATGGCTACATGCTCTAGCAGAGCTTCGACAAAATCCATCATCCAGTTATAGTCTTTATAAGCCACATAAAGCTCCACCTGGGTAAACTCGGGATTGTGGAAGCGCGAGAGGCCTTCATTCCGGAAGTCTTTGGAGAACTCATAGACTCCGTCATAACCGCCCACAATAAGCCGCTTCAGGTAAAGCTCATTGGCAATCCGCAGATAGAGCTGCATGTCCAGCGCGTTGTGGTGGGTAACAAACGGACGTGCGGAGGCGCCACCGTAAATAGGTTGGAGGATGGGTGTTTCCACCTCCAGATAGCCTTTATCGTTCATAAAGTCGCGCATAGCCTGTACCATCCGGGTGCGCTGGCGGAAGACATCGCGTACTTCGGGGTTGACAATCAGGTCCAGATATCGCTGGCGGTACCGTTGTTCTTTATCCGAGAAAGCATCGTAAACTTTAACGTTTCCTTCCTCGTCTTCCACTTCTTTGGGAATGGGAATGGGACGCAGGGCTTTGCTGAGAAAGGTAAACTCTTTGGCAAAGACCGTCGTTTCTCCGGTTCCGGTAACAAAGACATGGCCTTTAATGCCAACTACGTCACCAATATCGGTAAGCTTCTTAAATACGGTGTTATACTCTTCCGTGCCAATGTCGTCGCGGCGTATATATACCTGTATGGTACCCTCCGAATCCTGCAGGTTAAAAAAGGCCGACTTACCCATGATGCGGCGGGTCATGACGCGTCCGGCTATGGACACCTGCGGGGCATCCTCATCCGCCTGATCGTCTTTCTTGATCAAATCCGGGTTCTCAAGAATCTGTTTACTCGTGTGGGTGACGTCAAAGCTGAAGGGATACGGGTTGACGCCCATTTTTCTTAGCTCTTCCAGCTTTTGGAGGCGTATTTCGTGTTGTTCGCTTACAGAAGGTTCGGCGTTGCTCATGTGTATGCTTATAAAGATTGATTTCCAACAGATTAAGCTTAATTCTAAGGCGCCCAAAATAGGGAATAAACCACAAAATTGTGAGAAGTTTATTTATGGTGTTGATATACACTCCATAGGTCGGATGCTTGAGGGCCAAACTCTCCCCTTGAGATTGAGAGGTGTCCATCTATAATAGTGAGAGGAGCCTGTTCCAACACGGGCCGGCAGAGCTGTTACGTTCGTTAAATTCTAACTCTCTTCTTTAGGGTGTCCTCCCGGGGAGAGGGGGTTCGGCGAGGGATCTCAAATGCCCCAATAATTCATGCTGGTAGGCCGGCAAAAGCCTGTAACAACGCTTGAGATCCCTCACCCCAACAGACGGGGGTTCGGGATGACAGCATCAGGAGTGGGAGTAGAGAACGGAACTAACAGCCCCGGGCGCGGGCCGGGGGGCTGGAGCCCTAAAGCCTGAAAAAGCGCAGCCAATTCATTCCCAAATCCCCATTACCCCGCCTTTCAGGCTAATTGCCCCGGCTTTTAAGCCGGGGTTGGAATATAAATCTTCAAATCACGAGGGCTTTAGCCCTTTCATGCACGGTGGAAAGGGCTAAAGCCCTGTCGTTATATGATTTCGGACTTTTAACCCCGGCCTGAAGGCCGGGGCAATTGGGGTGCCACCGGGTACACTTTTTTGGACACTACCTGAGTTCCGATCTGTTCCCCGGCCTGAAGGCGGGGGCAATGGGTCTGAAGCCCGGGGCAACGGCTTCTTTTACACCTGTGGCGGAAAGCACCCGAATTTCCTGCACGGCTGCATTATTCCCATACACTACCCTGTACGACCTCCATACACTACCCTGTAGCACCCCCGTATACTATTCTCGCATTCCCCTCTGCCGGGGCCGGGTTCCCTGTTTCAGGCTCGTGTTATTTATTTCATAAAATGCTTATACAGCCTTATTTTCCAAACAAGAGGAAATAACAGAGAAACATCTTGGAACTACTTACCCATTTACAAAGCGAGCAGACCAGCCCCAGGCTACAGATGGCCCTTGGCACAGTTCAAAAAAGCCTGCCGTGCGGCATTCTTACGCGAAAGGAGGAAGAAGCGCTCGCCGCTTTTACGAACGAAAAACGCCGGTGTGAGTATATATCCACCCGTTATCTGCTCAGAAAACTGATCGGTTCCGCAGGCCTTAACCCGGATCGTATATCTACGCACAAAGACGAATTGGGTAAGCCGTACGGTTTATATGAGGGCGAACATATGTATATGAGCATTGCCCATACCGATAATAAAATTTTGTGCGCCCTCTCTATGCAGGCAGATATTGGCGTGGATATAGAACGGGCTGATAGAAAAACAGGCGAACGGCTGCGGGCCCGCATTCTGCAGCCGGAAGAGGAGAAGCAGCTCGGGCACGTTGAATCTATACGCCTTTGGACGATAAAAGAGGCCGCGGTAAAATTATCTGGCAGCGGCCTCCGAACGAACCTGAACGAAGTGCCGGTTACACCCATAGGCGGAGACCGCTTTTTAGCAATATTTAACGATGAGAAGACCGCCAGGATTTGTAGTTTCAAACATAAGAACTATTGGATTGCAGTAGCATATTTCGACTAAACAGAAAATTCCGGAGTAGTTAGTGTTATGAATATTACCTCATATTCCCGTCAGAAAATCAGACAGGGGCTGAAAGAGGCTCACGAACGTTACAACGGCGACAGCGATCATATCCGGGTGTTATTTGCACCCACGGTGATTGATGAGCATAACTTTGACAGAGCCTGTGCCATCTATAGCCGTATAGATCCTGAGAGCTACGATACGGTGGTGATTGTTGAAGCGTATGACGAAGTGTTGGAGAAAAAATTGCCGATGCCTTCCCACAAGTTCTTCGAGACGCCCCTGGGCACAGTGCCGGTTAATGATGATATGCGTAATGAGTTCTGTGATGAAGAGGACGACTTTTATATCTACGACGAAGGATTCAGCACAGACATGAGTCTGTTCCAGCAGCTGATGATGTTGCAGTGTGTGAATGAAGATTTCTCCGTTGTAAGCATACAGATTGCCGATCAGAGACAAACCATCGTTGAGGAACTGGCACATGTACTGGAGGAGGTGCTGGCATCACGCAATACTCTGTTAATATTCTGCTGTGAGCTGGATAACCAACACGGCAGCGAGTTCGATAAAATTAAAGAACTGACTGAAGACAAGGATCAATCGAGGCTGATGGATTACCTGAACAGCGGGGAATCCCGGATAAAGGGAACGGCGGCCTTCATTGCAGGCTTGTTGGTGGCCAAAGCCTGGAATCTGAAGCTTAACTTTGCGAACGGAGTATACGAAGGGCACAAAGGCAGCCTCATTACGGCCTACGCAGGTCTGCAGAAAATACTTCTCTAACCGTATTATGAACCTGCCTGACGTCTCAATCATAGGAACGGGGGCACTCGGGAGCGCACTGGCCTGCGCCCTGCAAAAGAAGGATTTTTCTGTTAAAAGCGTCTATAACCGCACGCATGCCAAAAGCCGGGCTCTTGCAAAAGAGCTCGGAATACCGATATGGGGAGCGTTTCCGGAGAAGCCGGAAGAGACAGGCAGCCTGATTATTTTAACGGTACCTGACGACTCTATTGCCACCGCCGCGGAGAATCTGTCTGTACTGCACGACGACTGGTCCGGCTATGCTGTTATCCACTGTTCGGGCAGCCTGCCCTCCTCCGCGCTTTCCGTTCTGCAACAAAAAGGCGCAAAAACCGCAGCGTTCCATCCCCTTCAGACGTTCACCGAGGCCTCTTCTCTCCATTCATTTACAGGTGTATACTTCAGCATAGAAGGTGACAGCGATCTGCTTGAAATCCTGCGGGAGCTTGCAAAAAGGCTGGAAGCCCATACCTTGGAAATTACTCCCTCAGCTAAGGGCTACCTGCACGCGGCGGCCGTTATGGCATCTAATTATCTGATTGCCCTGCTGCATGCAGCGGAACAGATTGCACGCCTGGGCGGGATCGACGATACGGGACAAACCCGAAACGCCTTACTTCCATTGATACGCCAAAGCCTGGAAAATGCAGGGAGGGGAGAGCTGTCTGACGCCCTGAGCGGCCCTGTTGCCCGCGGAGACAGCGGCACGGTTCGCAAACATCTCGCAATGCTGGAACCCGAATCCGGGCTTTTGCTGTTATACAAACTGCTTGGACAGCAGGCCCTGGATTTAGCCAAACAGAAAGGTACGCTGGAGCCTGAACAGATCTCCGAACTGGAAAAATTACTGTCAACCTGATGGCCCCTGCAGATAGCAATAAGGATCTTTACGAACAGATATACGAAGTCGTTTCGCAAATCCCGCGCGGACGTGTGACAACCTACGGGGCCATTGCCTCTCATTTGGGGGTGGCCTCGGGCGCACGAATGGTTGGATATGCTCTTAACCGGTCGGCTAAGACAGGGATACCGGCGCACCGGGTACTGAACAGGCTGGGGCAGCTTACCGGGCGCGCTCACTTTCCGGATGATACCATGCGAGAGCGCCTTGAACAGGAAGGGGTCACATTCACGGAAGAGTACACAGTAGATATCGATAAACACTTCTGGAATCCGGCTGATTCGGACGCCGGCTGATATTTAATGGCCGGAACAGTACTAATTTAGGCATTATTTAGTTATTTTACGCGGTTTGCAGTTTATACCAATCGAATTAGTACAAAGGCAGATTATAATGGCCAAGTGGACCTTACATACCAAATTTAAATTCGACGCCGCTCATCTGATCGAGGGCTATAAAGGCAAGTGCGGCAGAATGCACGGACACAGCTATAAAGTGCATGTCAGTGCAACATCAGACAAACTAAATCCCTCCGAACACCTTGATACCGCCGATATGGTGTGTGATTTCAAGGAACTGAAGTGGGCAGCGAAAGGATCGGACAAGGGAGGATTGGATCACGGCGTCCTCAATGAACTTATGGATGTGAATCCTACCGCGGAACGCATAGCCGAATTTATCTACAAAGAAACCCAAAAACGCATCCCTGATGGTATCGAACTACGCGTAACGGTTTGGGAGACCGACAATTGCTGGGTTGAATACACCGAATAATATGTTTAACTCTTTCGGCGGACAGCATATCGATATATTAACAGATCCGGAGGAACTCAATGCTTTTGAGCTACCTCTGATGGAAGACTTTTACACCATACAGGGTGAGGGAACGCACACCGGCCGCCCGGCTTATTTTATCCGTACGGCGGGCTGCGATGTCAACTGCTGGTGGTGCGACGTTCAGGAGAGTTGGGACGAATCGAAGCATCCCCGCGTAAAGGTCGGAGAGATTGTGGAAAGAGCGAAAGCCAGCGGCGCTCACTTTGCCGTGATTACCGGGGGTGAGCCGTTGCTGCACGATCTGAATCCGTTGACGGCCCGACTGAAGCAGGAAGGAATTAAAACGCATATTGAAACCAGCGGATCTTCACCTCTGTCCGGCCATCTGGACTGGATCACTCTTTCTCCCAAGCGGTTCAAGGAACCTTTGGATGAGATATTCCCCTATGTAGATGAACTGAAAGTAGTTGTGTTGAAGAATAAAGACATCGAATGGGCAGAAAAGAATGCGGCGAAGTGTCCTGAATCTACGCGCCTGCTGTTACAGCCCGAATGGGGAACACCCGATTCAATCAATCTCATTCTGGACTATGTAAAAAGCCATCCGGAATGGGGCATCAGCCTCCAGACCCACAAGTTCATGGGGGTGCGATAGGCATATGCACTACACTTCTTCCTCCGCGGTGATAACGGGAGCCAGCCAGGGTATCGGCCGGGAAATCGCCCTGGCTTTTGCTTCTGAAACTAACCACCCCCTGCTTCTGATTTCTCGAAACAGAGAAAAATTGCTCGAAACGCAACAGTTATGCAAAGAGGCGGGAGCATCTGAGGCCGAGGTAGTAACTTGTGACCTATCCGACAGAGAGCAAACCCGGTCGCTGGCCATACCGGCTAATATTCCGCCTCCGGGTATCCTCATAAATAATGCCGGGTCGTTTCTGCTAAAAGAGCTGCACGAAACGACATACCCTGAGTTCAACAGACAGATTCAGGATAATCTTTTTACGGCTGTCAACATTACCGATCGTTTTATGGAGGAATTCAAATCATCAGACCGTGCGCTCATCGTCAATATCTGTTCTGCAAGCTCGCTGGAAGGGCGAAGTGAAAGCGGTGCCTACGCCGCATCCAAACACGCTCTGCTGGGTTATTCGCGGTCACTGAGGCTGGAATTGATGAACACCAACATAGGAGTAACAGCCATTAATCTGGGACAAACTCACTCTACCTCCTGGGAAGGGTCCAGCATAAACCGGGAACTCCTGATCGATCCCAAAGATGTGGCACACCTGATCATTGCACTAACCCGCTTTTCCCCCCGGACTCTGGCTGAGGAGATCACTCTGTCGCCACAACACGGCCGCGTACCGCCTATGTGAGTTAGTGATGAGTGATGAGTAATGAGTAGAACTGTAGAACTGTAGAACTGTAGAACTGTAGAACTGTAGAACTGTAGAA
>CALJMB010000052.1 GCA_937982515.1 uncultured Balneolaceae bacterium
CGGAACCATCCCCAGCTTTTCCAGCCGTACGTCAACCGTGCAGTGATGGCCCTTACATCCTAAGCTTATGAACAGGAGGGGTTAACAGAAAAGAGAGCATAAATACGCAGTAGTTAAATAAAAACAGAACCATTACCCATTCATCCGGTTTAATAAACAGAAAATGTTAATTCTTAATTTAAATATTATGCTTAAACGAATTCTGGTTGCACTCGATGTAGATTCTGAAACCCCAGTAGCTACAAAATATGCTATAGATCTTGCCCGGAAAACAGGTTCCAGCCTCACTGGCCTGGCTTTGGTAGATGTAAACCGTATAGCCACCTCAGCGTATGGCGGAGGAATAGGCACTATTTACTATTCCGAACAGCTGCGAAAACATATGACGGAGGAGACGAGCCAAAAAGCCGATGAACTCCTGGCTGAGTTTGAAAACGCCGTTAATGAGGCAGGTGTACCCCATTCCGCGGTAATGAGAGAAGGTGTACCTCATGAGCGAATTATCGAAGACATGAAATACCACGATTTGCTGGTATTGGGCAGAGATTCGCACTACTTCTACAGTAAACCAGACCAGGAGACCAGAACGCTGGCCCGGTTTGTGAAAAATGGTAATGCGCCCGCTCTGGTGGTAAGCGACAAACTCCACGATATTAATAAAGTGCTGGTTGCTTTTGACGGCAGTGGCGCAGCAGCCCGCACACTCCAGTGGTTTATTCATCTGCAGCCCTACGGAAAAGATATAGCTATTGAACTGGTTAACATAAATCCCAACGAATCTGAAGACGGCCGGGATGCGGCCAACCTGGTACTCCGGCTGGCCGAAGATTACCTGAAGGTCCACGGTTTTAGCAATATCAGTAAAACTATGCTGAGCGGAGGGAGACCAGGTGAACGACTGATAGCGCATCAGAAAGAGGTCGGTTCAGACCTTATCCTGGCAGGCGCGCACTCAATATCGGCCATTCGCAGAGTCACCTTTGGCTCTACCACCTATCATTTGATTACAGAATGCAAGAACCCACTGTTCATGAGCCACTAATGCCGGGCCCGTGATCAGCGATCGCGTAAAGGGGAACGCAGATACTGCGAATCGGGCGGGTCTTCACTGATAGTTATATACCTTATTTCAGATCATGAGAGCACAATCCGTACCTGGACAAAATATCGAGCCATGGGCCGCCACACCGGATGAAGTACTAGAAGTATTGAAAGCAGACGGTGATCACGGCCTGTCTGCAGACGAGGCTAAGCGCCGGCGCGGCATCTATGGCCCCAATGAGCTGAAAGCTCATAAACGACAAAGCGTATGGCAGATATTGGCAGATCAGGTTAAAAGCCTGATCATTCTGCTGCTGGCCGTTGCAGCCTCCGTCTCCTTTATTTATAACGAGGTGCTTGAAGGATGGGCCATTCTGGTAGTCATTGCCATTAACACCATCATCGGCTTCTTTACCGAACTGAAGGCAGTTCGCTCTATGGAAGCGCTCAACGAGCTGGGGCGGGTGGAAACGCGGGTCCGCAGAGACGGAGAAGTACAAACGGTCGATGCCCTGGATCTGGTTCCCGGCGACATCGTACTGCTTGAAGGCGGCGACATCGTAACCGCTGATCTCCGTATCCTCGATTCTTCCAGGCTACAGGCCGATGAATCGGCCCTGACCGGAGAAAGCCTGCCGGTGGCAAAAGCTCCGGTGCCCGTAGATTCAGGCGCCGTTCTGGCCGAACGCACCAGTATGCTCTACAAGGGAACCGCTGTCACCCGTGGCTCCTGCGAGGGAGTGGTAGTATCGACCGGCCTGGAAACAGAGCTGGGGCAGATATCCTCTTTGGTGGAAGAAGCTGAAGAAGAGCGAACACCCCTCGAAGAGCGTCTCGACAAGCTTGGCTACCGGCTGATCTTCCTGGCGCTGCTTATCACCGCCTTTATTACGATAACCGGCATTCTTACCGGCAAAGAGGCGTTCTTAATGATCCAGACGGGCATCGCCCTGGCTGTGGCGGCCATACCCGAAGGTCTGCCCATTGTGGCCACCATTGCCCTGGCCAAAGGCATGCACATCATGGCTAAAAAAAATGCACTCATCAACCGGCTCTCTTCGGTAGAGACACTGGGAGCCACCCAAACTATTTTTACGGACAAAACGGGGACACTTACCGAAAACAGGATGAGCGTCACCCGGGTATTAGTATCGGGCCGCGAAATTGAAGCTGCAGCTGGGTTTGCGGATCTACCCACAGATCGAAAGTACGGTGAAGATGTAAGGATGGCCCTGGAAACAGGCGTGCTGTGCAATAACGCTTCCCTCTCTGCGGCGGGAGAAGGCATCGGCGACCCACTTGAAGTGGCGCTGCTGGAGGCGGGGTTTCAGGCAGGTATTGAACAAAGTGAGCTTCTGGAACGGCACCCCGAGGTAAGGGAAGAAGCTTTCGATTCGGAAGTAAAAATGATGGCCACCTGGAACAAAACAGACATGGACCGGTATCGCATCTCGGTAAAAGGGGCGCCCGGTGTTGTGTGGGAGCATTGCGATACCATTTTAACAGATGGGGAACAATATCCGTTTTCAGATGAAGAAAGGAAAAAGTGGGAGGCAGTCAATCGAGATCTGGCAGCCGACGGCTTACGCATCATTGCTCTTGCCTACCGGGAAACGGACACAACGGAAGGAGATCCCTATGAGAAGCTGACCTTCCTCGGCCTGGCCGCCCTGCTCGATCCGCCCCGGGAGGATGTTAAAGCAGCAATAAAAGCCAGCCGGGAAGCCGGGATACAAGTCATTATGGTAACCGGAGACCAACTGCAAACGGCCGAGTACATAGGTAAACATGTGGGGCTGGTAATGAATGACCATGCTACATCCATTCACGGCAAAGATCTGCCTGCTCCCGAAGAACTAGAAGCCTCTCTCCCCCGAATGCGCCAGGTTATGAACGCTAACATATTCGCACGCATCAGTCCCCGCCAAAAACTGGATATCATTCAGCTGTATCAGGATCAGGGGTATACGGTGGCCATGACCGGTGACGGTGTGAATGATGCCCCCGCTCTAAAGAAGGCGGATATCGGCATTGCGATGGGCCAGAGAGGCACCCAGGTGGCCAAAGAGGCGGCCGACATGGTATTGGTCGACGATGCCTTTTCTACGATCGTGTCGGCCATCAAACAGGGGCGAATCATCTTCGGTAACATCCGCCGTTTTGTATACTATCTTCTCTCCTGTAATATCAGCGAAGTGCTTGTTGTAGGCCTGGCTTCCGTCGCCGGAGCTCCTCTCCCTATATTGCCATTGCAAATACTGTTTTTGAATCTGGTGACAGATGTTTTCCCGGCTCTTGCCCTTGGTGTCGGTGAAGGCGAAGAGGGAATCATGCAACAACCGCCCCGTCCATCGGATGAACCGGTATTACAACGGAAACACTGGTTCGGCATCAGCGGTCATGGATTGATGATAACAGGTTCGGTACTCGGAGCCCTGTACCTTGGGATGGAGTGGCTGAAACTCGCTCCGGGCAGTGCTGTTACCCTGAGTTTTCTTACCCTGGCCTTTGCCCAGCTCTGGCACGTGTTTAACATGCGTGGACGTACTTCCGGTATCTTCGATAATTCGATTGTGCGCAACCGGTGGGTATGGAGGGCGATTGGCTTGTGCATCCTTCTCATTCTGGGGGCACTTTATATCTCTCCCGTAGCCGAAGTGATGCAACTCGCGCCACCGGGCAGGGAAGGCTGGCTGGTGGTAGCTGTCATGAGCTTTATTCCGCTTGTAGTCGGGCAGCTTCAGAAAACCCTGTCTGCCAGGAAGTAGCACATACCGCCAAAGCTGGGGAGTTAACACCCCGCTACAGAGCGCTGAGAGTAAAGGTGAGACAGACCTTCGCTGATGGCGGCAGGGTTTGGGAAAGTCTGCCGCTCGC
>CALJMB010000053.1 GCA_937982515.1 uncultured Balneolaceae bacterium
CCCGGATTGCATCCGGGGCTATTAGGGGTTCAAGTCATTTGGACTTGGTTGGGTTGCTTCTTTGGGCTTGGCTGGGTCGTTTCTTCGGGCTTGGTTGGGTTGCTTCTTTGGACATGGTTGAGTTATTTCTTTGGATTTGATTGGGTTGTTTCTCTGAAGGTATGCCCCTGGCAGGATTTGGAACCCCGTCTGGGGTAGATCGGGGCACCGGAGCCCCTTAAAATCGCCGTTTAGAGCACGCTGTAAGGTGCGGGCGTCTCCTCCTATAAGGGGCGGGCTTCGCCTGTTATAAGGGGAGAGCTCCTCCTGTTACAAGAGGCGAGGGCTTCCCCTTATAAGGGGCGATGCTCTCCAGTTACAAGGGGAGAACTTTTGACCTTATAAGAGGAAACCCTCTGCCCTTAATGCAGGCAGAGGGTCCGGTTGAGGTTAGGTTAAGGAGCCACCAGCAAGGATTCGAGCCGACCGATGCGGATGGTATCGCTGTTTTTCTGCGTGGCCCGCACCTCCACCTGATAATCCCCGCTGGCCAGATCTCCGGGAATCATGAAGATCTGATGAGAGGGCATGTTGTGGATGATCGTCTCCACACCAGCAGGCCGCGGCAGTTGGCCGGAGGCGGACAGGCGGCTAAGAAGGCTTGAATTTTTCAGGGTGTTTGATCATCCCGCCCAACATGCGCCCGACCTGCTCATATTTAGAGTAAAGGTGCTGGTGTGTTTCTTTAGATATATAAGCGCAGTTGTGGGCAAAATCCAGCCAGACAAGAGTCTCGCTTGCTTCCGCGTCCGCATCGCTCATCTTGCTTTTAAAATGGCTGGGATAGATGCGCTTACGGTAGCCTTCGGCGATATTACTGCACACTGAGCGGGAGGATCGGCGGATTTGATCGGTCAGTGCATATCGTTCTTCTTCCGGAAACGTCTTAGACAGCTCAAAGATGTGCATGGATAATCTATAAGCCAGGTGGTATACATCAAGATCCTTAAATCCTTTCATCATAATAAAGGTTCTTTCAATTAAAGCTGCTATGGTTTACCCATTTAAAATGCCACCGCTTATCGCCACGGCCTTTCGCTTACTTTAAAAGTGCGTGTGCGCTGATTCTGCACCACGGCCATGTAGTCGTCCGGATCATCGGTGAGATGATTCGGATATAAGGCATATTTAATAGCCATAATAAATCACCTTTCATATTTAATTAATGGTTAGTTACACCCCGAAACGCGGGTGGATTTGACACGTGTACGGGCACCTGTGCCCGCCCACGTTTGGGTTGAAAGACCGCGGTTGGCAGGTCCTTCTATATAACAGACTGTTTCGGAGGCGATTCCTTACAAAAAAAGTTTAACTTTTTTATGAATGGGCCTTTATGGGCTGTGGGAAGGATATTTTGTTGGGGGAGAGCGTAAGAAAGGCGTCTGTGAGAGCATCGGTTACATTAAAGGCAAGTGCCCGGAAGGGTTTGTTGCCGGCAGTTGTCCGTCATCTGTCACAGGCTTGGGGGCTTCCGTATCTCATTGGAAAAGAACGGGATCCCGTATACCATACCTTTGTTAATATGCTTCCATCCGGATTGACTCTGCTATCCAAACTCATGATTTTATCTGGTAAAGTTAAGCACTGAATATGTCCCGCAGCCAACGCACACCCACGAACAATCTTGTACAGCATATCCGGAACTATGTACCCGTTTCTGACGATGAAGCTATGCAATTGGCTTCTGTCCCCGATACGGTTACGCTGAAAAAGAATGAGCGGTTATTGGAAGCGGGCCAGATCTGCCGCGCCGTTTATTTTGTGAGTAAGGGATGTCTGAGGATGTATTTCATCAAAGAGAACGGGACCGAGCAGATTACCCAGTTCGCTATTGAAAACTGGTGGATGGCCGATTACATGAGTTTGACTACCCGAACGCCCTCTTCTTTTTTTATAGAAGCCGTAGAAGACACGGTCGTCCTGAGGCTGGACAGACATAAAAGCGATGAGCTGGTTGAGCGCATCCCGCAGGCGGAGCGTTACTTCAGGCTGGTTCTTGAGCGTGCCTATGCCGCCGCGCAGTTTCGTATTCACTATCTGTATAAGTATTCAAGAGAAGAGTTGTATCAACATTTCAAGACAAACTTTCCCGGTTTTGTACAGCGGGTTCCCCAGTATATGCTGGCTTCATACCTGGGCTTTACACCAGAGTACCTCAGCGAACTGCGAAGAAAAGAGATGCGGTAGCCCTTCTTAAACCAGTTTAATTTATTTGAGCCCGGAACTCCCGAAGTTTGAACCGTATGGTGTTTTCTACAGAATAGCCTGAGTTATAGGAAGTATCACAGCAAGGGCGGGACGCACCACAAACCAGCTATAAAATCGCAAACTGAAATCGCTACCTGAAATGAAACCACGTATATCGATAAGTAACCTGGAACCCGCAGCATACAAGGCCATGTTTGGCTTAGAAACATACCTCAATACCACCGGCCTGAATCCGGTATGGAAAGGGTTAATCAAAGTTCGCGCCTCCCAAATCAACGGGTGCGCCTACTGTATTGAAATGCATACCAGAGAAGCACGCAGCGCCGGTGAATCTGAGCAGCGATTATATGCGTTAAGCGCCTGGAGGGGATCTCCTCTTTTCTCTGATGAAGAGCGGGCCATCCTGACAGTCACCGAAGAGGTTACACAGATCAGCAATCAGGGCCTTTCAGAAGAGACCTATCAGTCGGCTCTGGATATGCTTGGGGAGCATGCGCTTGCCCGGATCATCATGCAGATTGTAACTATTAATGCGTGGAACCGCATAGCCATATCAACCCATATGATGCACGATTAAAAGCTGTAAGAGCTGGTTGCAGGCTCTTCACTCATCCGATGGCAAACCCAGCCATCGGATGAGGAGATCAGTACGTTCACTCATCCGCCCTCCGTCATCGGTCACCTTGAACCAAGCGGAGAAATCATAGATAGAAGAGCGAGTAAAGCAGAAAAATACCGATAATCAGTGCATAGCCCGGAATAACATAGCGGTAGATTCGGTTGGGAACCACCCGTACAGTATAGGGTGATATAACCGCCGCAAGGACAGAACCGGCAAGAAGTGAGGGAAGCAGCATGAAGTTGAGATCGACTCCGGCCGCTTCAAGAGTAAAATAGGTAATGACACCAACAAGCGAAGCAAGTCCTTCAGAGATGGATGAAATAGCGGCGGCGGCCTTTTCATACATTCCGGCATAAAGTTGCCCCATGGTAGTTACGGGGCCATAACCACCCCCGCCAATACCTTTATTGAAGCCTGCAAGTGCAGCGAAACCGACAAGTCTTTTCGGGCGATATACGGCATCGGCAGCAGGATTAAAATATTCACGAAATAAAGCGACAACAGCCATTACGAATACGAGAATTGTTACATACGGAGTAATAATGGCATCATCAAACTGAATGGCGTAATAGGCTAATAAAACAGAACCCAATGTGCCAATCGCAGAAGCAGCCGTTATAAGTCCAATGGCTTTAGTTTCTTCACTAAACGGCTTCTGCAGGGAAACCTTCACGTTTTCGAATTCGTTGTGCATCCATCCCGAGATCAGGCCGGTGATTGTTTCGGAGACAAGCAGGGCCGGAACAACAGCCAGCGGTTCGAATCCCAAAACCAACAGTAATATGGGTGAAAGGGCCGTTCCGAATCCCATTCCGGCTGCTGAATCCATGGTTTCGAAGAGAAAAGCAAACAGGACTACGGATGGAATGAAGGCGCCAAATGTGGCTCCTCTGGGAATCTGAAGATCAAGAAATACTACTACTCCAACCATTGCTAAAACATAAACAATGGCCAGTAGTGTTAGTTGTTTTATAGTCTTCGGCTCGAGACGCATTCGTTCTGCAACTGACAACTCATCGATCGCTCTTGCCGCAGCTCCTGTCACGTTTGTTTGCCCGGAGGTGGCGCTATTTCTGCCAGGGTATCGTTTTTTTGACTTATTCATACCGGTAATTTGTATTGGCATTGCGCTTAAAAGGACGATAAGGCAGATCTATTTAGAGGTGAGTGAACCTTTGTTGATGAATTCCTATAAGTATAACAGGGAGGTTAACCCAGGGCTAATTGTCCACACGCCCTGGCCAGGCGAATGTTGTTGGTAGTGTATAATGGCTCTGATACCCATCGCTGTTACTTAATTGCTGAAACCGGTTCATAATATCAGTTTCCAGATCGCCGCGTGCAGAGTTGAATGTTGAGTTCCGTATACATCCGATTTTGATCGAACATATTCCACACCCTATGATCTCCAAAAGTTAACCTCCATCTTTATCATAAAGTTTCAATGCCGCCTGGTCTGCTCCGCCTTTTATTTAGCAGAAAGGCAAACGATAACGAGATCAGAAAAAGGTATCAGTGCCACCTGTTAATTCGCAATCCTGTGGCTGGAATGGAACGTCTTTTATAGAAAGGGCTAATCAAAGTTCGCGCCTCTCGAATCAGCGGGTGTGCCTGTTGTATTGAAATGTATACCAGAAAGCTGCAGAGCTGGTTGCAGGCTCTTCACTCATCCGATGGCATCCGCCGGTAGTTGGACAGGTTCCCAGCCATCGGATGAGGAGGGCGATTCTCCGGCCTAATAGTTCACGCTTTTTAATCCGGAACCGAAATGCGGCTGAGCTCTTTCAGCATCTCTTTCTGCAGGGTCTGCCCTTTATCGTTGTTGTACCAGTTCTGCAGCTGGTGGTTGATTGTTTCAAAATCGGCGCCTGATGTCTTCAGCTCTTTCCACAACTGCTGGGCAGGTTCCGGCCGCGGACCCCAGGTAAACAGGTCGGCACCGTCTTCACCCCGGGCGATTAGCTTCGGGATGCTCTTGCCTCCGTTGGTCAGATAATTATTGATCAGATACGGTTCGCTGTCTCTTAGCTGCAGCTCATACGTGATGGCAGCGCTTTGTTCGGCTAACCGTACCAGAAAGGGAAGTGAATGCGCCGCGTCGCCGCACCAGGGTTCGGTGATGATAATCCAGTGCTGTTTCAACCGGTAGTTGCGGAGCGCGTTTGCCAGCGCTTCGTCCAGTTCCATCCGTTTCATCCAGCGGTTCATACGGGAATGGTTCAGGCGGACGTATTTTATATAGTTTGGGTTATCGTATGGGGCATCGGGGTGTTCGTCTTGTAATATATCCTCGAATAAGTCTGTGTACTGTTGATACGTCATACTTTATTTATGTTGATCTTGATTGGTTTATGTGTTGTACCCTCTGTGCTATGGGGAGAGGT
>CALJMB010000054.1 GCA_937982515.1 uncultured Balneolaceae bacterium
ATCGGAAAAGTCATTCTGGTTCCATAAAAGAGCATGTTGATATAGCCGCGGATGTACACGGATGGGGTTAGCCACAGATTTGCTCAGACCAGATAGGCAGGTACGGTGATGGCAGCCTTCTCTTGAATGGCACAAGCGGACGCTTGCTCCATAGGTGCATTGCCGCGGATGTATGCGGATTTTTCACAGATGTAGTCCACTTCTCAAGTGGTCTGCATCTTTCACCGACCGCCGTCAGAAAAAGAGCCAGGACAAAATAAGAACCATTCCAAAGCCCGTGACCGAAACAATCGTTTCCATGACCGTCCAGGATTGCAGGGTTTCTTTTTCCGTTAAGCCCAGGTACTTATTGACCAGCCAAAACCCGCTGTCATTTACATGCGAAAGTATACTGGATCCGGCGGCAATAGCTATGACAATGAGTGCAGCTTCCGGACCATTAAGTGATAGTTCGCTTAAAACAGGAGCCATCATGCCGGCTGAGGTTATCATGGCAACGGTCGCAGATCCCTGAGTAACCCGTATGACTACGGCCAGTACATAGGCTAGAATAATGGGTATTATATCGTAAGCCAGCAGCGTTTCAGCCAGTGCGGCACCCACGCCGCTATCGATCAGAATTTGTTTAAACACACCGCCGGCTCCGGTAACAAGAATAATCAATCCGGCCGGGGCCAGCGCCTTATCGGTAAAGGATAACACTTCTTTGCCGGTAAACCCTTTTTTGAAGCCCAGAAAATATGCAGCTATCAATGTAGCTATGGTCAGGGCGCTGAACGGATGGCCGATAAACTGCAGCATTTGTATCAAAAATGTTTCGCTTTCCAAAACATTCTGGTCAATTAATACATCCAGTACCGTAGACAATACGATCAGAACCAGAGGAAGCAGGATGACCAGAAGGATCATCAAAAAGTCCCTGTTGTCGGCTTCCGATGCATCACTTTCGGCAGGTTCACTGAAATCGGGCGGGTTGACATGTATCTTGTTACCTATATACTTTCCGAAAACCGGACCGGCCAGAATTACGGCGGGGATTCCGGCAATGGTTCCGAAAATTATAACCCATCCAAGCGACACATCAAGAATTTCAGCAACAGCTATAGGCCCGGGAGTTGGGGGAATGAACGCATGGGTGACGGCTAATCCTGCAAGAAGGGGAATGGCATAATAAAGTGTGGATTTGCCCGATTTGCGGGCGAGCGCGTAGACGATAGGTACCAGGATAATAAAACCGACATCCAGGAATACAGGTATAGAGATGATAAAGCCGGTCAGGCTGAGTCCCCAGGTTGTACGTTCGGTGCCAAAATTTTTGACGATGGTACGGGCCAGCACTTCCGCCCCGCCCGATACTTCCAGTAGCTTTCCCAGTATGGAACCGAGCCCCACAATAACGGCAATGAAGCCCAGAATGCCTCCCATCCCATCCTCGATACTCTGCAAGACGCCATCGAAAGGCATGCCTGCCCCGAGCCCTACAAAAGCACTTACCAGCAGCAAAGAGACAAACGCATGAATTTTAAGGCGTGTAACCAGAACCAGCAGCAGTACGATAGAGATAGTGGTTATCAACAGTAAATAAACGGTTTGATCGAGCATAGACTTCTGTTTTTATGTTTGCATGTTATTTATGATGGATCGGTGCCCCTCAACAACCAGGTTCTCTGTTGATGTGACGTAAAGGTGGTCGATTTCTAAAAAATGTAACGCTTTGGAGTAAAGCTGCCGGAGCGGATCCTCCCCGGCCAGGAGAATCCGGGCGGATGGATATTCGCTAAGCGTGGCTAACTCTGTTCCGATGAGAAGCCCGCTTAGAAAATAGTAGTTTTCTCCGGGATCGGTATGGCGGAGGATTTCATCGGCTCTGATTCTGAAGAGTATGGCGAGCATATTCTCCCGTTGGGCCTGATAAAGGCCCTTTGTAAAAGCCTCGCCATGAAACGGCATATCCGGAAGCACTGAATTTCGAAGAATGCTTTTTGTCGAGAGAAGGTCGAAAAGCTCACCCGTCAGGAAGGTCTTAAAATCAACAATGGCCTTGTCCCTGACCGAAACATGCTTGCTATGCGTACCCGGCAGAATACAAATGCCGTTTTCGATATCATACCGGGCGGCAAGGCCGAAAAGCTGCGTTTCCTCTCCCCTCATAACATCGCGATTGGAACAGATACCTGATATGAGTATCAATTTGTGAGGAAAATCTCCGGTGCTTTCCCGTACTTCCAGCTGCAAGTACGGTTGTTCCAGGGAGACAGGAAGGG
>CALJMB010000055.1 GCA_937982515.1 uncultured Balneolaceae bacterium
GACCGGCAACCGCTAACCGGACCAGAGCACGCCCCACACGCGATACGCAGTACGAAATGCGGCGGGTATCCACAGGTTAAAATCTATGCTTAAGAATATTATAAAATATTTTTAGTATATCGTAATATGGATAGCAGTGTAGGTGTTGCCCGGCGTCCTCTCCATGCCATCGCCGCACCATCCCTATACCAAAGTCGGTACAGCTCCGTCACAGCTCCGTCACAGGTCCGTCACAGGTCCGTGTTTGGCACGGACCTGTACCGGAGCAGTTACGCGGTTGTTATGTATTTATACCGGAGATGGCACGGAGATGCCAGGGGCACCGTATAGAGAGGATACGGGCAAAGATAAAGGAGAGAACCGACGGAAGTTTATAGGGAATAGTAAAATTAATAGATGAAAATTAAAATATGTATTATGTTGTGATCAGTGTCACTGCCGGTAAAAAGCGGTATAGATTCATCGGTACCAAAGCGTGATACACAAATTAACGGGTAACAACACCGGATGTAGGAGGGCTGAATGAAATTATTATTAACATCTTATGCCTCATCTTAACAGTTCCCTTACCTTTATCCCGCTATCGGCAGGTGGAAAGGCTCTTATTTAAAGGGATGATTTAGAACCGGGCTCTTTCTTTAGTAACTCAACAACTCAACACGCATAATCTGCCCTTCATACGCCCCGTTTTTTTCCTTATCTTTGGCAGCTTACAGATAATTTAAAATACAGCGCAAACCCTTTACATGAGCACATACAATCCGCAGAAGATTGAAACCAAATGGCAGCAGTACTGGCAGAAGCATAAAACCTTCAAAACGCCGGAGGACCATGATAAGCCTAAATATTATGTACTGGATATGTTTCCCTATCCAAGCGGATCAGGATTGCATGTGGGCCACCCTGAAGGGTATACAGCCACCGATATTGTAGCCCGTTATAAGCGCATGAAAGGGTTTAATGTGCTTCACCCTATAGGTTGGGACGCTTTTGGCCTGCCTGCCGAACAGTACGCGGTGAAGACCGGCACACACCCGCGGGAAACTACCGAAAAGAACATCAATCACTTTCGCAATCAACTGAAGGCGCTGGGCTTTAGTTACGACTGGGATCGCGAGGTTAATACCACCGATCCCGACTATTACAAATGGACTCAATGGATTTTTCTCAAGCTTTATGAAAAAGGGCTGGCTTATGAGGATGATGTGCCCGTGAACTGGTGTCCGGAGCTGGGTACGGTGCTGGCCAATGAAGAGGTTATAGACGGGAAAAGCGAGGTAGGCGGATTTCCGGTCATTCGCAAGCCGATGCGTCAGTGGGTACTGAAAATCACCGAGTATGCCGATCGGCTGCTGGAAGGGCTCGATGATCTCGACTGGCCGCATTCCACCAAAGAAATGCAGCGCAACTGGATAGGCAAGTCTATCGGTGCGGATATCGATTTTGAAGTTGCGGGGCGGAACGAGGGTGAGGGCAAAACAGATGGAAATGGCCGCGGGGTTATAAGAGTGTTTACTACCCGCCCGGATACGATTTTTGGCGCTACCTATATGGTGCTGGCCCCGGAGCATCATCTGGTGGATGAAATTACAACTTCCGACCAGAGAGAAGCGGTGGAAGCTTATAAAGAGGAGGCCGCCCGTAAATCGGACCTGGAGCGAACAGAACTCAGTAAAGAGAAAACCGGCGTATTTACCGGGGCCTATGCTGTCAATCCGGCCACAGGAAAAGAGATTCCCATCTGGGTAGCAGACTATGTACTGGCCAGCTACGGTACCGGCGCAATTATGGCGGTTCCGGGACAGGATGAGCGTGACTGGGAATTTGCCGAGAAGTTCGGCCTGCCGATCATCCGTACGGTTCAGCCCCCCGATGATTTCGATGGTAAGGCATACACTGGTGAGGGACCGGCCATCAACAGCGATTTTCTGGATGGATTGAATGTTGAGGAAGCAAAGAAAAAAATTATTGAGTGGCTGGAAGAGAAAGGAGCCGGCAAGAAAGCGATCAACTACAAGCTGCGCGACTGGCTCTTTTCCCGGCAGCGTTACTGGGGTGAACCCTTCCCTGTGATACACGTCGATGGCAAGCCTAAGCCGGTTCCTGAAGACCAGTTGCCCGTAACACTGCCGGAAGTTGAAGATTTTGAACCGACACAGACGGGCGAGCCGCCACTGGCCAAAGCAAAAGACTGGGTACATACCACCGATCCCGAAACAGGTAAGCCTGCCGTGCGGGAGACCAACACCATGCCGCAGTGGGCCGGTTCCTGCTGGTACTATCTGCGCTATGCAAGTCCCGAGTTTGATAAAGGCCCTGTCGACCCGGAGGAAGAAAAGTATTGGCTGCCGGTAGACCTTTATATAGGAGGAGCCGAGCATTCCGTACTGCACCTGCTCTATGCGCGCTTTTGGCATAAAGTGCTGTACGATTGTGGTGTGGTTTCTACCGAAGAGCCCTTCCGCAAGCTGGTGCACCAGGGGATGATTCTCGGAGAGATGGAATACACCGGCTATAAAAAGAATGGCGAATGGATCAGTGCCGATCAGGACGGTGATAAGGAGGGAGCCGAGCGGGTCAGGCTTACGGATGATGAGGTAGAAAAGAAAGGCGAGCAGTTTGTGGTGAAAGGCACGGATATTATCGTGGAGGCTAAGGCCTACAAAATGTCCAAGTCGCGCGGCAACGTGGTAAATCCGGACGATATCATTGAACAATACGGAGCCGATTCCATGCGTCTGTATGAAATGTTTATGGGACCTCTGGAGCAGGTTAAGCCGTGGAGTACTAAAGACGTGGATGGCGTATATCGTTTCCTGGGCCGCGTATGGCGCCTGATTGTGGATGAGCAGTCTGGTGAAATTCACGAACGGCTCACCGACAGCGAGCCCGAAAGGGAGCAACTCAGAGTACTGCATGAATGTATCAGGAAAGTATCCGAAGATATTGAGGATCTTTCATTTAATACGGCCATTTCGGCCATGATGATCTTTGTAAATGAGGCCTACAAATGGGATCAGGTATCGGTAGCTGTGATATCTCAATTCCTGATACTGCTGAACCCTTTCGCTCCGCATATCACCGAGGAGCTGTGGCAAAGGCTTGGCCATGATGACTCTATCTCAGGAGCGTCATGGCCGGAGTTCAGGGAAGCGTATCTGGTGGCTGATACACAGCATTATCCGGTGCAGGTAAACGGAAAGGTTCGCAGCAATATCGAAGTGCCGATGGACAAGGCCAGGAATAAAGAGTACGTTCTGGAACTGGCCAAGAGCCAGAAAAACATCAAGAAATATCTTGAAGAAGGCAACCTGGTGAAAGAGATCTTTGTACCAGGCCGGATTGTGAACCTGGTGGTAAAATAGAGCCGCGGATCTGCGCGGATTATTGAAGAATTGCTGTTACCCGTTGCTCCCTCCCGAAAAGCACAAGGCTCCGTTCAGGATAACCTATTTGATTTTGATTGGGGTTTAGGAAATTACAACATCATCCGTCCAAATCCGTGTGCATCCGCGGCCTATAAAAAAGGGGACAGGTCTGATCCGTCCGGCAGTATCCGGGGCAATTTGCCCTGGGCTTTGTTTTTGCCATGGATTTCCAGCCAGTTATTGATTTGAACCTGCGTGATGCTCTTTACAATAGGCTTACCCAGCGCCCGACTCTCCCGGCGGATGGCGTAATGCCTGTTTATGCGCTGTATATAGCTGTCAATCTCCCCGGCCAGCCGGTTTAGCGTATCGGCATGTACGGGATCAACCAGCTGAATGTACCAGTGGTGGCGGGGAATATCATTTTCTGAGTCCAGCCTGGAGGCGACGGTAAAGGTGCAGACGTTCAGGTTCATATTTTCCGCGGTCTTTTTCAGCGCTTCTTCCGCTTCGAACATGTACAATCCCTCTCCATAACTATCCAGCATCTTGCTGAGCCGTCCTTTTACCAGAATTCTCGGCGGATTAACGGAGGTGAACTCAATAATGTCACGAACTGCATACCTCCACAGGCCTGCGTTGGTACTGACAAGCATAGCATAGGGTACGCCCGGCTTAACATCTGCAAGGGATTGAGCAGGCTGAATACTCAGCGCCTGTCTGTCAGGCAGCGGGTCCTGTATGAACTCATAGAAGACCCCGTTTCCGGTAACAAGATGTAGGTCATCGCGGCTGAGATCGTCAGAATAAGCAAAGTATCCTTCCGAAGCTCCATAGGTTTCAATAAAATCGAGGTTGAGCGGTCCGGCGAGTTGTTCAAGATGAGGACGGTAGTTGGCCAGTTTAACTCCTCCGCAAATCAGCAGCTGCAGATCAGGCCATACCTCAGCGATATTTTTACAGCCGGAGCGCTTCAGAACTTCCTGGAACAGGGTCAGAATCCAGCTGGGCACGGCAGTAATGACGCTGACGTCAGCCGTTAGAGCTTTGTCGATAACCTTATCGAATTTTTGACTGAATGACAGCTCAGTCAACTCCTTTGGGGATATCAACTGAAAGGGCTTTAACCAGAAAGGGGCGTGGTGCGCGGAAAAGCCGCTGATTTCTCCCAGGCTTAGCCTGTTATTTTGCTCAATGCTGCCGGGGAGGCTGATGTGTTTACCCAACAGAGAGAACAGGTTCGGTCGTTGTTTCAGATAGGCCCGCGCCACCTTTCTCATGAAGAGCTTGTCGCTTTTCAGACGGTCCCGGGAAAGGGGAAGATGTTTGCCTGCACCCGTGGTACCGGATGAAACGGCAAATGATGAGATCGTGCCGGGCCAGAGCACATCGGGTTTCCCTTTCTTTATATCATCAAGATAAGTCTTCAGGTCATCATAAAAGTGTATGGGGACCTGTTCGCTGAACTCCTCATAGGAATGAATATTTCTGAAGTTGTAGCGGCGGCCGAATCGGGTATCCCGGGCCTTGTGGATGAGCTCAGAAAGAACGTTTTGCTGTTGCTCGGTCATTAATGGATTATGAGTTTTATAATTAAGCTACAAATAAAATGAATAGGTCGTTATTATAAAAATTAATTGCCAGGGAGTTTGAACCGCAGATAGCGCTGATTATGCAGGATCCCATTTCTTAATGTAAGCACAATTGTCCCGGCTTTTAAGCCAGGGCAATTAAGAGGGCTGACATAATGATATAGAATCCGTATTCCATAGATTACATGGATTCTCTGATTAGCTTTGGTGCGCATATTTTTTGGTTGAACCAATTTTAATTTATAGGGAATGTACCAGGTAATCGTCTGTTATAGATGAGCATGGCCTTATATAATAACGAAACCAATTTGGGATGAAAAAAGAACAGTATATGTATTCAGAGATAACCGGCAAGGTAGTGGGATGTGCATGCAATGAAGGTACATTCAGTTCTGGGTTGCGGCTTTTAGTAGGTTATTTATCAGCGGGCACTGAAACTGGAATTGGGAAAACCCGATTTAGACCATTCCCGTGAAGTATCGATGCCCATTAATTATGATGATATCGAAACAGGAGGCTGAAGGGCAGACTTTCCGGTGGAAGGGAAAGTAATGGCAGAGATAAAAGCCCGGTTAGAGTTAAACGACAGCAACATGGCTGAAACGATAATCTTTTCCAGAGGCTTTTATACTGAAAGTGGGGTTACTAATGAGTCTTGGAGGGAGGGGGAACTTAAAATTCTTGAGGGTTATTAATACAGGGTTGAGCCGCAGATTACATAGATTATTAACTAATATATCGGGTTAAATTAAGCAGGCAGCAATGCTGTGAAATTTCCCAAATCAACGAAATCTGCGGCTCTCCTTCTGAAGTTGCTTACCGCTCGTCTATAGGCACCCAGTCAAGGTTCTTTTCGCCGGTATAGAGGGCGCGGGGACGTATAAGCCTGTTGTTTTCTGCTTGCTCGATGTAGTGGCCCGTCCAGCCGGAGATGCGGCTCATGGCAAAGATACAAGTGTAGAGGTCGGGGCTAATGCCCATAGAATAGTAGACGGTGGCAGAGAAGAAATCTACATTCGGATCTATACCTTTTTCATCCTTCATGGTTTTCAGGATCACTTCCGACCATTTGTATAGCTCTTCCTGTCCGGTTTCTTCAGAAAGTTCCTTAGACATGCCTCGCAGAATACGCGCGCGGGGATCCATTGTTTTATACACCCTGTGGCCAAAGCCCATGATTTTTTCCTTGTTGGAAAGTTTCTTTTTGATGTATTTCTCAGGATCCGCATTGGTTTCTCTGATATCTAACAGCATATTCATTACCTGCTGGTTCGCACCACCATGTAAGGGGCCTTTCAGTGAACCGATAGCGCCGGTTACAGCTGAATACATATCAGATTCGGTAGAACAAATACTGCGGTTGGTAAAAGTGGAGGCGTTCATGCCGTGCTCGGCATGCAGAATCAGGCAGAGGTCCATAGTCCTTTCTGCTTGTTCTCCCGGTTCTTCTCCATTAAGCATATACAGGAAATTATATGCTGTACTGTTGCCGGAAAGGGGAGCGACGATTTCTTTACCATTACGTGCCCGGTCAAATGCGGCGATTATAGTGGGCATCTTTGCTGCCAGGGAAATAGCCTGATTCAGCCGAAAGTCTGCTTCTTCTTTGGCTACCTTTTTATGGAAGTCGGCAAGCATAGACACGGCTGTGCGCAGTACAGACATCGGTTCGGCTTCTTTGGAAGTGTTTTTCAGATAATCCAGAACGGTCCCGGGCAGAGAGCGCTCGCTCTGAAGCCGGGCGGTCAGATCATCCAGCTCACTCTGGGTAGGCAGCCGGTCGTGCCACAGCAAGAAGCATACTTCTTCAAAAGTTGAATACTCGGCCAGCGTGTCAATATTATAGCCAGCATAGATAAGTTCACCTTTCTGGCCGTCAATGAAGCTTTTGGTTGTGGTAAATGCTACAATGCCTTCCAGGCCTTTATTAATATGAGGATACTGACTTAAATCAATGTCTTTAACTAAGCTCTCCGCCATTCTGAACTCCGGATTTAGTGTTATTTTTTGCTTTATTAATTTCCCCGAATATAACATCAAACGGGGAAAAATTCATGTGCTAAGTAAAACGCCGCCAATTGATTAATATCTCGTTACCCTGTAATAACGCATTATCAGGCGCCAGCGTTTAGAAATGATCAAAATTAACAGTTGGCTTGTGTACAATCTGTAGTAAAGATTATTATTGTTTTACAACTGTTTTAGCTTCCTCCCAATAAATATCCATCTCTTCAAGCGTAGCATCTACTAAACTTTTACCCTCTTCCGCCAGTTTCATCTCAATATAACGCAACCTGCTTTCAAACTTTCGGTTTGTTTGCCTCAGACTGTCTTCACTTGCGATATCGAAAAAGCGTCCGACGTTGACCAATGAAAAGAGTACATCCCCGAATTCTTCTTCTTTTTTCTCCTGGCTGCCATCCTGCAGCGCTTCCCTGAACTCTGCTATTTCCTCCTCGAGCTTATCCCACACTTGCGACCATTCCGGCCAGTCAAACCCGACATTCGCCGCTTTTTCCTGCATGCGCTGAGCCCGGATAAGAGCCGGCAGATGAACAGGCATTCCATCCAGGACCGACTGTTTTCCCTCTTTCATTTTTATAGTCTCCCAATTCTCGGCAACTTCCTGTTCCGTGCCGGCAACAGCATCGCCAAACACATGGGGATGTCTGCGAATCAGCTTTTCCTGAATGGAGTAAATCACATCTTCTATATCAAAATGCCCCGATTCGGTGGCCATTCGGCTGTGGAAGATGATATGCAACAGCAAATCTCCCAATTCTTTTTTCAATTCATCGAAATCTTTTTGATCTATAGCATCGACAGCCTCGTACGCCTCTTCAATGAGATTGTCTTTGATGCTCTCGTGGGTTTGCTTACGATCCCAGGGACACTCTTTTCGGAGAATTTTTATGATAGATACGAGATCGTCGAAATTACGGGTTGGCTTCATGCTTTGTGTTAGATGTTGGAAGTTAGAGGCTGGAAGTTGGATGTTGGAGCGCCACAGTATGACGCTCCGGGTTTTTCCCCTGCTGTAGCGGCGCATTGCATGCGCCGAAAGGGACACATGATAAGTAAAAAGTGAGTTATTTCTTTATTGTGCCTAATTTCAGACAACCCTCTTAATCCCTCTGCCGGTAGTCGGACAGGCTCTTTGTTAAGGGGAAGATTTAGAATCATGCTCCTTCTATTGTAAGAGGCATCCTCCAACATCCAACTTCCAGCTTCTAATTTCCAGTCTATGTTTTTCTTTTTTCTTTCTTAGCGGCCGGGAACAGAATATTGTTGAGGATAAGCCTGTAGCCGGGACTGGTGGGGTGCAGGCTCAGATCTGTGGGCGGATCGTTGACCCGGTGGGTATAGTCTTCGGGGTCGTGTCCGGCATAGAACGTAAATGTTCCGTTACCGTAATTACCGTGGATGTACTTAACCATATTCCGCCCCGGACTCTCTCCCAGTACTACGACCGATTCCTTTATTTTATCTTTCTGGAAGGCCGTAGTTTGTCCGTAAAATCCCCGTATGCTGCTTACATGATTCTGGGTAAGCATGGTAGGCACGGGATCCCATTTGGCTGAAAACTCAAACAGGGTAAAAAAATCTAGTTTCTGATCTACCTGGTTGAGTTGAACCGGCACATCGATGTCTGCATGTTCATATTCAGCCGGATCGGTGATCAGGGTAAAATCCCGGAAAGCCAGTGTTTTTGAAAAATCGAGTTTCTGTTGCGCGTTGGGATCGGCCGGATCACCGTCAAACTGAACAGGGACAATATCTATCCCTTCGGCAGCGAGAGCGATATCAAAGGTGTCTGTACCCGAACACATCGCAAACAGAAATCCTCCATTCCCCACATACTCTTTGATTGTACGGGCCACTGCTTTCTTCTCTTCACTTACCTTGTCAAAACCTAACTCCCGGGCCATAGCCTCCATCTGGTTTACCTGTTGTATATACCACGAATCATTACGCGAGGTCGACCAGAACTTTCCATATTGTCCGGTAAAATCCTCATGGTGCAGGTGGAGCCAGTCGTAATCGGACAGCTTTCCCTGCAGCACTTCAGGATCCCATACTTTATCGTATTCCACTTCGGCGTAGGTCAGCGCCAGGGTCACGGCATCATCCCAGGGAAGAGCCTGTTTCGGGGTATATACAGCTATTTTAGGGGCTTTATCCAGCTTGACAACCGCCGTATTAACATCAGGCTGTTCCACTTCACCGATCATACCGGCTGCTTTGGACGCACTGATTACTTCGGCCTCTACATTTTTAAGCCGGCAGGTCCGTAGAAGCTCTTCGGAATAACCCGTCAGAAAACTCCCTCCACGGTAATTAAGCAGCCATTCCGCCGAATTTCCCTTTTGCAGGTTGTTGAAGATGATGCCATAAGCTTTTAGATGGTTGGTCTGAGATCCATCCATGGGAATGAAAATCTGCTGTTGGGCAGCGAGTGGTAAATAAAGGATAAGCTGTAGTAACAAGAGCGTGATAAATCGCATGTTGGAAGTTGGA
>CALJMB010000056.1 GCA_937982515.1 uncultured Balneolaceae bacterium
TGGAAAACATTTTAATACCACTTTTCCAACTTCCAACTTCCAGCCTCTAACTTCCAGCATCCGGCTTCCTAACTTTTAAGAGTTTCAAACCATAAAACAAGCAAACCCTAAATAAAATCAATAAACAATTATGAAAGTAACCGTAGTTGGCGCGGGCGGGAACGTTGGCTCCACCGTAGCCATGTCTGTAGCCCAAAGAGACTTTGCAAAAGAAGTAGTTATGGTAGACATCGTGCAGGAGCGCGATGGAGAGAAATTCTATCCCTCTAAAGGCCGGGCGCTCGACCAGTGGGAATCTTCACCCATCCACCAGTTCGATACCCGCCTGACCGGCACCGTAGATTACGCAGATACCAAAGACTCCGACGTTTGCGTCATTACCGCAGGCGTGCCCCGGCGCCCCGGAATGAGTCGCGATGACCTGCTCGAAATCAATGCCAACATTGTACGAAGCGTAACCGAACAGCTGGTACAACACTCTCCCGACACCATCCTTATCATCGTCTCTAATCCACTGGACGTTATGGCTCAGGTAGCCTACGAAACCAGCGGGTTTGAGTCTAACCGGGTGATGGGTATGGCCGGTATTCTGGATACCGCCCGCTACCGCTCATTCCTGGCCGAAGAGCTGAATGTTTCGCCAAAAGATATTCAGGCACTACTGCTGGGCGGACACGGCGACACCATGGTACCCCTTCCTCGTTTTACAACCATTGCCGGAATGCCGGTAACTCAGTTTATCAGCGAAGATAAACTGAATGAAATTGTAGAACGCACCAAGAAGGGCGGCGGTGAAATTGTTAACCTGATGGGAACCTCGGCCTGGTACGCACCCGGGGCGGCCGCAGCCCAGATGGTGGAAGCCATTATGCTGGATCAGAACCGCATATTCCCGTGTGCAGCTCACCTGAACGGCGAGTACGGCCAGAAAGACCTGTTCCTGGGCGTACCTGTGAAATTAGGCCATGGCGGTATAAAAGAGATAATTGAGGTTGACTTAAACCAAAAAGAACAAGAACTTTTAAATGCATCAGCTGAACATGTACGTTCCGTACTGAAAGACTTTCGCAAGCTGATGGATAAATAAACCGCAACTAACTGGAAGAGCGTAAGGCTTCTTCACTACTTGCATTTTAAAAAGGCTCCGCCGACCACAGCGGAGCCTTTTTGCTTTAAGCTTATTTTTGCCGGACGAGGAGTAGCCACGAAAATACGAAATACACGGAGGTAGAGGCGTATGGCCATAAGCCCCACCTATCTAAGGCGCCGATACCAATACCACATCCTGTCCCACCAATCCCTTTTCATTCTCTACCAGGTCAAATTCAAAGATCAGATCGCGGCTGGGCAGATAGCTGGTATCGAAATTCTCTTCGAACTGGGAGACGTGAGAAAACACCGTCTTGTACGGAGATTCTTTAAAACGTGAATCTGTTATCCACAGGTTATCATCTATACGATCCAGGTACCTGAGAAAGCCGTACCCGTCGCTATGGGAGAAATCGTAGCACACACCGCGTACACGAGAGCCGATCTGTCCCCATTCATAAGGTGATTCTACGGGGAGCAGGCCCGGTATCAGATAACCGGAGATAAACAGATCCGCCTCTTTTTTGAGATCTTTGGGGACATTGTCAAACCCGATCAGTTCCACGCGGCAGCCTTCGTGCTGCAGAGAATTGATTACACTGGCATAGCTGCCGTTATTGGTTAACAGCACTATCTTATCCAGCTTTTTGGCCTGCATCAGCAAATCTACAGCCATGTCCATATCAATGGTGGATTTGGTAATCAGTTCATTTGTTTCCTGATCCCGATAGTACTGCATAGGTGTCTCTATCACCTTGTACTCAAAATCTCTCAATACTTCGCTGAAGCGTTCTGTTTTTTCCTTGTATGACGGATCTTCTTTGGCCCGCCGCTCGTCATAGGCCAGGTACACATTCAGCCGCGAAGGGGTGGCTTCGCCCCGGCAGGCAAACGTTCGGAGTATATCGTATCTGAGGCCGAACCCCCCGTTCAAGGTAACGTTAATTGCATCGACAAATATGCCCACCTTGCTGCTCCTGTACATAATAATAGCTCTGATATTTTAAATTCCTGACAAATAATTTCGATCTCCGGACGGAAAAATAGTATGGAAAAGGTCCGGTGGCAGACAGTGGCCTGTCCACTATTTACTATAAGCCGGGCTTTTGAACGTCAGCGCGGCAAAGCCTGCTGTCCCTGTCAGTAACAAAAGCAAGCCGCTAATCCATTCCGAACCGGCCCAGGCGGAGAGGGTAGGGTGGAGGAGGATGAGAAAGGCGGCAATAGCAAGTATGGCAATAGCACGCGACATATCATAAGGAACCGGATAAACCGATTGGCTGTGGCGATAGAGAAGATAAGCCATGGACACATAACTCAGCAGCGTGGCGAAAGCCGAACCCATCATGCCGAAGTAGGGAATGAGGATAAGATTGGCAACAATGGTGATGGTTGCACCTATAAGCGTGATACGGGGCAGTATCCTGGTTTCTTCCTGAATGAATATGCCGGCCGAAAAGTTCATATACCAGCCCTGAAACCAGTACGCCCCGAGCAGAACAGG
>CALJMB010000057.1 GCA_937982515.1 uncultured Balneolaceae bacterium
GGTACCAGAGCGCCACCTTTGAGCGTAGCGTGCTCCAGCCGGCCGATCTGAGCAATTCCGTGATCGTCTGAACCCTTTATTGCCCTTCCCAGTGGAAGGAGCCGCGAGGTAAATGGCCCCCGCCCCACGGTATGCCTTTTATCTGCTTTAGTTATGAGTATCATGGTTATTCACCTGTTATTTAATGTGAGTTTGGGATGAAAATACGGGCTCTGAAAAAATCTGTCGGGCTGTGTGCCTGTTTAAGGCGTGTTGACATTCAACGGGCGGGTATCTTTGGATGGAACCGCCCCTGGCCGGAAAAGTTGTGGGGCCTCTCTGCGTTACGGGCCAGGCGCATAAAGCATGGTTCGTCGGCAGGCGGATGAGAGGACGCTCTGCGCCTGGCGCCATGCGCTCTGCGGATCACCCACCCGCACATCCACAGTCACAGATTGAATGCCAGCACCCTCTGGCGGTAGAAAAAAGAGTCGGCTTAGACAGCCCCTGCGCCAGCCGGAGCTTGAAAAGGCAGAGCGAGAATAGCCCGTCCGGCCACGGTCATAGGGTCGGGAAACCCGCAGGAAGGTGGTTGGAAGCCGGAACGTAACAGCCCTGCCCCTTCCGGGGAAGGCTATATACCGGCTTTATACCGAATACAGGTTCTTTATGAATGTCATTCAAGCTCTCCAAGCAGACCTTCGAGATCAAGCGCTTCCGTGACCATCACAATGGAGCCATCCGCCCGGTATTCCCAGAGATCCTGGGGCTTATCCCAGTAGAGTTCTACGCCATTGCCATCCGGATCATTCAGGTAGATGGCTTCCGAGACGCCGTGGTCACTGGCTCCGCTGATCGGATAGCCCTCATCAATAAGCCTCCGGAGAATCATTGCCAAATCTTTCCGGGTGGGATATAAAAAGGCGGTGTGGTAAAGTCCGGCGCTGTTTCGGGGAGCGGGCGGACCGCCTTTGCTGTGCCAGGTATTTAAGCCGATATGGTGATGATAGCCGCCTGCCGAAAGGAAAGCCGCCTGATCTCCGTACATGGTTGTCAGCTCAAAGCCCAACAGGTCACGGTAAAAACTCAGCGCCCGATCTAAATCAGACACTTTCAGATGAACATGCCCGACGCGTGTTTGCGCGGGCGCAGTATAGTGCGGATTCTTCTCAGACATTTTAGAAATCGTTTTAGTTGTTTTCCTTTATAACTTTCATTCCTTTCGACCACCGCGCCAGCTCATTAAGCATCACTTCGGCCGATTTTTCCAGTACATCATTTGGAATAAACACATCTTCTTCATTTATAAACTGGGTAAAGAAGGGAATGTGCACAGCCTGGACCAGAGGCGCCATACTAAAGGTGGATAAATCGCTCTTTAAATCTTTAAACGCCCGCGTTCCGGCTGATACTCCTCCATAGCTCACAATACCCGCAGCTTTGTAGGCCCACTCATGCGACAGATACTGCAGCGCGTTCTGCAACGACGCCGGATAGGTATGGTTGTATTCTGCCGTAACAAAGATAAAAGCATCGGCCTCATCAATTTTGGAGCTCCACTTTCTGGTGTATTCATTTTCATACTTCCTCAGCCTGGGGTGATGGGGCTCGTTCATGATCGGGAGATCAATTTCCGCGAGATCCAGCACTTCTACATTAAAACTGCCGTGCTGCCTGGCCGTTTCAGCTATCCATTCTGTTACAACAGGGCCTTTTCTGGTTGGCCGAACGGATGCTGTAATAATCTTAAGATTGTACATGGTTTATTGTTACAGTTAATAGTTCCTGATTATGAGATCCGCCTCCTTTGAAGTCAGCCTGGTATAACTCTGACAGGGTTTCAAACCCTGTCAGGATTATACCGGATCTGCGCCTTTATACTAACCCCTGCTATTCTCTGATAAACTCTCCGTCAGCCTTGATGATCACTTCATTGCTGATTAACGCTTCGGGAAAGTCTGGTCCGACATTGAAATCCAAACGATTTAGCGTACCGGTTACCTGAAATCCGGAGACAATATCGCCATTCTGGGGGTTTTCAATGGTTCCCCGGTACCATAAATCCATAGTCACAGGTTTGGTGACTCCGTGAATGGTCAGGTCGCCGGAGAGCTTGTATCTGTTTTCTTTGCCTGTTTTCTTAATGGAACTGCTTTTAAAAGTAATATTGGGATACTTTTCGACATGGAAGAAGTCAGGACTCCTCAGATGGTCATCCCGCATTTTCACTTCAGTGTCGATAGAAGCCACATCTATGGTAAGTTCGAAAACGGCGTCGCTGAAATCCGGCTCATTTGCTGTGATTGTAGCATCGAAGGAGTTGAACAATCCCTGCACGTCTGATATGGTGTTGTGAACCGTACTAAAGGTGACCTTAGCATGAGCGGGGTCAACCTTCCAGGTGGCCTGGGCATAGAGCGACGTGCTTATTATGAAAAGCGCCGTGAATAATGAGAATAATTTTTTAGTTGTGTATGATCGTGTCATGATTTAATTATTTAATTGTATTCGGTTGAGTTGTGAGAAAACGGTATAAAGGCCGGCCTCCCTTCTCCCCCCGAGGGGAGCCCCCTACCACTTTGTTGTCGGAGCGGGAGCAAGGCTGTCCGAAAAGGTTTCATATCAATGGGATTCCTTAGAAATCGAAGTTGAGCCTTTACAGAGAGGGTTATCATCCCCCTGTCCCCCTTCGAAGGGGGAACATCACGGTGGTTTCCCGTGCTTAGGAGGATGACCCCGAATCTGCAGTCAGGCAACCTTACCAAGTAAGGTACTACCTGGTATTTTATACTTTCGGGACGGATTCAGATTTAGATCCCATTCCTTATCCTAAATCAGGCTATGTATGTTAAAGGTTGAAATTAGTGTTAAGCAGTACATAAATCTGATCACCACAGGCTAATTGCAGGTGCCGTCAATTGAACAGGCGGCCCCATCTGCTCCACTTATGAGATCGGGAGCGTTTTCCTTTTCATATTCTTCATATGCTTTTTGCAAGGCCTCCAGAAAAACTTCGCTCGGTTGGGCCCCGGAAACCGCATATTTATTATTCAGCACAAAGAACGGCACGCCCTGTACTCCAACCTGCCGGGCTTTGGCAATATCTTTCTTCACCTCATCTGCATACAAATCGCCTTGCAGCATTTCACGAATTTCAGCTTCAGGTAATCCGATTTCAACTCCCAGTTCTACCAGGGTTTCATCGTCATCGATATCCCTGCCCTCGGTGAAATAGGCCCTGAAAAGGCGCTCTTCCGCTTCACCCTGCAAGCCGTGCTTTGCGGCTAAATGAGAAAGCCGATGCGCGTTGAAGGTGTTAGCGGGGACGGCTATGTCAAAGTTGTACTCCAGGCCTACTTCTTTTGCTGATTGGGTTACGTGGTCGTGAACTTTTTTAGAGTAGTCGAGCGTCCAGCCTTTACTCTCGGCCAGGTGCTCATATTGATTTTTTGAACCGTCGGTTTTTAATCCGGGCTGTAATTCAAAACTACGCCATTGGATTTCAATTTCATCCTTATGTTCAAACTGTTCCAGGGCGTGTTCAAATTTTCGCTTGCCTATGTAGCAAAACGGACATACCAAATCGGACCAAATTTCTACTTTCAT
>CALJMB010000058.1 GCA_937982515.1 uncultured Balneolaceae bacterium
GAAAGTTCCGTGCAGTTTCTGTGGGCCGATTTTGACGGAGATGGCGATTCCGACGCTTTCTTCCTGACGGATGAAGGGAACGTCAGCCTGCTCAGGAATGAGAGGTCGGGCGTGTTTATCGCTGATACTACGCTCCGTTTGCAGAACAATATTATAAATATAGAGATTGCCGACATAGACAGCGACGGCACCTTTGATCTGATAAGCTGGGGAAGAGACGGTATCCGGAAACATTCATTTTCGCAAAGACAACAGGAGTGGGTAACCGATACCCTGATCAGTCCGGCCGTTGATTTCACATCCTTGTCTCCGGGGCAGGGTACCCTGCTCATCGCGGATATAGACAACAACGGCGCCGCAGATATACTGGTAAGCGGTACCCGGGAAAGCAGGTTCTGGCTCAGTGATGACTCCCTGGCATTTTCAGGAGAAGCGCAGGTACTCAATGCCCCTGTTCTCGGTTTTGCCGATCTGGACGCCGATAACCGTCTGGATGGCATGGGCCTGGATAACGGCCGGCCGGTGGCGCTGATGAACACCAGCAGGAATGGCTACATGGCCCGCATCATTCGCCCTGAAGCTTCAGGGCCGCTCGGCGACCGGCGGATCAACTCTTTCGGTATCGGGGGAGAGCTGGAGGTTCGTTCGGGGCTATTGTATCAAAAGCAGCTCATCAACAGGCCGTGGGTGCACATAGGCCTGGGAAATTATGAGGAGGCAGAGATGCTGCGCATCGTCTGGCCTAACGGTTCAACCCAGGCCGAATTTGCCGAGCTGGGTTATGGGTCGAAAATCATGAACGAGCAGATGCTGAAAGGCTCCTGCCCATGGGTGTTTACCTACAACGGCGAAGAGATGGAGTTCGTGACCGACTTCCTCTGGCGTACGGCTTTGGGATTGAAAATCAACGCGCAGGGAGATGCCAGCGCCATCCACAGTATTGACTGGATCAAAATTGAGGGCAGCCAGCTGAAACCGAAAGACGGTTACTACGACGTTCGCATCACGGCGGATCTCTGGGAGACTCACTTCTTTGATCAGGTGTCGCTGATGGTGGCAGATCACCCGGCAGATATTGAAGTGATGGTGGATGAGCGCTTCGTACTGCCCGCTCCCGAGCAGAAACTCTATCCGGTTAGTCCCCCCCGGCCTGTAAAGAAAGCGCTGGATCAGAACGGGAATGATGTAACGCAAACCATACGGAACAGGGACGGAACATACGTCGATACCTTCGAATTAACACCCTATCAGGGACTGGCAAAAGAGCACTACCTGGAAATTCATTTAGGTGAAGAGCTCCCGCACGATGAGCCGGTTTATTTGATAGCCCGCGGCTGGGTGTATCCGACCGACACCTCCATCAACGTTGCCATCAGCCAGGGAGACAGGGAGCCGCCGCACGGCATTTATCTGCAGGTGCCCGATGGCAAGGGAGGATGGAAGACCGTGCGTGATGATATCGGCTTTCCGGCCGGTAAAACCAAAACCGTTTTGATTAACCTGAGCGACCTCCCCCCGGGTATCGTACCAGAGAAAGTTCGGCTTTCCACTAATATGGAAATCTATTGGGAGCAGATCACCTGGGCTACAGGCAGGCCCGATGCAGAGATACAGATCCGGGAACTTAATGCGGACGTGGCCGAGCTGCGCTACCGAGGCTACTCCGGGATTGTGAGAGAAAGCCGGTTTGCCCCCGATCTACCTGACTATAACATCATCTCCGCAACCATGCCGAAATGGATCGACCTGATCGGTCACTATACCCGGTTCGGAGATGTCACGGAGCTGGTGGAGGAAATAGACGACCGGTACGTTATTATGAATGCGGGAGATGAACTCGTATTCAGGTTCCCTGA
The DNA here is from genome assembly GCA_937982515.1 of uncultured Balneolaceae bacterium. GTDB lineage: Bacteria > Bacteroidota > Rhodothermia > Balneolales > Balneolaceae > CALJMB01. The sequence goes on from CALJMB010000058.1 coordinate 1,857, forward strand.
GTTGCCTCCGCCGCCCGAAGGCTGGAAAAGAGATTTTGTGCTGATCGGCGATGGATGGGTTAAAGACGGAGACTATAATACGGGTTTCTCCAAGACGGTTCTGCCGTTGCCGTATCACGGGCTGGAGGATTATTCGAAAGAGCCGGGCAGGTTGGAAGACGATCCCGTTTACCAGAAACACCGGGAGGATTGGGTGAACTACCACACGCGGTATATCACCCCCCACACCTTCCGCACGGCGTTACAGTTTGAGGATTAACGGAAAAACGAAAAGTATTGATACACTAAGGAAATAAATACAGGGTCCGTATAAATCCCC
>CALJMB010000059.1 GCA_937982515.1 uncultured Balneolaceae bacterium
AAGTAGAAAGTAGAAAGTAGAAAGTAGAAAGTAGAAAGTAGAAAGTAGAAAGTAGTGCGGGCAAGGTTGTCTGCATTTTGCCGTGCTATAAACAAAAGGATTCCGCCTGTTCTTTGTGCAACTCTGTGCCTTCTCTGTGTAGCTCTGTGATACTGCCTGCTGCCCGTTGGTCTCCCGGTCTCTCTGGAAACAACCCGGAACCTAAAAGGATGGAGGGGATTTAACTGAAATGGTACACATATGTCACATCCGGTAAAACATGAACAAACAATGAGACCGGCATGAGCGAACCCATTACCGTTGAAGAGCTAAGCGAAACCCTCCGGGATCTGATCGAAGAGATACAACGGAACGACATATCCGAGATCAGGTACAGCGACAGGGAAGAGCTGGAGCGCGAAGAAAATCCGAGTAAGCTCACCATATTCCGGGATATCGTTATAAGTTTTAAACAGCATCAGGGATAGGGAAGAAATATGTCGGCTTCTCTGCAGGATTAAAATAACGATTCAATCAGAGAAACCTGAAAGTTAAACTATCTACAGACAATTATGGCACTAATAGACAGAAGCGACCTGCAATACGACTATACATGGACATCTAAGCCCGGACACAATCCAAGATCGGAAAGCACCCGTACGGGCAACATGTTCAGACGAGATGAGGGCAATGAAGTGTTGGCTCTGATTAATGATTATGTGAAAGAAGAGGATATCAGAGATAAAGAGACCGCGCTGAAAATAGAAACACTTATCCACGACAAGCTGGATAGGGAGCAGACCAACAGGAATGAGATAAAAGCCTGGCTGCATGATATTTTGAGAAATCAGGGAAGATAAAAGCATGTAATCTGCCCTCCCCGGCTAAACCCTGGCAAAGTTTAGCCGGGTTTAGCCCGGGCAAAGATCAAAAGAAGGTCTTGGTCTCGGCGCCGGATCTGCCGAAGTGCCAGGTCAGCCCCACATTGATCAGGTAATCGGCGAAAGCGGCATCACCCACCCGGCGTTGGCCTGTAGCTTCAGAAATTTGCATATCCGGCACACTCTGCGGCCGCGCGCGGACGAGGGCAACCGGCACATTCAGGCTGACAGAAAACCTGTTCACCGAGTAAGCAATTCCCGGTTCAACCGACCAGATATATCCCGGCCGGCGAAAGCCTTCATTGCCGCCTATAAGATCTTTGACTGGCACCCCTTCATAGCGTCCCCCGAGCGTAGCACTCCAGTTATCGGAAAAGAGATAGGAGATACCGCCTCTCAGGCGGTATTGGTCGGCTACCGACATGTAGGCTTCTTCAATCCTTCGGTTCGTCGGGGTGTCATTCATCTCTTCAGGGCTTACCAGGTAAAAGCCGCTCAGAAACAGGCCTATATTATTGGTAAGCCGACGCCCCGCTTCCAGCTCGAAGGTGAGCCCCCAGGAGCCGTCGCCGGGTTGAATGGATTGGTCTACCGGCCTCATCTCTGAGCTGCCATTCGGCCCCACATTATAGAAGCGATCTTCAGCGGAAGGATCACCTGTGGGGAGCCGCACGCCCAGTCCTGCCACAATATTCCCTCTGGGATTGGCATAGGGGTCCAGAAGCCAGTAGCTGGCCCCGACCCGCATATCTGCCAGGCCAGAAGCCATGGTGGTAAAGCGCCCTTCGCCTCCGTGTTCGTAGAGAGAAGAGCGTTCATTGTATACCAGTGGAAGGGTAACATTGGCAATCAGCCGGGAGGTAATGGCATAGGATACGGAAATATCCAGAGCGTGCTGCCAGTTAATTACCTCTGTGTCGTTGGCTACCCTTTGGGGCTCTTCATGCGTACCGCGGAAGTGCCGGAACGAACGGAAATAGCGATAATCGGTATTCAGCGTCCACTCACCCGGCTGAAGAAAGGCCTGGTTTCCTGCGGAGGGGTTGCTGAAATTGGAAAAATGACGGACGGCCACACACCCCTGGGCATACGCTAATTGAGAAATGGTCAGAAAGGATGCGCAGGCAACGATGATGAAAAGAGGCTTTTTCATAATGCTCTCTGATTGAATTATTTGAGAAGGGTCACTCTGCTATGTGATAATATTCTTTGTATATCGGAATATTCCGGGTTGGTTCCGGGTGAAACACCGGATCAGAGGAAAAGGCGTCGTAACCACCTGGCAGAGAAGAAGAAATAAATGGGAAGCCGGCTACAAGTTAATGTGGGTTGAAAGGTATTACTCAACAAAAAAAGCCCGACCATAAGATCGGGCTTGTACTATTGAGGTTTGTAATACTGGCGTTATTTGTAATCCAGACTACGCACATTCGTCGCACTCAGGCCTTTGGGAGTATCCTCAATTTCAAACTCTACGGATTCTCCATCCTCCAACCCTTGATTATAATCTAAATTTTCTACGTTATTTCTGTGGACGAAAACATCTTTGCCTCCATCCTCAGGCTCGATGAAACCGAAACCTTTTTCGATATCGAACCACTTTACTTTACCTTGTTTCATATTGTTCTAGTATTTTTAAACACCTGAGAGGGGGTTCATCTGATGAAAGGAGTTGGATTAACACATCGTTTCAGAAAAGATTACTAACAATTCACAGGTGGGGAATTAAATGTAACGCTTAAATATATAGTATGGACGACAGAAAGTCCATTTTAATTGCGCGGCAGCGGAGGCTGTAGGTGTTTGTTGTGCAAGGGCACGTATGGTTCTAAATCTCCTTCAGAAAGCCAGGGCTGCTGCATTCATACTTTTCATTCAGTTTATGTAAGCTGCTCTCCTGCTCCAGGGCCATCACTATCCTTCCCGATGGCTGTCATCCTAAATAAAACCTGTCATGTCGAACTCCGTCGAGGCATCCCTGTAGCCGTGAGGATGCACCCGGAAGAGGCACGCGCCCGGCCCGAACGCAGAAGGGCGTGGTGCCTCTGTGGCGGGCATCCTTTGCATCGGGGGGATCCTTCGGCGGAGCTCAGGATGACAGGCGTTGTTGTAGCGGGGAGGGAATGCCGTCCCTTCACCATCTCGTCCTTACCCCGGAAGACGAACAAATCACCGCAACAGACCTCTCCGCCCACCGGGCGGAGAGTCGGGATACGGCATGAGCTGAGTCGGGATACGGCATGAGCTGAGTCGGGATACGGCATGAGCTGAGTCGGGATACGGCATGA
>CALJMB010000060.1 GCA_937982515.1 uncultured Balneolaceae bacterium
GTACCATTAAGCAAAAGCATATTTATCTGCATCCGGTCAGTACTGGATTGGAGCTGTACCAGGGAATTGATAGTTTTGTTAAAAAATATAACCGAAGAAGACACCAAGGCATTAACCGAAGGAAACCCATAGATCTTTACCGCAATGCCGCTTAACATTAACTAAAAAACCTGACCCCGTGGTCTGAACATTGGGGAGTATTACAGATAAAAGGAAATATCAACAGATCTCAAATATAACATGATGTCATTTTGTAAAAAACAACAAACTATGAAACAGGCTTTAGTATCGCTTCTATTTGTTTCAAAGGAATCTCCTGGCTATCAAATTATAGGTAGTATCTACTTCTTTTATATGATCTACCGTAATCTGTTCAAAATACTTCTCATATGAAAACGTTTCCCACAGATGATGGCAATAAGCATCCTCAAATTCTACATTTTCAACAAACATTTTTTTTAAATCCTCTTGGTGATAATAGGGAGAAAGAAAACTTGAAGCTGGTTCAATATGAATTTGGTCTTTTAACTCCGGTACTTGTTGTGACAGTTTATAAGGGAGATTAACAGAATGCTCTACCCAAAAATTATCAAAGCCTTTTGATCTAAATGAAAGGTAATTACCTAACCATACTCTTGGAAATATAGCCTTTGTACCTGACAGCATAACAGCATTGCCCAAACCCTTAATTCGCCCTCCATCCTTTTCATAACCCATGACAAAGCTGTGATGTTTTAGCGGGTAAAAGGGTTTCACACATATTGTGTCAATGTCTAAATATATGCCCCCCTTTCGATGAGCTTTTCCAATCTTACGACATCAGCTTTATGAGCCACATGATATAGTTTGTTGCCAAAAATAGTTTTGGGTGGAATAATTTGTTCCAGCTGTACTAATTCCTTTGCCTTATCCCACCAAATGTTATTCTTCGGTTCATAAGAATAATAGAGATATATATTATCCGGTTTATTGACTTCTAAAGCAGACTTTATAGCAAGGTAATGTACTAAACAGAACTCTTGATCATTAAAATTAGGTTCTAAAACATAAATAAAATGAATAATATTTGGAATCATCTTGGTATTATCTTCAAGTAACCTTTCAGAGTTTAATGAATTCAATAATAGCTCTTTTAAATATCTGTTTTGTTGGAAATTATATTAACCTATGTTGTTAGTTAATTTTTGTCCAGAATCACTCAGTAATATCAAAAATATTCAAAATGTTCAGATTAACAATTTCTATTTCCGATGTCTTTAAATCCTTCTTGTTCGCGTAGCTTTTTGGCAGTTTCCCAGATGGCAGGCCAATGAATAAGTACCTGCCCAAATTTTCCTATCAACTCTTGGAGCAAAGCCAATCGTTCTGAGGTGTTGCCGCTTAAATCACAAGGAGTGTAAAAAATTTCAGGTTGAATTAATTCCTGAAAGTTCGAGATCACTTTCCGTATATCATTTTGCCAGTATGTTGGAGCATCTATTCGTTTATTCAGATATTGTTCAAGGTAGCTGATTCGTATTCGAATTAATTGTAGGCAATCGCAGGCTAATCTTGCTTCAAACTTAGAAATTGATATTTGACTTAAATTATATAGATAAGATCCAACAAGAGGTAGATTTTCTGAAGGCTTTAATCCTAAGCCAAGATTATGTCCATTGAGAGACAATAAAATCGCTAACAAAATATCATTAGTTCGAAGAGGGCCAACACTAAGTGCCTGGGATGTGTCTACATGTGAAGGCCGGCCTGGCGGATCATGACGAATGGCATAAGGAATATATCCCTGGCATGCTTGCTTAAAACAGAGATTTAAGAGTTGACCGAATATTCCATCTTCATTACGTAGTAATGGCGTGAATGGGGGAAGAAATTGCTCGCTATTGAGCCCCATATGCATGCCCATACAGAATGGAGTGTCTCCGATGGTTAATTGAGGAACAGACCTAAAAATCTGTCTTGTGCATAAATTTCTCTGATAAGAATTTTTACCGTTAATAAAATGCTGGTAAGAATCTCCATCAAGGCAGAGGCGTTGCCAGTGATATTGCATGCCAGAATCACCGACTGCTCCAGTAAAAGTAACCGCTATATGGGTATCATCATAGTGCAATTTTTGAAGCAATTTTCTGCTACTTAAAAGATCAATATTTGCTTCATTATACTTCTTAATAAGATCTCCCGGATGTTTACCCAACAATTTTTCATGCAGAGACAAAAGATCTTGCTGGATCTCTTCCTTTTGTCCTTCTCCTGCTGATAAATTAATATCTTCATCAAAGCGAAATTGCTGCGGTTCTTCTGTAGAGAGAGCAACTCCATTATCCATCCACGGAGACGGTATAAGCTGGCATAAGGTATCGTCATCTACTTGAACCGAGGGAGTGCCTGCGGCAAGCAAAAGTAGTGTATTTCGAGCTGCCCCTACCTGGAAATTAAAGCGGGAGTCACCCAGAAGGGCAAATTGTGTTACCTCTTTGGGAATAGTACTTAGTTCAGCAATTTTATGAGCAAGTTTAGCGCGATATGATTTATCTATCCACAACAGATCTGCTTCGTACTGCTTGCATAATTTTCTTACAGCTTTACGGTTTTTGCCTGGTTGTATAGATTCATCGGAATCATCCACGATATGAAGGCGACATGACCGATTAGATTGCTGAAAATGGGCGAGGTGACTCTCTACACATCGCACTAAAATCGCACCATGGTTGGCAGTCGGAATACTAAGAATTGAAATTTGACTTCTTATTCTTGGGGAAGCATACAAATCTGAAACAGCGGTTTGGATTTTTAACTGGAGCTCGCTTTTAGCTATGAGCATCCCCCCATTTACAAAGGTCTCTAACTGGCGTTTAACGGCATTGAACTCCTGATCGGGAATCGGTGACTTTTTTGAAGAAGGAGTTCGATTGAATGAAATAAGAGCTAAGAAATTATCGAAGAATGTAGCCTCGGTTTTCTCTCCGTTTGTTGAATTATGTTGTTTTTGCCTGCTGCGTATATATGCTAATGCATGATCCTCCAGAGACTTATATTCCCGACACTGGGACAGAAGCTGGTTAGCGGTCCCGGTGGCCTCTTCATAGACATGAAAAAGTTCGGTACAAACCGGAATGTTTTTTTCATCTTGATTCTGAGAATCGGTATTAAACTGCCTGTACAATTTTTTGGGGCTGTTCATATCCTGTTCTCCAAACGATTAATCTTAACTCCATTTTAAACCGTGCATCTATAAATTGTCTATCTAATAAAAGAATAGATTTTAATTTCAAGAAATTAAAGAAAAAAATCCCCAATTATTATACGGCAAATTTTTACAATTTTGAAATGAGTGTTATATATGTGTTTTAAACATACAATAGAGGCTTTTACAAAACCATCTTTGCGTGTCATTCTGAATTTGTTTCAGAAACTAAAAAAAACGGTTATAGTCTTCAAAGGGAGATCCTGAACTGAATTTAGGATGGCATATCAGGCTTTGCAAAGCCTGATATGTAATACATTTAACTTTACAGTTTGAATTGGTTGCAGACAAATGTGAGAAAGCGGAAACTCATAAAACAAGCCGTTCGGGAGCTGAAAGAGCATAGGAAAGAAACACAGAATGTTAATGAATAAACCTATCATATGGGCGATTTGAGATCTTATTTTAGCAGAAAGATCAAAGAATTATTTGGCAGAACTCTTAGGAAAATCCTGACTGGCCGACCCAAAGTTAGAGATGATTAAAGAGGAGATTGAAAAATACTCCAATATCATTGGCTATACCATAGCTGTTAATACCGGCTTGAAGAATGAGATAGCACTATTAAATTTCTGATTACTCACTTTGAAACGAACTTTACAGAGTTGCGAAGGAGTTTGCTGAACGGGAGGCAGATGAAGGACCGAGAACAAAGCGGATTGAAAAACTAAGGCTAAAGCTACAAGTTGAGACAAGCCAAGACTAAAAATTCACAACTCTACTGAAAACCGAACGAATAGGCGACAAAACGAACATATCAGCGACGGGTTTCGCTTGATTTCTCTGCAGGATGTATCAAATTACAGGTGCATTCATTAGAAGAGTAAAAGAAAGATGATGTGAATGTCTTTCTTTTGTGTTGCTTTTCTTCATGCGATACAGCAAAAATAACCTGTAATTAAGGAAAGGTACAATTATGAAAACGTTAGAAATGGATCAGATGGAGCAAATAGAAGGCGGAAGTTGACACCAGCGGAAAAATGATCTACTCTTAAGTTTAAGAAGATAAAAATTATAACTTTAATCGTGGTTAGATTATTACTAAGTAATTTTATGCTTGATGGAGAAAAATTTAACCAAGAGGCAGAAGCCAATGATTCTTTTATCACTGATAGCTTAAACAGTGGGATTATCTTTGCTGTATTAGTTGGAATCTATATTTTTCTGACGTTTATAAGTAATTCGTTATTTTTTACTGAAGAGCTCTACTACCGAAGTTTTTCTGATCAGCTTACTATTCAGAGTATCGAAGCGTTTTGGGAATTGCAGGAGCAATATCGGTGGTTAGGGTATGTGCTTATGCCTCTTATAGTACTGCTAAAAGTAGTATTTGCAACCGTCTGCATCAGCATTGGCGTGGTTCTTTCCACCATTGAATTCAAGTTCAAAAC
>CALJMB010000061.1 GCA_937982515.1 uncultured Balneolaceae bacterium
TGTCGGGAATAAATAGTAACCTATGCTCCTTAACCGTCCCATAACCGCTTACATGCTGATCCTGGCTGTGCTCATCTTCGGAGGCATAGCCCTGGGGGGGCTGTCGGTGGATCTGCTGCCGGAGATAGATTCGCCCACGCTGCTGATACGCACCGACTGGAGCGGAGCGGCGCCCCGGGAGGTAGAGCAGCGTATCAACGAGCCGCTGGAGGGGCTGCTCAGCACGGTGCAGGGGCTGGAAAGCATCCACGGATTTGCCCGGCAGGGACAGAGCGTGATCTCGCTGACCTTCAGCTGGGGACAGAATATGGATCTGGCCTTCCTGAATGTGCGCGAGAAGCTGGATCAGGTGCGCTTCATGCTGCCCGAGCAGGCCGGGCGTCCCCAGCTGGTGCAGAACTCGGCTTCGGATGAGCCGATCGCCGTGCTGGGCATCACGGCCGGCGATCAGCCCGACCCCGATTTCGAGACCCGCCTTTCCCTGAAGCGGTGGACTGAACAGGTACTGTCGCGACGTCTGGAACAGGCTGAAGGCATCGCCCAGGTGGTGTTAGTGGGAGGTGTGGTACCGGAAGTACAGGTACGCTACCAACCGGCTAACCTGAACCGCTACGGCGTCAGCCTGCCGGAGGTACAGAACCTGATACAGCAGGCCAATCTGTTTACCGCCACCGGAGAGCTGCGCGACGGCTGGTATCGCTACGCCCTGAAAATACAGAGCCGGATTCAGTCTTTGGACGATGTGCGCAGCATGCCCGTCAGGAAGCTGGGCGATGGACGCATCCTCACCCTCAGCGATGTGGCGGAGGTCCGCATGGATGAGGCCGATCCCACCTCTTTCGCCCTGGTAGACGGGCGACAGGTGTTGAGCGTGCTGGTTAAAAAAGAGTACGGGGCCAACACGGTAGAAGCTTACGACACCATGCTCCCTCTGCTGGATGAGCTGCGGGCCCGGAACCCGGGCATCGATATAACCGTGCTCCGCGAAAACGCCACCTTCATCCGCAATGCCATCAGCAACCTGTTGCAGACGCTGCTGTACGGGGCCGTGCTGGCCTTCATCGTGCTGTTCCTGTTCCTGGATGACCTGCGCACGCCGTTTACGATTGGGGTGGCTATACCCGTCAGTATTTTTCTGACTTTCTTTGTGATGTACCTCTCCGATATACAGCTTAACATCGTCTCGCTGAGTGGACTTACCCTGGGCATCGGCCTGCTGGTAGACAACGCCATCATTGTACTGGAGAACATCAACCGCCACCGGTCGGAGGGGAAGTCGCTGTTCGAGGCCGCCGCACTGGGAACCAAAGAAATAGCCCTGGCCGTCTCAGCCTCCACCTTTACCACCATCTCCGTATTCCTGCCGCTGGTGTTCCTGGGGGGATTCGAAGGCGCCTTCTTTCAGGACCAGGCGTGGACGCTCTCCATTAGTCTGCTGGCGTCGCTGGCAGTGGCACTGCTGATCCTGCCGGTGCTGGTAATCCGAGTGCAGAAGAGAGGAACCGAAGGCCGCGTACTGGGCTTTAACACCTACTTCAACCGCATCCGTGACCGGTACGAAGAAAGCCTGCAATGGGCAATGGGGCGCCGGAGGTGGTTTGCAGGTGGTATTCTGGTGCTCGTAGCGGCGAGTATATTCATGTTTTACAAGCTGGATAAAGGCCTTCTCCCTGTCTCCGAACCTGCACAGGTACAGTACCAGGTACGCCTTCCCGGCAACACCTCGCTGGCCTCGGCCCGTGAGGCAGCGGCGGCCCTTACGGCTTTCATCCCTGAGCCGGATCGTTCGGGCGGGGTACAGGTACTGGGAGGCTATACCGACCAGACCAACCTGACCAATCTTTCTGAAGAAGGGTTGAACAAATTTACCGTTACCGTTCCGGTCTCCGGGTATGAGCAGGCGGAGCAGGCAGACCGCCGGGTAGCCCGCTTCTTTGAATCGCATCCGGGATGGAGCGTGCGTCCTGTTACAGCCGGTGATGCGTTGGGAGTATTGCCAGGTGTCACGCAACCACCCGTTTTGCTTCGGCTGACTGGCAATGACCGGGTGCAGAGCGAACGGCTTGCCGGAGAGTTGCAACAGCAGCTGGCAGAAAATGGAATCCATGTAGCTCTGCAGAAACAGTTTCTCGAAGAGGTAGATACCTGGCAGCTCCGTTTCAGGGCCGACCGCCTGCTGCAGCTGGGGTTGTCGGAACAGCAGATTATCCGCTACCTGGAGTCGCTGACGCGCGGCAGCTGGGTGACCGACTGGAACCGCCAGGATGAGAACGTAGCCATCCGTCTGGTGGGCATGGATCGTACGATTTACGATCCGGCGGCTGTGATACTGGATCTCAATGACACCAAGATACCGCTTAACTACCTGGTGGATATCCGGCGGGCATCCGAGCCGGAACAGCTCGAGCGGATAGACCAGACACCGGTGCTCAGCTATATGGCTGATATGAGTTTCGGAGACTGGTGGTGGAACGCCGATCGCATCAACAACGCCCTGAAGCATTTCGCACGAGACACCGGAACGGAAGTACAGACCGGAGGATCGGCTCTGATGATTGCAGAAATGCTGCAGGGGATGGGAGCGTTGCTGCTCGTCAGCCTGCTGATCATCTATATCATCCTGGCCATCCAGTTTGAGAGCCTGAAATACCCGGTTATCATCCTGTGCGCGGTGCCTTTTGCCTGGGTGGGATCTGTTACCATACTGTTTATAACAGGCATCAGCCTTAATGCACTCTCTTTTATGGGGATTCTGATCCTGACCGGCATTGCGGTAAACGACTCCATTCTGAAAGTGGATTTCATGCGCCGCTACCTGGATGAGACAGGTAATCTGTCCGGAGCCGTACAGCAGGCCGGACGCCACCGGTTCCGTCCGATTGTGATGACCAGCCTGACTACTATATTTGGGCTCATCCCCATGCTGCTTCCCTTTGGCGACGGCTACGCCTTCCGGCAGTCCCTCGCCCTGGCGCTCATGGGAGGGATGATCACCAGCACCCTGCTGACGCTCTATCTGATCCCGATGATCTTTCAGTGGGTGGAAGGGAGAAAGGCCACGAAAGCACAAAAACACAAAGTTGAATAGTTGAGAATGACACATTCAAACTCCCCTTTTAGCAGTGAGCCCTCCGTGAAACTCTGCGCCTCCTCCGTGCGACTCTGTGTAACAGCCCTGAAGCACCGGAATGGTGTTTGGCATTTATCGGCCACCGAAGTACATTACTAAACAGATAGTTCTAATTCATTGCATTACAACGATTGAGGGGATCCATATTATGACGTTGAAAAGAACAAATATTCTGCTCTATCTGTGTATATCTGTGGCCATATACTCAGGCTGCAACGAGACAGATGCAGACAAATCTCCCATCTCCGAAGAGCAGAAGGAATCGGTAGAAGTGCATCCCGAGGTGATTTTTGCCGTAACCGACGACCTCCCCATATACCGGTTCGTGGAGAGTCAGGGCGTGGTGGAAGCCAACCGGGAAGTAGTACTCAAACCCCGTATCAGCGGATTTGTAGCGCAATCGGACATTGTGGAGGGCGCAGAAGTACAGCAGGGTGAGATCCTTCTTAGCTTTGTGGATGATGAATGGCAGTATGCACTCAAAGAAGCACAAAATCAGTACAAAAGGGCCCTGAGCGAATATGAGCTGGAGGCGAATACGCACGAAATGATAGGAAACCTGGGTGGAAGCAATGGGAATTTTGCCAGAGATGACACGCTGGTACGTATTTTCTCCGGACTGGCGGCCGCCGGGCTACGCCTGGATCGCGCGCGGCTGGATCTCTCCTACGCGGTTATGACGGCACCGTTTAGCGGCAAGCTGGCCGTGAAAAAGCGCCTGGCGCCCGGCGCCTACATCAGTGCCGGAACCGAACTGGGCACCCTCGTCGACGACCGGACGGTGCGTATCCGGTTCGAAGTACTGGAGGCAGAGATCGGGATGGTGAAGAAGGGCATGGCCGTACAGTTGACGGTTCCCGGCGGCTACACGCATCAGGGCACGGTTTCGGCTGTCTCACCGGTCGTAGATACTCAATCTAAGACGGGTGAGATTGTAGTGGCGGCCGATAACAGGCAGGGATTCCTGAAGCCGGGGATGACCGTAGAAGGACGCATACAGGTGGAGCGGTTTTCAGGCAAAGTACGCCTGCCGCGGTCAGCTATACTGGAGCGCGACGGAGGACGCACACTGGTCTTCCGACTCAATCCGGGGAACAACGAAGTGGAGTGGATTTATGTAGAGCCGCAGGCCCGGAACAGCGAATGGGCTATTGTAGATCACCCGGACATCGAACCCGGCGATACGCTGGCAGTAGACAAGCACTTTGCTCTGAGCCATTTGCAAAAAGTAACGCCCAAGATGGGGCTGCTGGATGCAGTTGAGGTTGGAGTGGAGTGATTGGAGGCCACGAAAGCACAAAAGGTTCGTAGGGCAGGGGCGTATAGCCATATGCCCGCTGGTTAAGAAATTAGGGTATATGGTATATGGGGCAGAAAGTAAAATACAAGCACGATCCTCTCCCCCCTTAAAAAAGGGGATCAAGGGGTTACGAACCAGGCACTCCCATCCACCTTGAAGAGTTCCGCCGGCAGGCGGATCCTTCAAGCGTGAGAATGGGGCAGGAA
>CALJMB010000062.1 GCA_937982515.1 uncultured Balneolaceae bacterium
TGAACAACGAAAAACAGGTAATCGTAATTGGCGCCGGGATAGCCGGACTTAGCACCGCCTATTATCTGAACAAGGCAGGTATTGATGTCACCGTTCTGGATAAGGGGGATGGAGAGAACAACTGCTCCTACGGCAACGCCGGTATGGTGGTGCCCAGCCACATTATCCCTCTGGCCTCGCCGGGGGTTATCAGCCAGGGGCTCAGGTGGATGCTGAAGGCTGCGAGTCCTTTTTATATCAGGCCGCGCCTCAACCGGGAGCTGATCCGCTGGGGCTGGGAGTTCAAAAGAGCCTCCACCAGAAAACATGTTGAGGAGTCGGTCCCTGTATTGAGGGATCTGCTCCTGGCCAACCGCGAGCTGTTGATTGCGCTGGAAGAGGAGGAAAACCTGGATTTTGGATTTCAGAGAAACGGCCTGTTCATGCTGTGCAAGACCGAACAGGGACTGGAAGAAGAGGCCGGGGTGGCTGATATGGCCAATTCGGCAGGTATCCCGGCAACGGTCCTTTCCGCTGAGGAAATACGTAACATGGAACCCAATATCGAGATGGACATCATGGGGGGAGTCTACTTTCCCAGAGATGCCCATTTTCATCCGGGCTCACTGATGAATCAGCTCAAGGCTCTGCTCAGGGCCAGGGGAGTTACCTTCGAATTCAATACCGAGGCCACCGGGCTGCACAGAGCCAGGAATAACGTGAAGGGAGTGGTGACATCCGGCGGAAGGATTATCGAAGGCTCGGAGGTGGTTATCTGTACCGGGGCATGGTCGGCCTCGTTTGCGCGGGCGATAGAAGTGAACCTGCCGGTGCAGGCGGGAAAGGGGTACAGCATTACCATACCCGAACCCCGCCGCCTGCCACAGATCTGTGCGTTGCTGGCCGAAGCAAAAGTATCCATGACTCCCATGATGGGACACCTACGCTTCGGGGGTACGATGGAGATTGTGGGCACAGACACCACGATCAACCAGGTGAAACTGCATGCATTGAAAAAATCGGTATGCAGCTATTTCCCGGAATATACGTTGAACGATTTTGATGGCCGGGAAACCTGGGTGGGGCTGCGGCCCGTTTCACCGGACGGCCTGCCGTATGTAGGAGCCATAGATCGGTACGATAATGTTTACACTTCAACCGGCCATTCCATGATGGGCATGAGCCTGGGGCTTGCAAGTGGCCGTATCGTTTCGGAGCAGATCACCGGAGGCCGTTCTGAACTGGCTCACCCGATGATCGACCCCAACCGCTATGAATGATAAGCAATGGCCGGCAGGGGGAACACTTTACCCTCTGTTAATCAATTCCGGTTGCTGCTACAAGAATCAGGTTTTCCAGGAGGTTGGGTGAGCTGTTTGTGTTCCGCCCCACAATCCCCCGGCCCCTTTATCCAGGAGGGAAGGAAGGGCGCCGGGGCACGATCCATCTCCCCCTTAGCACAGTGGGATTAAGAAGGGTGTCTGGCAAAGCACATAGCTCGTTCCGGCGCTACGCCCCGGGAGGCGGCTCAAAGCCGCTCTGTTGCCCCGAACCGGCGCCAGGACGGAGCAGAGTTTCTCCGCCGGCTGGTAGAGATTAACTACCCGAACAGGGCGTAAGGTTTTAACGGGCTCCCCGAAGCCTCGGTGATTATCCATTAATACAAACCAACACGTACATCTATGAAATCCTTTATCTTGACGCTGGCTTTGAGTGTGGCAGCCGGCCTGCTGGCTGTTTCGGGCTCCCATGCCCAAACCGTATCCGTTGAAGATTACAAGCGTGCCGAACAATTCCTCTGGCCCGATGTGGATAAACTCGTTTTCAGAAACAAGGTACAGCCGAACTGGGCAGAGGAAGCCCCGCTGTTCTGGTACCGGCTGCACACCCGCCGGGGATATGAGTTTATGCTCGTAAACGCCGAAAAGAAGACTAAAGAGCCATTTTTCGATCACCTTAAATTGGCTGACAACCTGTCGAAGGCGTTAGGTGAAGAGGTTCAGCCCTACGATTTGCCCTTTCAGACACTCGAATGGAATCAGTCCGGTCATTCCTTCACTTTCCGGAAAGATGAGAAAACCTGGAAGGTGGATTTGAGCACACTGGAGATTACAGAGGTTGAGAAAAAAGATGCTCGGGACTGGCTTTCAGACCGCCTTCTTTCGGAGTCTCCCGACGGCCGCTGGGTGGTAACACGAAAAGAGCACAATCTATGGCTGAAAGATAATGAGTCCGGAGAAGAGTACCAGCTGACCCACGACGGGAAAGAAAAGCAGATTTACGGAGCCTCCCTTCCCTGGGCATGGAAAAAAAGAGAGGGGAGATATAAAGAGATGCGGAACCCACTCCGGTTAAGTATATCGTGGTCGAAAGACTCTAAAAAGTTTGCAGCCACCAAACTCGATATCAGCCGGGCCCGTTTGATGTATTTGCTGCAACATGTTCCGGATGGAGAGTTTCGTGCACAGCCGGTCTCTTATTACCGTGCACTACCGGGAGAGGGCCGAGTGGCGAAGGTCATGCCTTATGTATTTGATGTGGAATCACGCACGCAAATCCAACTCCAGATCCCTGTCTATGACGACCTTGTCGGTGGGTATTGGCAATGGTATGGAGAAGATAGCTCCACCCTTCACATGCTGAACCGGGAGCGCGGGTACGGATCGGCCGCCCTGCTCAGGGCCGATGCCG
>CALJMB010000063.1 GCA_937982515.1 uncultured Balneolaceae bacterium
TCTACAATTCTACAATTCTACAATTCTACAATTCTACAGTTCTACAGTTCTACAGCCGGTCGCCATCCGCCTCCCCGTATCCTGCCCACTGCTTACTGCCTCACCGCTTACCGCCCACTGTTCCCTGCCCCGCCGAACCCACCCCCGGCCCCTCCCTCCGCAGAAAAACCGCCTGCGCAAGGAGGGGGGACTCCTTTCACAGATACAATTGCATATCCCCATTCAAGAGTCTCTCCCTTCCTTGCGGCGTGCCTTTGCGCCGGAGGGAAGGGAGAACAAAGCCTGCCCCGACAACCCTGTCGGGGAGGGATGGGTCTGCACCGGGCAACCATCCCGGGATGACAGGGAGACGCCTTGCGCAGATCCCAGCGCGTTTTCGCCTACTGCTCACTGCCGCTGCCCACTGCTTACTGCCCCTGCTGTACGGACACGCCATGGCGTGTCCCTCCGCGACCCACAGCTACATCCTCTTTCCGTAAATTCACTCGACTTTTTAAACTAGTTTTGTATATTGATGCAGCTTGACAAGGCCCGAATTCCATTCTAACTAAAATCAGGTAGCATGAAATTTTACGTGTGTATCAAACAGGTACCGGATGTAAATGCACCCATTCAGATAAGAGAGGGGCAACTTATTCAGGACGCGAGCCGCATGATTCTTAACGCATATGACGCTTCAGCCGTAGAGGAAGCGTTAGTTCTCACAGAAAAATACGGAGGGGAAGTTGAAGTTGTGCTCATCGGTCCGGATAAGGCGAAAGAAACCATTCGAAAAGCGCTGGCGATGGGAGCGGACAAGGCTGTCCATATCCAGGCCGACGCAGGCAAGGAGTACGATTCGGCAGTATACGCCAATGTACTGGCTGCTTATTTCAAAGATAAAGAGTACGACGTGATCGCCTGCGGCAAGCAGGCCCAGGATACCGATGCCGGACTTGCCGGGGGTATGCTGGCAAAAAAATTGAACCTCCCCTACACTACAAATGCGGTAGCGCTTGATGTTGAAGATGAGGAGCTGATCGTGACCCGTCAGGGAGATTCAGGACAGGAAGTAATCGCTCTCTCCACTCCCTGCCTGGTAACATGCTCCAACGACATGAACGACCCGCGCATCCCCAGCCTCAAGGGAATCATGCAATCCAAACGAAAACCGCTGGAAACAGTGGAACTTTCTTCCCTGGATCTGGATGAAAGCGATCTTTCCCCGAAGGTCTCTATAACCGGCTACCAGGAAAAACCGGAACGCCAGGCAGGTAAAAAGTTCGAGGAAGAACCGGAAGAAGGGGCAAAGAAAGTCGCCAAACTCCTCGATGAAGAAGCAAATGTTGTTTAGAGCTATCGGCCGCCGGCCTTCAGCATCCAGCTTGCTGCCAAGTGCTGATTGCTGAAAGCTGAGGGCTACCCTCTGAACTTATTCTAAAAGCAAAACAGTTGAAATCATGAGTTCACTACTTACCCATATGGCCATCAGCGATGGCAAAGTGAAGCGCTCCTCTCTCGAAGTATTATCGTATTGCAGAAAACTGGCAGAGCAGCATGGCCATGAGGCAGAAGCCGTAATTGTTGATGCGAACGCCTCAGCATATGCTGAACAAGTAAAAAGATATGGCCCATCCAAGATTTATCTCATCGAAGATCCGGTATTCCAGGCTCATAATAATACTCCCCTGCTGAAAGCGCT
The DNA here is from genome assembly GCA_937982515.1 of uncultured Balneolaceae bacterium. Lineage (GTDB taxonomy): Bacteria > Bacteroidota > Rhodothermia > Balneolales > Balneolaceae > CALJMB01. Next base: position 1,682 of record CALJMB010000063.1, read on the forward strand.
CGCAAAGGTTATTGACAAATCTGATCCCTATCTCTTCGCTTTTGCTTCCACAGAAAGTACGAAGGATATACTGGGAGCACTGGCAGCCGGCCAGAATGCCGCTGTTCTGTCTGATGTCTCCGAATTTGAGCTGACGGATGAAGGCGTCTCAGCCAAACGTCCCGTCATGGCAGCCAAAATCCTCGCCTCCGCAACAGCGAAAGGCGACCGGATCTTTGTCTCCGTCCGTTCCGGCTCTTACAATGCGGAAGAAGCCCCCGCCGATACCGAAGTGGTTAACATAGATTTCAGTTTTGATGAAAGTGAACTGCGATCCACCCTCCGCGAAGTGATCAGCGGATCGGGCGACAAGATCGATCTCTCGGAGGCCGAAACCATCGTGGCGGCCGGCCGCGGAGTTAAAGATGAGGAAGGACGGAACCTCATAGCTGAACTGGCTTCCGTACTGAACGCAGGTATCGGCGCTTCCCGGGCACTGACCGAAGCCGGTGTGTACGACCCCAGCCTCCAGATCGGACAAACGGGGAAAGTCGTCTCACCCCAGCTTTACATCGCCGTAGGCATTTCAGGCGCTATCCAACACGTGGCAGGAATGTCCAATTCCAAAGTGATTGTGGCAATCAACAAAGATCCCGATGCCCCGATCTTCGACATCGCCGATTACGGCATTGTGGGCGACCTGTATAAAGTGCTGCCACCGTTTATCGAAGAATTGAAGAAGATCAGGGGTTGAGTTTCGAATTTTAAATTAAAAAATTTGTAAGGATCTGCTTTCTGATGAGTCTTATTATATACCGACGGATGACGGGTGACCGATGACCGTTGGGTCAACATATAATCTAACAGGAGCAGAAGATGAAATATAAATTTGAAGACCTTGAAGTTTGGAAACTGGCATTGCAGTTTTGTGACCTTGCTTACCGGATGGCGGATAGGTTGCCCGAGAGCGAGAAGTTTAATCTGTGTTCTCAAATGAAACGAGCTGCCACTTCCTTTGCCTTAAATATTGCTGAAGGGTCCACCGGATAGAGTAATGCCGAGCAGGCACGGTTCCTGTCCTATGCCATCCGCTCACACATTGAAGTCATTGCATGCATAAGGCTGATACAGTCCAGAAATTATGTACCTGATGGGGGAAAAGACCTGCGGGAATTTGAAGCCATGGGTGCCAAACTCTTTGGCAAGCTCCAGGCCTTTAAACAGGCTTTGGCCTGAACAGCGGTCGGCGGTCCTCCGTCACCGGTCTTAAGAAATCCAACATTCAAAATTAAACGAAGTGGAAGACGAAAGATTTGACTGCATAGTAGTAGGCGCCGGGGTGGCGGGGCTGGCAGCGGCTATGGTGCTCGCCCGTAACAATATGAAGTTTCTGCTTATTGAAAAGGGGGAGTTTGCCGGCGCCAAGAATGTGTCCGGCGGCGTGCTATGGGGCAACGACCTGGCCCGGCTGGTTCCGGAATACTGGAAAGAGGAAGAGGGTGGCTGGGAACGCTTTATTAACCATCGCCGGCTTACCTTTATGGATGAGCAGTCGACGTTTTCTATCGATTTTAAATCCGCTCACTTCAATCAAACACCTTATACCGGCGTCGTGGTTCTGCGATCTAAATTTGACCGCTGGCTGGCCGATAAGGTGCAGGAAGCGATCGACGCGAGCGATTTCGCCATGGAGTCCTTTATCGCCCCGAATATCAAAGTAGATGAAGTATTGATGGAGCATGATAAAGCCGTAGGCATTCGTACCGGCGAGGAGAAATTTTACGCCGACAGCGTCATCATTGCCGAGGGGGTGAATAACCTGCTCACCCGCCAGGTGGGCCTGCAAGACGATTATGTACCGGCTGATCACGTGCTGACGGGAATAAAAGAAGTCATCCGGTACGATCAGAAGGTGCTGGAAGACCGGTTTCAACTCAACGGGCTAAGCGGCATGTCGAATGAGTTTGTCGGCTATGCCACCGACGGTGTGGAGGGCGGCGGATTTCTCTACACCAACCGCGACACTATTTCTATAGGACTGGTACTGGGCCTTAAGGATTTGAGGAAAAAAAGGAAAAGTCCGCACGACATCCTCAATCATTTTAAAGCCCATCCTGTCATAGCTGATACCATCCGGGACGGAGAAGTCATCGAATACTCAGCTCACGTGGTCTCCTCCGGCGATAAACGTCTCATGCCCCGGGAGTTATACAAAGACGGTATACTGATTTGCGGTGAAGCGGCCAACCTCCTGATGAATGCCGGCAAAGCCATCCAGGGGATGGACTACGCCATGCGTTCGGGAATTCTTGCCGCGGAGACCATTGTTAAAGCCAAAGAAAAGGGAGATTACACTTCCCGGACAATGAAAGAATACCGCACAGCATTAGACAACAGCTATGTAATTAAGGATATGAACGGATTTCAGGACGCCGTTCATATGTTGCACAGCCCGCAAATGTACAAAGATGTCCCCAATTTGATCTGTGATTTCGGGCGTAAGTTCTTCTCTATCAGGAACGAACCAACCAGAAAGTCGAGAGAGCTGATGTCGGAATCAATCAAAAAGCACTCTTCCTATTGGGACCTCGTAAAACTGGGCATAAAAGGAGCCAGATCGTTATGAAATTACTAAACCTGCCGGAACGCCTCGGCCTGGTCAGCTACCGAAACCAGGCCAGATCAGAAATCAAACCCCATATTGTAGTGGATACGGAAATCTGTAATACTACGTGTCCACATAAAGCCACCACCTATGTGTGTCCCGCTAACTGCTACACCATAGATGACCACGGCAAAGTACATTTTCAGGTGGAAGACTGCATCGAGTGCGGCACCTGCATGTACGCCTGCGACCAGGGAGCTGTCTCCTGGAACTACCCCGATCCCGAAATCGGCCGCGGCGTAACCTGGAACTTCGGGTAGATCAGGCGGAGCAAAGCGCCTGAAAGGCCCCTCTCACAATAAAGCCTGCTCATCAACAACCTCGCCTTAGCCCCCCCTAAATCCCCTGGCGGGGATTTTCCAGGCTGGTTACCCTACAAAAGAAAGCTGCAGGACATCCGCCAGCTGGCGGATATGCTGCAGCTGAGCGTGCTTATATTTGTAAACCAGCAATATCCCAAAAGTCCCCTTCAGGGGATTTAGGGGGGTACCGGGAGTGCCGCTCAAAGCCTCCCTAATTTTTAAAAGCTCAGGAAGCCTGCATGGCCGGCCGCTTCCCCGCCGCCGTGCAGGATAATATCAACGATAACATTTGCCGCCCCCGCCCCTCCCGGCTCC
>CALJMB010000064.1 GCA_937982515.1 uncultured Balneolaceae bacterium
TCCTAAAATAAGGCCTGTCATCCCGGAAGACTAAAAAACATGGCCATTCCGTTAATAAATTTGAACAGGCAGTACTTAAACTGTAACTTTAATTATTATTAACGCATTGAGTAGCTGGATTATCCATGGTGCCTGGACCTGCAACACCGGATTTAGGCAGAAGTGAATATTGTTGGTTGTTCGTTGTCAGTGGTTGGAAGAAATTCGTTCAACAACAGACAACGAACCATATACAACAAACTACCCAATGCGCTAATTGTTACTCTAAACATGCGAATCTAAAATCATATGCTAGACAAAATAGGTACAGTTCTTACCAGGGTTTTTGGCACAAAGAGTGAACGGGATCTCAAAAAGGTGTGGCCCATCGTCGAAGAAATCAAATCGTATGAAGACGAAATGAAAGCCCTCTCTGATGAAGAGCTTAAACAGCGTACGGAATCTTTCAGGGAGAAGATCAGACAGGCCACTGCCCGGATTGAAGAGGATATTAAAGAAATTAAGGACAACCTCAATAGCAGAGAAGCTGAGTTGTCGGTTTCTGAGCACCGAAACCTGGTGGAAGAACTCGATGAACTTGAAGAAGAATGGCTGCAGACTGTTGAAGACGTTCTGGATGAGATTCTTCCCGAAGCTTTTGCCGTACTCAAAGATACCTGCCGGCGTTTCGTTGGCAAGTCGTGGAAAGTGGGCGGAACCGAAACCGAATGGAATATGATACCCTACGATGTTCAGCTTGTCGGGGGCATTTGCATGCACCAGGGTAAAATTGCCGAGATGAAAACCGGAGAAGGTAAAACCCTGGCCGCTATCTTCCCGGCCTATCTCAACGCACTTGTCGGGCGCGGCGTGCATGTGGTTACGGTTAACGACTATCTGGCCAAGCGCGATGCCGAATGGAACGAACCTATTTTCAATTTCCACGGGCTGGAAGTAGACTGCGTTGACCTATACGAACCTAATTCCGACCAGCGGCGCAAAGCCTACCGCGCCGATATTACCTACGGCACCAACAATGAGTTCGGTTTTGATTATCTCCGCGACAACATGGTGATTAATCCCGAACAGCTCGTTCAGCGGCACCATCACTATGCGATAATTGACGAAATAGACTCCATCCTCATAGACGAGGCCCGGACGCCGCTGATCATCTCCGGACCGGTTCCGGAAGACACTCAGTCGGCCAAGTATGAGGAGCTCAGGCCCCGGGTTCAGTCGCTGGTTGATGCCCAGAAAAAACTGGTGGCTTCTCTGGTAAAAGAAGCGCAGGACGCACTTAAAAAGGGAGATGAGGAGGCCGCCGGGCTGGCCCTGTTCCGTGCCCAGCGGGGGTTCCCGAAGAACAAGCAGTTCCGGAAAATGATGCAGATTCCCACCAACCAGAAACTGGTTCAGCAGACCGAGGCTTTTTATCTGCAGGATAATGCCCGCCGCCTGCCCGAGGTAGACGAAGAGCTCTACTATGCGGTGGATATGAAGCTTAACAGCATTGAAATGACGGAGAAGGGACGCGAGTTTATTACCCGCGCCGATGAAGATGAGGAGTTTTTCGTCATCCCCGATCTTGGCCTGGAAACAACCAACATCGACGAAGAAGTTGCCGCGCTGAAGGAAAAGAGAATCAACGAGATCCGAAATAACGAGGAGTTCAGCGAGGAGTATAAGGAGAAGAAAATAGCTGAAGTGGATCAGGAGATCAAAAAAGAACGGGAGCAGCGGTTTAGCGACCTGCACCGGCTGTTTGCCGAGCGTAGCGACCGTATTCACACCGTCAATCAGCTGTTGAAGGCGTATACCCTTTTTGAACGGGAGGAAGAGTACATTGTTCAGGACGGCAAGGTTCAGATCGTGGACGAGCACACCGGCCGTGTGCTTTCGGGGCGTCGTTATTCTAACGGGTTGCACCAGGCTATCGAGGCCAAAGAAAATGTGAAGGTAGAGGCGGCTACCCAGACTTACGCCACCATTACCCTTCAGAACTACTTCCGGATGTATCACAAACTGTCTGGCATGACGGGAACCGCCGCTACCGAGGAAGGCGAGTTCAGTGAAATCTACGACCTCGATGTGATGATCATTCCCACGAACGAGCCGGTAATTCGCGATGACAAAGAAGACCTCGTATTCCGTACCAAGCGCGAAAAGTACAACGCTACGATCGACAAGATCAAAGAGTATCACGAGAAGGGGCAGCCCGTACTGGTAGGTACCACCAGCGTCGATGTCTCCGAAACGATCAGCCGGATGCTCAAACGCAACAACATTCCCCATAATGTGCTTAATGCCAAGCATCACGCCCGCGAAAGTGAAATCGTGTCTATGGCGGGCCAGCCCGGAGCCGTTACCGTGGCTACCAACATGGCCGGCCGTGGTACCGACATCAAACTGGCCAAAGGCGTTAAGGAAAATGGCGGCCTGGCTATCCTGGGAACCGAGCGGCACGAGTCCCGCCGGATCGACCTCCAGCTGCGCGGACGTTCGGGGCGGCAGGGAGACCCCGGCGAGTCGCAGTTCTATGTATCCCTGGAAGACGACCTGATGCAACTCTTCGGTTCCGACCGCGTGGCCAGTGTAATGGATCGCCTCAACTTCGAAGAGGGTGAAGTCATCACCCACCCCTGGATCACAAAGTCGCTGGAGAGGGCACAGAAGAAAGTAGAACAAAACAACTTCAGCATCCGCAAGAAACAGCTGGAATACGACGACGTGCTGAATAACCAGCGAGAAGTGATTTATGCCCGGCGTAAGCACGCACTCGCCGGCGACGAGCTGCGCAGCGATATTTATGACATGCTTGAGGACCTGGCAGAGCGCCTGGTGGAAGAGCACTACCCCGACGGCGAATTTGAAGCGTTACGGGATACCGTTTTGCGGCTGCTGGCCGTAGACATGGGCCTGGAGCCGGATGAGATGGCGCGGATGGGAGAAGACGACCTGATCGACCATATCATAGAAAAGGCTTTTGACGCCTACCGCCAGAAAGAAGAGATGATTGCCCGGCCTCTGTACCAGGTTATCAAAAACATTGAAGAATCAGGTGCCGAAAATAAACCCACCAAAGTTCAGGTCATCTTTACCGACGGTATCCGGCGCATCCGTGTGGTGGTGGATGTAGAGAAAGCCCTTGAGAATGAAGGCCATGAAGTGGCACGGGCGCTGGAACGAACCGCCGTACTCTCTACGATAGACGACAAGTGGATGGAACACCTCCGCGAACTCGACTCCGTGAAAGAAGGTATCGGGCTGCGGGCATTTGGCCAGAAAGACCCCTTGCTGGAATATAAACGCGAGGCGTTCGAGATGTTCAAAAACCTGCTGGATGAAATTAACCAGGAGGTCGTATCTATTATCTGGAAATCCGTTCCGGAAATGCAGGCCGGCGAGCAGCGCCTCCAGCAAGCCAGAACGGAGAAAGCCAAAGTGGATATAGACCGCGCCCAAACCCGGCATTCTGACTCCACGAACATGGGGTTCCGCCAAGCCGGGGCCGGCGGGCAGCCGCAAAACGGATCGGGCCGGCGCAGCGATCAAAAGCCCCAGCCTGTAACGGTAGACGAGGAACCGGGCCGTAACGATTACGTCAAAATCCAGCAAATGAGCAGCGGAAAGGTGATCGACATCAAGTGGAAGAAAGCCAAGCGCATGATCGAAAACGACGGCTGGATACTTATTGAGAAGATAGAAAGTAGAAAGTAGAAAGTAGCGAAGCAGAACCAGGGAACGTCATCCCGGCCGAAACCCGGGGGGCTCCGGCCGGAATGACACCAGGAAGGTGGCTGAAAGCCGGAACCCGACCGCCCGGAAGAGCGAATTAATGTCGGCTACAAAGGTTCTTACCTGCTAATCGGGGCAGGTCCCCAAACCGCTGTTTAATTCACCAGCCCTTTTCATTACATTAAGCCTGCGCGTCCGCAGCAGAGTTGTTGAGTGCTGTAGATAATCGGGCCACGGCCAGAACTTTGTTTATGGGGTATACTCCCCTGGCAGGGGAGTTAAGTTCTGTTTGATAGTATCCGAATGTGCGCCTGCACCCCCCGACAGCAGTCGGGGTCAATCCCCCTGGCCCCCTTCTCCAAGGGGGAGATTAGCCGGGCACACATAATCTCTCCCTTAGCAGGGGAGACCAGGCTAAAGCCCGAACATAACAGCATCAGCCTACACGGAAAGCGCCTCTAAACCATTTCTGAACCAACACCGGGGGTACCATGATTACGGGAGAACTCAAATCAGACATCGACAAAATATGGGAAACACTGTGGACGGCGGGCATCTCCAATCCACTCACCGTCATTGAACAGCTCACCTACCTGCTCTTCATCAAAGGGCTGGACGACCGGCAGCTGCTCCAGGAGAAAAAAGCCGAACGCACGGGCAAGCCGCCGAAGGATCCCGTCTTCGGAGCCGACGAGCAGCACCTGCGCTGGAAGCAGCTTAAAGAGCTGGACCCGGAAACCATGTTCGCCCGCATCAAAGACGAGGTGTTTCCTTTCATCAAGGCGCTGGGCGGGGCCAACGGCTCTACCTACCGCAAGCATATGGAGGGGGCCATCTTCATGTTCCCCAAGCCCTCGGCGCTGGCCCGGGTGGTGGAACTGCTGGACCAGCTGGACCTCTCCGACCGCGACACCAAGGGCGATGTGTACGAGTACATGCTCTCCAAGCTCAGCACCGCCGGACAGAACGGACAGTTCCGCACCCCCCGCCACATCATTAAGATGATGGTGGAGCTGACCGCACCCAAGCCCACCGACCGCATCGCCGACCCCGCCTGCGGCACGGCCGGCTTCCTGGTGGCCGCCGGGCAGTACGTGCGCGCCCACCACGCCGACGCGATGATCGACCCGGAGGTACGGCGCCACTTCCAAACCGAAATGTTTACCGGCTACGACTTCGATGCCACCATGCTGCGCATCGGCAACATGAACATGGCCATGCACGGCTTTGACGGAGCCACCATCGACTATAAAGACTCGCTCTCTTCCGCCGGAGAAGGCCTGCGCCAAACCTTCGACCTGATCCTGGCCAACCCCCCGTTCAAGGGTTCGCTGGATTACGACAGCACCGCCAAAGACCTGCTGCAGACCGTGAAGACCCGGAAGACCGAGCTACTCTTCCTGGCCCTCTTCATCCGGGCGCTGAAGGTGGGCGGACGCGCCGCCGTGGTGGTGCCCGACGGGGTGCTCTTCGGCAGCTCCCGCGCCCACAAGGAGATCCGCCGCATCCTGGTGGAAGACCAGAAGCTGGACGCCGTCATCTCCATGCCAAGCGGGGTGTTCAAGCCCTACGCCGGGGTGAGCACGGCCGTGGTGCTCTTTACGCGCACCGACTCCGGCGGCACCGATAAGGTCTGGTTCTACGACATGCAGGCCGACGGCTACTCGCTGGACGACAAGCGCGACAAGATCGAAACCGACGACATCCCGGACATCATTAAGCGCTACCACAACCTGGAAGCCGAAGCCAACCGCAAGCGCACCGACCGGAGCTTCCTGGTGCCGAAGGCGGAGATCGTGGAGCAGAACTACGACCTCTCCATCAACCGCTATAAAGAGATTGAGTATGAGGAGGTGGAGTACGA
>CALJMB010000065.1 GCA_937982515.1 uncultured Balneolaceae bacterium
CTTTCATGTGTTACACTAACAGAACACGTATCGTAAAAGAATAATGGATGGAAAGGGATGCTGAAAGATCCTGCCTGAACGATGCTATAATTTAAATCACCGTTAACAATCTAATGTTAACTCGCTATGAGAGAATCAATACATATTATAAGAGAAGAGTCAGATAATAGTAACCTGGTTAAGGGGATATCACTGATCATATTGCTGATCCCGCTATTTGTTTCTTCATGCAGTGATCAAAGGATGCAGACGGTTACGTGGACGGAATACGAACCGGTCTATATGTCTCATGCAGAATTTACCAGCGCTGTAAAGATGAAAGAAGCCCGTGAGATACGTGAACCGGGGAAGATCTATTTTTATAACGATTACCTTTTTGTCAATGAAGTTGACAAGGGCGTTCACATAATAGATAATACAGATCCCGCTTCACCGGCCATCGTCGGTTTCATTAACATACCTGCCAATAAGGATATCGCAGTAAAAGATGACCGGTTGTATGCAGATTCACACAGCGATCTTCTTGTCTTTGATATAACAAACATGCAGGAGGCGGAACTGATTACAAGAAAGGAAGACGTATTTGAATTTTCAGCGGCCATGCATCCGGGATTCCCTTATCAGGAAGTAGATAACTCACAGGGAATCGTGGTTGACTGGAAACCTGTGCAAGTGGAAACTGTTTGTGAAGGAGATTGCTTTCCGGTTTATGCCCAGAATGGTTTTTTAAACATGGAGGCTTCCGGGGGTTTACAAACGGGAAGTTCTGATGCAGGTGGAAGAGGAGGCTCTATGGCACGCTTCGCCATTACCGGTGATTACCTCTATGCGGTCGACTACAAAAACCTGCTTTCTTTTGAGATTACTTCCCCTGAACCAAGCCTGACCAGCGAGAAAGACGTCGGATGGGCCATCGAAACCATCTTTCCGTATGGGGATCATCTGTATATCGGTTCCGCAAGCGCCATGTATATCTTTGATATAACCAATCCCGCCGTCCCCGCTCCGATGTCCATTTACAGTCATCTTACGGCCTGTGATCCGGTAGTGGTTGAAGGCCACTTTGCCTATGTAACGCTGCGCACCGGCGGCGGCTGTCCGCGGGGAGCGAACCGGCTCGAAGTGATTGATGTGAAGGATCCCACGAATCCGAAAGAGGTTGCGTTCTATGAAATGATAAACCCGCACGGACTGGGTATCGACGACGGGCGCCTCTTTATAAGTGAAGGTGATAAAGGACTGAAAATTTTGGATGCTGAAGACCCTTACGACATCAAACAGCTCCGTCACATAAAAGAGATTAAAACCTTTGATGTGATACCGTTCAATAATGTGCTGATGGTTACAGGCCAGAGCGGTATCGTACAGTACGATTACAGCGACATCTACAATGTTAAACACCTGAGTACCATACCGGTGGAGGGGGAATAGCGATCAGCCATCAGCTTTCAGTCGTCAGCAGCCTGCTATAGTCTTAACGATGGATAGCTAACCGTTGATTGCTGATGGCTAATTCAAATCTGTGTAGGACTATGTATAAAATATCCATAGCATTAGCCATCTTTCTGGTACCTGTATTCACTTTTGCCCAATCCGGTGAGGAGGATGTAATCTACTTTAAGAACGGAGGCATTCTGCGTGGCGAGATCATTGAATATACGGGTGAAGAATCGCTGAAAATAAAAACAGCCGGCAGGAATGTGGTGGTTGTCATGCTGGGGGAAGTGCAGGAGATCAGGAAGGAGAGAGTACCCCGCCGGCGGTACTTCAAAGAGTCGGGATATGTGAACCATACGGGCATGGCATTTCTTCCCGGCCCGGATGCTACTTCTATAAGGTTTCAGATGGTGAATGGATACCAGTTTACTCCAAAGCTTTCAGCGGGCCTGGGTTTCGGGCTTGTTACGTACAATGATCCGCTAAACCTCGCGCCCCTGTTTCTGGATGTGAAGTATAAGTTTTTAGAAGCTAATACAACGCCCTTTGCTTATTTCAGAAGCGGATATAGTTTCAGTATTATGACCGATGATGAATTACAGGTTGAAGAACACAAGGGGGGCCATATGCTGAATATGGGTTTCGGCCTGCAATTCGACACCGCCAGGGGATTCGGGTGGTATTTTACGGCGGGATATAACAAGGATCATTCGGGTTTTGACCAGGAACGATGGGATGGGCGTATAGTTGAAAATGACATCTCCTACAGGCGCATACAGTTCGGATTTGGACTGTCTTTTTGATAACTAATCAAAGTTGTGATAATCCTTATCTAAAATGTACCTCACTACGTCTGGGGAAATGAATCCGCTGGCGCATTACACCTGCATAGCTCCGGATGCAATCCGGGGGGTGAAAAATGGCCGGATTACGTTAATCCCGAATGGGGTTAAACCAAACAGGCACGGTGGCACGGTCGGTTCAACTCCTGCCGGAGTTGTCTGTCATCGGTTCTGCGATCCCGGATTGCATCCGGGGCTATTGGTGTTGATCCGCCTCCGGCGGATGTAGTGCCTGGTAATGCGGATGTCATGGTAAGAACTGTCTTGGCAGTGACTATATCTGATCTCTCCGGTCAATCTAAACGAGTTAATGATATCATCATTAAAGCAGGTAGCATTGTTTCAATATCAACCCTTTAAACATCATATAGCTAAAAAGCATCAGGAAAGGTACACATCTACCTCTGCATCGCTCCAGTCTTTGCTGCGCTCATCATAGATTTCAAAATCAAACTGATAAGCTCTTCGGATACCGGACTTCCAGATATCCTTCCATGTATTGGCAATGCAATCCGGCATTTTGCCTTTGGCCGTAATCTTACGAAAGGAACCCTTGGGAATAGTTAAGCTGTCCAGGCCCTCGGGCACATGGGTATTCTCCGTTACCCTGCAGCCGATGAAATATCGGAAAGGTTGGGTATGATCTCCTTCATAGCCATAGTACACGGCATATACTTCATCACCCTTCTTGTTCAGAATGTTATCAGCGTAACCCTCTTGTTCAAACTTTTGCCACAGGTTGCCGCAGTCGATGCCGGACTGGCCATTGTTATTTGTAGTTGTACGGCCTAAATCCAAACCGATAAGATTGATTTCTTCTATTTCTACCGTAGTGCTGTCCATGTTTTACCCTATTAGTTAATGAATGATACCGATCCAGACTCATGACGCCTGATGGTACCCCATAGAAACAACCCGTTAATCCCTTTTGATATGGGGAAAAGATGGGGTTTTTGCCTTATCTCTGCAGCTTAATGGCTTTCTGTGCCTTTTGTTTTTTTGTGGTTACATTTATACAAGTCTGCTGAAATGCGTTCGGCGTTAAAGTCAGGCAGTATAGTAACATCCGGAGAAAAATTCGCCTGCTTTTTTGAGTACCAGTCATGTTGATCCAGCCGATAAACGAAGCAGTCGTCTCTGTCAAAATAGCGACGTTCAACGAATTTAAACCCCAGCCGCTCATAAAAGGTATGAGCCCGGGTGTTAGTGGCCAGCGGATCGATCACTACAGCTGAAACTTCCGGGGATGAGAAACAACGGTCGAGCGCCAGGCTCATTATGGTAGTTCCATAGCCTTTGCCCAGATCGGACGCTTCTCCGATCCAGATATCGATGGCACGATAGCCGTCTTCGATCTCTCCCCAGTAGTGAGTTTCTTCGCGTGCCGGATCAATGATCTGCACGACGCCAACAGGCCGGACATCCAACTCGGCTATCAGCAGCTCTCTCCAGTCTGGCGTGTGGCTTAGTTCTTTCTTCCAGTCCCAGTCATCATTCGGCGCCGAGGCAATGACGTGAGGCTGCTCGTCCCAGTACTGCAGCAGGGCCAGATCGGCAGGAGCGGCTGCGCGAAGCTTTATATCGTCTCTATACCGAGGCATATTCTGTTTATGAACGGTTTCATTTATGCCCTGGCGCCTTACTCATATCCATATAGAGGATGTTCCAACGGTGACCGTCCGGATCGGTGAAGCCGGCGCCGTACATCCATCCGTCTTGTTCTCCGGGCTTTCCATAGATGGCGCCACCCGCTTCTATCGCTTTTTTTGCTAGTTCATCAACCTCTTCCCGGCTTTCGGCATCAATGGAAAACAGAACGGAGGCTCCTTGCTCAGGGTCAGGAATAGCCTGATTGGTAAAGTTTTGGAAAGCAGCCTCAGAAAACAGCATCAAAACTACTTCCTTTTCTCCTACAAAAAAGCTGGCTGCATTATCGCTGTCAGGGTGCTGTGGATTAGGAGTAAAACCGAGCTTATTGTAAAATGCTTTTGATTTTGTGAGGTCTTTAACGGGCAAGTTGATCCAGATTGATTTTGTCATAATGGTTTTTATTTGTTTGAGTTCGAATCCTATGCTTATTCGATTCAGTAGCCTGTAGCCACACAATACCTGTCACCTGTTGCGGTTATTTAGTCTCTGATAGCTTCTTCTCTGGCACGGCCAGCTGAATTTCGTATAACCACCCTCCGAGCCATGCAACCGGCAGGGCAATTGCCGCCAGTGTCCATGCATACCAGGACGGCCCTAAATGACTGGCAGCTATGGCTCCGGCTGTGCTAAAGACCACACCCAACAAACCGAGCGCCAGGGAGTGTTTCATGGGGTTGCGTGGTGCCAGGCTTGCCGCGATGTAGCACCCGATCAGGCTGTAGACGGCACGATAGAAAATAACTGAAAGGATGAGCCCTGTAGATACAAAGAGATGGTCGTAAGGAAGTATGCCGGCCGCTTTCAGCACGGCATCGGTTGCAACAGACAGGATGACGATAACAATAAACCCGGCGAGTACGGCTCCTGTACTTTTAAGTATGGTATGGTTCATGGTCTTAATTATTCTTTTGGTTAATTATTTTTGATTCTGATTTACTCTGCGCTTCACAATCTTGCTAATTAAATCGTAGGGAATAGGTTTACCCCCTCGGTCCCCCTAAAGGGGGAAGGGCTGTTACGTTCTGTTTAATAGTGTCCGGGCACATGGAATCTCCCCCTCAAAAAAGGGGGATGAAGGGGGTTGTCCGGCACAGAACATGGACCTGATGGCCGTAGTAAGCAGAACGGAACAGCCCTGCCCTAAAATAGGAGGTAAAGTCTCCGCCGGCCGGCGGAGACTTAGGGGTGAACCAGCATCCGGAACTACCTATACATGCTTTGAATGGCCTATATATAGATACGTTTACCTCCGCGGCGCCTCCCTTTACGTTGTTCCTCCACGCAGGGGAATCAGATTCCGTACCCGTTCGTCCCTCAGCCAGAGTGCTCCCCAGGCTAACACAGCCAGGTAGACGGGAAACAGAGTATGCGTAAACAGCGGATTGTCGAGGCGAAGATGCGTGGCAATGACTCCTCCGTAGTAACCGGTCAGCAGTACGACACCCAGAAGGCTGGTGCGGGGGATGGCATACAGAATAATGGAGACGAGCCCGAGTATTCCTATCACCAGAATGTGGTGTTCGGCGTATCCGAGGCTGACTGTTCCTTCGATTACTTCGACGGGTTGGATAAGTTTAGCGATACTGTCCATGAGCATGAACAGGATAACCAGTCCGCCCATAATTCGGGCTGTCCAGAGACGGGATTTTGATATGGTATCAGTCATAATAATTGTCCTTTATTGTTTTTGTTTTCTGTCGCTTCAGGGACGGACAACCTCCGCCCAACGTAAAACGGACAGCCTGCCCGTTCAGCAAATCTAAAAAAAATCTCTATCCCTCAAACGCTTCCTGCAGTTGTTGGATATCAAATTTTTTCATCTGCAGGAAAGCTTTTGTTACCCGGTTAACCTTTTCCTGGTCAGAGTCCAGAAGCATCTCACTGAGTACGGCGGGATGTACCTGCCATGACACGCCAAACTGATCTTTAAGCCAGCCGCACTGCTGCGCCTTCGGGTCGCCTCCCTCGGTAAGTACCGACCAGAAATAATCCAGCTCTTCCTGCGACTCACAGTTAATGAGCAGGGAAATGGCCTCGTTAAAGGTGAAATCCGCATGCTCGGGAGAGCTGTCCATTGCCATGAACACCTGGTTGTTCAGCGTAAACTGGGCATGAGCTACCGAACCCTCCGGCTGGCCCTCTTCCGGGCCATAGTGGTGGATGCCGGTAATACGGGAACCACTGAACGCGGAGGTATAAAACTCCACGGCTTCCTCCGCCTGGCCGCCTTCACTTACGTACATCAGGGAAGGGGTGATCTTTTGTCCATCCACATCTTTCAGGCTGCCGAGGGAGAGCTGCCAGGAGAGGCCGAACCGGTCCTGCACCCAGCCGTACTTCTCGCTCCAGTCGTATTGGTCCAGCTCCATCAGCACGGAGCCTCCCTCTGAGAACTTTCCCCACAGTTCATCAAGCTCCGCTTCTGCCTCGCATACTACATGAAAGGAGATGGCGGGAGTGAAAGTGAAATGAGGGCCTCCGTTCAGGCCAACGAACTTATGTCCGGCGAGTTCAAACTCCACCGTCATCACCTTGCCCTCAGGCTGGCCGTGTATTTCGTAGCCTTCTTTACCATAGCGGGTTGTGGTACCTATGTTGGAGTTATCGAAAAGAGAAGTATAGAAATTCGCAGCCTCTTCGGCCTGGTCGTCAAACCACAGGTGCGGTATAATCTTTTGTTGTGCGTTATTCATGGCATTTGTGTTTAAATAATAAAAAGAATCAGTGGACAACATGCTCAAGTAATATTGCACAGAGCGGGCCCATGGGAAAGGGGGAAACAGGACAACCATACGGGTGGGATGTGACAAGCTGAGGCAGGTGAGACGTGAGACGTGAAAGGTGAAAGGTGAAAGGGACTTACTCATCGAAATTTAGCATAGGATGGGGGGTTGCAGGGTGGGAATTAGTCTTGAGTCTTGAGTTGTGAGTCTTGAGCGGGCAGGGGATGATCACCTC
>CALJMB010000066.1 GCA_937982515.1 uncultured Balneolaceae bacterium
TGCCAACAGCGGCCGTCATAATGTACCAACGCCTGCCATCTTAAATAAAGCCTGTAATCCCGAGCGGAGTGCCGCCGGGTTTTGCGGGGCGCAGTTGAGGGATCTCCATGGCAGTGAGGCTGCAGCGAGAAGGCGTACTGTTTCTTTTTCTAATAGAACCTGTCATCCCGAGCTCCGTCGAGGGATCCCCGTAGCCGTGAGGATGCACCGGGAAGAGGCACGCGCCCGGACCGGACTGCAGGAGGGGCAGGTGCCCCCGCCGCGGACATCCTTTGCTTCCGGGGGATGCTTCGACAGGCTCAGCATGGCAGGCGTTGTTGGAGAATGCAAGGCTCCCCCTCTTCGTCTCTTAGTCCCTCAGTCTCTCTCACCCCCCCAACCTCTCGGCCTCTCCCAAGAGTGTATTCTTTTCTGCAAAACCCTTATTTTAAATGGTTTGATTGACATAACATCTGCCGGAATTACTCGTTAAAGCTGGCAGCACCGGCCAAATCTCTTTCAGGCTTATAACTTACTTAAAAGCAATCTCCTGGTTATATGAATTCTCTCTTTCCCACATATGACGTCATCGTAGTCGGCGCCGGGCATGCCGGCAGCGAAGCCGCGGGCGCCGCTGCTCAAATGGGCGCCAAAACGTTGCTCATCACCATGAACCTGGACACCATAGCCAAGATGTCTTGCAATCCAGCCATGGGCGGTGTGGCTAAGGGGCAGCTTGTTCGGGAGATTGACGCCCTCGGCGGGCTTTCCGGGATTGTGGCCGATCAAAGCGGCGTGCAGTTCCGTATGCTCAACCTGAGTAAAGGCCCGGCCATGTGGAGTCCCCGCTGCCAGAGCGACCGCGGCCTGTACTCTCAGAAGATGAGAGAGCAGCTGGAACTTAAAGAGAATCTCTTCTTCCGCCAGGATAGCGTGGTAGATCTGCTGACCACAGCCGACGGAAAAAAAGTAACGGGGGTACGCACCCAGACCGGACAGACATTTAACGGCCGGGCCGTTATCCTTACAACCGGCACCTTTGGGAACGGGATCATTCACATCGGAGAGAGTCAGTATGGCGGCGGACGGTCTGGCGAACGCGCTTCCATAGGAATCTCTGCCTCACTGGAAAAACTGGGCTTTAAAGTGAGCCGGCTGAAGACCGGAACACCCCCCCGCGTAGATGGCCGCTCCATAGATTACAGCCAGCTCGAAATTCAGTATGGAGATGAAAACCCCGCCGCATTCTCCTTTTTAACCAAAGAACTGCCTGGCAAAGACGATCAGCTTACCTGCTGGATTGGGTATACCAACGATGAAGTACATGATGTGCTGCGAACCGGATTTGACCGAAGCCCTATGTTTAACGGGCGTATCAAATCGGTCGGCCCCCGGTACTGCCCAAGCATTGAAGACAAGATCAATCGCTTTGCGGATAAAGACCGCCATCAACTCTTTCTGGAACCTGAGGGCTGGAATACCTATGAAATGTACCTGAACGGGTTTTCCACCTCCCTCCCCGAAGATGTTCAGTACAAAGCCCTCCGAACCATTCCCGGCTTTGAACACGCCGTGATGTTACGTCCCGGCTACGCCATCGAATACGATTATTTCCCGCCCTACCAGATTAAAAGGACTCTTGAGACTAAAATTACGGAAGGCCTTTTCTTTGCAGGACAAATCAACGGCACTACCGGCTATGAAGAAGCAGCCTGCCAGGGACTGATGGCCGGTATCAACGCGGTCCGAAAAGTGAAGGACGAAGAACCGATTATTTTGAAGCGTTCGGAGGCCTACATAGGGGTGCTTATCGATGATCTTATTACCAAGGGCACAGAAGAACCGTACCGGATGTTTACCTCCCGGGCCGAACACCGTATTCTGTTAAGACAAGACAACGCCGACCTCCGCCTGACGGAATTGGGCTATAAAATAGGACTCGCCTCGGACGAGCGCTACCAGCAGTACATGGCCAAGAAGAATGCCATCGGCCAACTCCATGAATTGATTTCCGGCTACACGGTTTATCCGGACAAAATGGATCCCATGCTTCGGGAACGTGGCACCACTCCTCTTCCCCAGCCGGTTAAAGCAAAAACCCTTATCCCCCGGCCGGAACTTTCCATCCGCCACTTGCTAGAAGCAGATTCCGAACTAAAAGAAAAAGCAACGAACATTACATCTGACCCGGAAGTCTACGAACAGGTGGAAATTCAGATAAAATACTCCGGGTATATAGAGAAAGAATTTAATATGGCAGAAGAAATGAGCAAACAAGAAAACATGGCCATCCCCGAAACTCTGGATTATGGAAGAATCAACAGTCTTTCATCTGAGGGCCGGCAAAAGCTCAATCACATTCGTCCCGAAACCATTGGACAAGCCAGCCGCATAAGCGGGGTCTCTCCCAGCGACGTGGCGGTGCTCATGGTGTATCTCAAGAACTAACACTGCAAAGTAAAGCCACTAAAACACCAGGGCACTAAGCGCATTGTAACAGCACTGCCTGGAGGCATAGTGCATAAGACATATGACCAGACCCTGCTCTCCCATATACCATTACCATATACTCTACTGATACAAACCAGACAAGGACGGGATATCTGAGTAAGGCAACTTAACATTAAAATAAACCTGTTTATGAAAATAAACCCGTTCGCGTTTTAGTGTTTTCGTGGCCCAACCCCCTTCACTACCAATAGGCCAAATTAACTTTTTACTCATCTTAACTTAAAATTGTTCCACGTGAAACATTCCATAACCTATCATACGGTTCCGCGCGAGACCTTTAAAGCCACAGACAAAATAATTGAAAAACACCGGGCTTCATTAGAAGATTACCTTGAGCTGTTGATGTGGTGGAATCAGCGTGTAAATCTGGTAAGCCGGAATGTTTCACGTGAAACGGTATGGGAACATATTCGTCACTCTCTGCTTATACATAATTCTGTGCCTTTCTCAAAAGCAGCCGTTGTGACAGATGCAGGAACGGGAGGCGGCCTCCCGGGGATACCTCTGGCCATTACGCATCGGGACAAAGAATTTGTTTTAAACGATATTGTGACCAAAAAAACAATGGCTGTCCGCCAGATGATTAACAAGCTGGGCCTTTCCAACTCGACGGCTGCAGACAAATCTGTAGAAGGACTGACCCTGAATACTCCGTTCCTCTTGATTTCAAAACATGCGTTTAAAATAGATCAACTCTTCGCCATGGCCCGGCATCTGCCGTGGACAGAAATGGTGTTTTATAAAGGCCTCAATTTTGAAGGGGAACTTACAGAAGTATCCGCTCCTCTTTTGGTTGAGGCTTTTGATTTATCGGGGGGATCGTCCGATCCCTTCTATGAAGATAAGGCCCTGATTCTCATCAAAAGATTGAGAAGATTTTAGCAGTCAAATATGGGGGGTTCTGAATTCACGACTCAGAATCTGTCTACCCTTCTGGCATGTCGCCTTCCGCTTCCCGCTTTTCACCTTTCACTTTCCGGGCAGACCCTTACCAACTCCTGCAACCCGCAAAAGTTGCACAGTATTTGCACAGGACTTGGTAGGTACTTGGTCCCTGCTTATCCCCTGTTTTGATGCAACCGTTTGCGCAACCCCAGAGTTGGAAGCACGGAGAACCGGGAGGAGAGAATCAACAGGCCGGGTGTTCACTTATGATATAGCGTACAACTCTCCGGCAACCGGAGAGTATGGCTCTCTACAAGTGCCTGCTCCCGTTGAAGGAGTAGTAGGAAAGATGCCCGCCCTGCACCACGCCTCTTTCGTTCTCATCCGCCCTGCATGCGCCTGCCCTCAGAACCCCGTACAGACTGCCATCAGGGGGCATTAAAGGCTTGCGCGGCCGTTCACATACTCAGGCAGGTTGTATGCATCACAGAAAACCTTAAAGGCTCGCTTGCCCGGGTGTAGTTATGATGGTAGATTTTGTATTATATATGTTGTAGAAGTCAGTTGGGTAATGCGACATAAACAAAGTAATCAAACATAGCCACCTATATGTCCGGAGACAGAATGAAAAGCAGTGAGAGGCGGATGAAACTGATCCTCCTCCTGCAGCAGTCCAATAAAAGATTAACGGTTGATGATATCGCCGAGCGCTTTGGCATAAGCCGGCGCACCGTATTCCGGGACTTCAACGTACTCTCAGAACTCAACGTCCCGGTCACCTGGGATGAGTACAGCGGTTACGGAATCATGCCGGGATACAAGATCCCGCCGCTGATGTTTACTTCTAAAGAACTGGCCACTATTATGGTTGGACTTAATTTTGTGAAATCTCAGGTAGACAAAACGCTGGTTGAAGATGCCAAAGGCGTTGAGCTCAAAATCAAAGAGGTGCTGCCGAAAGAGCTTCGTGAATTTATGGAGTCTCTTGAAGAGCGAACCGTCGTAGATCCTTACCTGAACTTCGGTGTGGAAAAAAAAGACGGGGGTAACTGGTATCTCATCAGCAGCGCCATCTCTCAGAATAAAAGTATTCAGTTTCAATACCGAAGTAAGGCAGATGAGAAAATCACCGACCGGAAAATCGACCCCTACCTTATCGTTTTTTACCGCGACCATTGGAACGTCATCGGCTATTCCCACAAAAGAGCGGATGTTCGAAATTTTGTGCTTGACCGGATGTCTGAGATCCGCATTTTAGAGGAGAAGTTTGAAGCCTCCAGAGAAATCGACGCAGAGGCCCTTATTTTCCGTTCTAACGAGCGCTCAGACAAAATAGTGGTAGAGGTATCTGAGTCGGCTTTGGCGCGATTTGAGGCGAATATACCGGCTAAGATTTTTAGCAAAAACAAAGAAAACGCCAATTTTTTTAAGGTAGAGTTTTTCTTTGATAATCTGGACTTTATCAACGAATGGCTCCTTCAATTTCCAAGAGATGTTAAAATAGTTGGGCCATCTAAATTGATCGAAAAAAGAAATGAACTTCTTGAAACCATGAAGGACATGTTATAGTAATAATTACCTTGTCTTTAACTATATATAATGGTTCTTCACATTGCTATAAATTTAAACCAAAACTAAATAAGGGTAACATTATATTCACATAACCTATTCATAGTATTGTGCCATACAAAGGCCTCCATATTAAATTGCTATGCCCGATGGAAATAATGCGGGATGGCAAACTAGTGGAATTTCCACCTTCCCGGAAAACGCGGGCTCTTCTGGGATATCTGATAACCACAGCCAAACAACATTCACGAAAGCATCTTTGTGATTTGTTATGGGAACATACGGCCGACCCGCGAGCCTCACTGCGATGGAGTCTGAGTAAAATAAGGAATCTGCTTGGTGAGCGGGAGTCCGATCACATCCTCACCATCGGAGATTTTGTTCAGTTTATTCCCGGGAAGTCGGAAGTAGACGTTTACCAGGTGCAGTCGATAGACAGGCTCGATACAGAGCGGTACTCCCTTGACCGGTTAGAGGATGCTGTTACATTATTCAGGGGCGACTTCCTCGAAGATTGTGAAATAACAGAAGCTTACCGTTTTAGCACCTGGCTGGATAGCCAGCGTGAAAGGCTTAACCGTATTCAACACCACCTGTTTACCACGCTGTGTACACGCATTCCGAATAATCCTGAAAAAGCTATTCACTATACCCGCCAGCTTCTGCAACTCGACCCCTATGACGAACAGGCGCATATAAGATTAATTGAGTTGCTTGGAAAGTGCGGAGATACAAAAAAAGCCCTAAAGCAGTATAATCACTGCAAGAAAATTCTGAAAGAGGAACTGGCCGCCGAGCCCTCTCCTGCGCTGGAAAAGGCTCGCCTATCATTAATTAAATTAATACCTTACAGCAAGAATAAAAAGGAAGATACACTTGAAACAGCCGCTCCTCTTATCGGCAGGGTTGAAGAGCAGGCAACTATAGGGCAGATTATAGCTGAGGCACAGAAAAAGGCCGTATCCAATTTGGTTTTGCTATCGGGAGAGCCAGGCATTGGAAAAACCCATATGCTCAGACACACAGGCAGACAAATACAAAAAGCGGGTGGCGAGGTTCTGTGGGGGGAGGCCAATTATTTACAAATGAACCGTCCATATGCTCCCTGGGCGAACGTGTTGCATATGATAAAGACCAATACCATTCCTGAATCCATCTGGAAATATATCACACCTCTTATGCCCGGCGCACCATCCGAACCGGCCGAAGGTGACCGCAACAGCCTGTTTGCCGCCGTTTTGGAAGCGTTACATCTGTTTAGTTCTGGTTCCAAACCCATAGCTGTTCTCTTCGACAATCTCCATTGGTTTGATGATCCATCTATAGCCCTTCTGAATTTCATAAGCAGGGAAACGGCGAATTCAGACATCCTGATTTTCTGCAGTGCCAGGCCGCCTGAACTGGAAGCAAACACGCGCGCCTTCTGGCTGATCAATGCTCACCGCCGCGAGAAGCAATTAACCGAAATAAAGCTGAACCAACTTACCAAAGCAGAAACGCTGGACCTGATAAAAACGATCGACCCAAGTCTTAATGCGGAACCGATATATGTGGACAGTAAGGGGAATCCTCTTTTTGCCATGGAAATGGCTTATGCTCTACAGTCAGGTGGATCACCGGGCACGCCGACCTCGCTGCACAGCCTTATTCAGGAAAGGCTTGCCATACTAGACTCTAAGACAAAAAGCATACTCAACTGGATGGCTGTGTGGGGCCATGATATAAGGCTTGACCTCCTCTGCCGCGCTTCGGAAATCCCCCTGCATCACCTGCTGGCGTCTGTTGAAATGTTGGAGCGCTTTAACATTATCAAAACAGATTCCGCTGAAAACTATAGCTTTGTACACCATTTGGTACAAAATGTCGCTTATCAGAATATCTCAGCGCCCCGAAGAAAAGTGATTCATCAGCGTATTGCTCAAACCCTGATGGAGGATGAACAGAGCAAGCACGCTTATGTAGCGTTGCTGCATCATGCCGGGGAAGCAGAAGATAGCAAACTCATCGTTCATGCATGTCTCAGTGCCGCCCGTAAATCAATGGAAGTCTTTGCATTTAAAGAGGCTGAGGCGTTTATAAAAAAAGGGATGACGCATCTTGAGAGGCTATCTCAAAAGCACGAACTATCTCTGAGAATAAAGTTTCTGGAGCTGTACGTACATCCCGGTATGGTCTCGTTTAGAAAAGAAGATCTGATGGAAAAAATAAAGGCATCCATAGGCGACGCGCGCGAAGCCAGGTTAAATGAGGTGGTCCATAAAGGCCTGTTTCTCATCTCTAACCTTTATTACCAGCAGGGGGATTTCCAAAACGCACTCCGCCGAAATATAAAAGCCGAAGAGGCGGGACGCTTATCCGAACCGATTACTATGATTCATGCCCTGGCAGATACGGCCAAATGTTACGGGATGCTTGACCAAAAGATCGATCGCGCGGAAGCACTGGCTAAGGAAGCAGAAGACCTGGCTTTAGAAATGGATCTTGAGAATAAGATTTATGAAATCCACATGGCCCTGGCTTTAGTAAAGCATCACCGGGGGCAGTATGACCAGGCAATCGGGCTCTACAATCAGTCTCTGGAGCGTATTCGTCGGGAAGAGGAAGATCACTGGTGGGAATGCTATAACCTGCAGCGGTTCCCAATGGTGGAAATGGAACGAAACCGTCCGTCCGAAGCACTCAGATACTGCGGCCAATTAATGCCTGTGGCTCTGAACATGGGTGAGGGAAGTGAAACTCCTTTTGCAAAAGCACTGCAGGCACTTGCACTCTGCCGCACAGGGAAAACAGACGCTTCCGAAATGCTGGACCAACAACTCGGTATCCTGCGGCGGCTAGACAGTAAGTGGATGATTGCCTATCTCCAGATTATGGCGGCAGAACATGATCTCAGCTTAGCCGTTTATCAAACCGCCCGCAACAGAGCAAAAGAAGCGCTCGATGCCGCCTCATGTGTAGGGCGCTTCAGCGAAATAGCCCTGGCGTGTTCTCTGCTCATTCAAATATCATTGGAGGAGGGCACGACCGACAGCATTCATGAAGTTCTCTCTCCTCACAGAAAGCAGTTGAAAAACCCATCCCTTCTGTCCAACCGCGCTTCAGAGGCGTTAGAAAAAGCAGCCCTTCTTTCCGGAATAGAAATTTAAACGCTGACTACAACGCTGGCTACAACACCTCCCTTTTAAATTACCGGTAATCTGTCCGGTACAGGTTACGATCAATACGACCTTGCATGCCTGATAATACAGGTTTGAGGCAGACTTAAAATAACCATAATACCAAAATATAGTCGTCATGGATGGAAATGAATCTTATACAACAGTAAATGCGCCAGCGCTTGATGAACAAACAGTGCAACAGCTGCAGGGGACCCTACGGGGTGAATTCATCCGGCCGGGTGACTCCGGCTACGAAGAGGCGCGCCAATTATATAACGGGATGATAGACAAGCATCCGCAATGCATTATCAGGTGCGCAGACGTGGCCGATGTGATTACCGCGGTTAACTTCGGGCGCGATCATAATCTGGAAACGGCCATACGCAGTGGAGGACACAACGGTCCGGGGCTGAGTTCGATAGATGACGGGCTGGTTATTGATCTCTCAGCGATGAAAGGGATACAAGTAGATCCTGAAGCAAGAACCGCCCGTGTTGAGCCGGGTTGCACCTGGGGTGATGTAGACCATGCCGCCCATGCTTTTGGGCTGGCCGCTGTGAGCGGAATAATTTCTACCACAGGCGTCGGCGGGCTCACCCTGGGAGGAGGACACGGCTACCTGACCCGCAAATACGGCCTTACCGTAGATAATCTGATCAGTGCAGACGTGGTGCTGGCCGATGGCCGTTTCGTACACGCCAATGAAGACGAAAACCCCGATTTGTTCTGGGCTCTTCGCGGTGGAGGCGGTAACTTCGGCGTAGTCACCGCGTTTGAATATCGTTTGCATCCGGTAGATACCGTAATTGCCGGACCGATGTTCTGGCCTCTTGATCAACTTGAGCCAACCATGCGGTGGTACCGCGAATGGCTGCCCGAAGCGCCTGAAGAGATCGGCACCTTCTACCTGGTTGCTGAAGTTCCGTCAGCCCCTCCCTTTCCCGAGTTTGTTCAGGGTCAGAAGGTATGCGGGTTGATGTGGTGCTATACCGGCACCGAAGAGCAGTTCAAAGATATCATACAGGAAGCCCGGGAAGTTGCCAGTCCTATTTTTGAATTTACGGGCTCCATGCCCTATCCGGCCCTGCAGAGTATGTTTAATGGGCTTTACCCGCCTGGTGATCAGTGGTATTGGAAAGGTGATTTTGTACGTGAGCTGACGGACGAAGCGATCGAAGAACACCGCCGTTTCGCTGAGGTACCCACAGCTCAGTCAACCATGCACCTTTACCCTGTTAACGGCGCCGTACATAGTGTGAATGAAGATGAAACCGCCTGGAATAAACGCGATGCCAACTGGTCTATGGTCATTGTAGGTGTTGATCGCGATCCGTCCAACAGTGAAACGATCAGGAAATGGGCCCGCGACTATTGGGAAGCTCTGCATCCACATACGCTTGGCGGCGCATATATCAACTTTATGATGGAAGAAGGACAAGACCGCATCCGATCGACCTATGGTGATAACTACCAAAAACTGCAACGAATCAAAGCTAAATACGATCCGGATAATTTCTTTCATGTAAATCAAAATATAGAGCCGGAAACTATAAGCTAGAAAATAAAAGGCAACGGGCTGTCTTCCCGAAATGCCGGCCTGCCGGTCAACACCAACTATAACGACGCCTGGTTTACGCTTTCTGCGATAGAGAAGAGCTCCTCTTCATCTCCGATCACCACGGTGCTTTTGGTGGATGGCCTGTACCTTTGTATCCCTAAAAAAATTATAGAAACAAAGCAATCAAATTCCAGCCACAAAACCGAAAGTCATGGAAAGTGCGGTAAGACAAGCTTTTATAAACGGGTATAACGTAACTGTCCTGAATGAACGGGCAGAAGCGCTAAGAGCACATCCTAAAGGCGAGAGGGTTACTGCGCAGAAAGGATTCCACTATTCTCCCGTACGCGATTCATTAAATAATGGAGTCAACCTAAAGCCTGCAATAGCTATTGTTAGTTAACCTTCAGGTGAAATCGGCCTGAGTCGGTTTTCGCCTCTTATTTCCAGTGTCTCCTTTGTCTCCATTGTTTATAACAACGCGCAATAAGCCCACGCCCGGCAGAAAACCGGCAACCGTACGCAAAGGAGAAAAGATTTTGAGAACAACAAAATTCCCATGTATCCTATTCAAAGAACCGATATTAAAAGTACATTACTAATCAGAAAGAGGTTGCATCATGCCGTATCAGGTAGTTGAAAAAACGTTCACGCGACCGCTTACAGATGAAAAAATAGATCATTTGTTTAGCGATCTCAGCCCTTGTCTGGATCACTATCAGGCCCGGTGGGTACACAGCTATCTGTCGAACGACCGGCTGCGATTAATATGTATCTTCGAGGCCGCCGATGCAGAATCTGTTCGCATGGCCCACCGCACGGCCGGAATCAGGTTTGAACGGGTATGGCCTTCACAACTGATTACTCAGCCAACAAAAGGAGAGCCTTCGGGAGTCTGAGCAAACAGGCAGGTTCTCTGTCAGGAAGTGGATCTCTAAAAAGACTCTGACAGGATTCCAAATCCCGTCAGAGTTAGGTTAAAATAAAAGCTAACAGATTTCTACACTTCTTCTTCTTCGTCCTCATCGTTCACAACGCGTGTTACGGCAGCGATGCGGTCCGCGTCATCCAGGCGCATAAGACGTACGCCCTGTGTATTGCGGCCCATGGTACGAATACCACCACAATTCATACGGATAACCTTTCCGCTTTCCGTAATCACCATCAGGTCATCGCTATCCGATACTTCCTTCAGAGCGATCAGCTCACCCGTCTTTTTTGTCACCTTTAGCGTGATCACTCCTTTTCCTCCCCGGCTCTGCTCCCGGTAATCTTCTACCAGCGAGCGCTTTCCGTAACCATTCTCAGAAATAGCAAGCAGAGTAGCGTCCTGGCTGTCTTTAATGACCACCATATCCACAAGCTCGTCATTACTATTCAGGCTCATACCCCGTACGCCTGAGGTATTGCGGCCCATATCGCGGACATCGTTTTCACTGAAACGGATGGCTCGTCCCTTTCTGTTGGCCAGGATGATGTTGCTGTCTCCATCAGTCAGCGCCGCCCCCAACAGAGAATCTCCTTCCTTAATATTAATGGCGATGATCCCGTCGCGCCGGGGCCTGCTGTAAGCCTCGAGCGCCGTCTTCTTAACCTGTCCTTCTTTGGTAGCCATGATGATATAGTGGTTGTTAATGTACTCCTCATCTTCTAGTGTCTGGACAGGAACAAAGGTTTTAACCCGGTCTTCATTGTCTATATCTATCAGATTCACGATTGCCCGGCCTCGCGACAGTCGCGAACCTTCCGGTATCTCATAGACGCGGAGCCAGTAACACTGGCCCTTTTCGGTGAAGAAGAGAATATAGTTGTGATTGGAAGCCGTAAAAAGATGCTCTACATACTCCTCGTCTTTAGTGGTAGTGCCCTTCATCCCTTTGCCGCCACGTTTCTGCCTCCTGTATGCATCAACAGGCATACGCTTGATGAATCCTTTATTGGAAATGGTAACTACGACATCTTCATCCGCAATTATGTCCTCTATATTAAAGTCTTCCGCAGAGTACATAATCTCGGTACGCCTTTCATCACCATACCGGTCTTTCAATTCCAGCAGTTCTTCTTTGATGATCTCTGTTTGTCTGTCACGGTTGGAAAGAATAAGGCGATATTCAGCAATTTTATCCACTATTTCGCTGTACTCCAGATCGATCTTCTCGCGCTCCAGCCCGGTTAGTTTTTGCAGGCGCATATCCAGAATGGCTTTAGCCTGGATATCGGTCAATGCGAATTTTCTACGCAGCTCAACATTCGCTTCTTGCGGATTTTTCGCAGCCCGGATGGTTTTGATCACTTCATCCAGGTTGTCCAGAGCAATCTTCAGGCCTTCCAGGATGTGGGCCCGGGCTTCAGCCTGATCCAGATCATAAATCGTTCGCCGTATAATTACCTCTACGCGATGCTCTACATAATGGTAGATTAACTCTTTGAGCGACATAACCTTTGGCCGTCCTTTCACCAGGGCCAGGTTAATCACTCCAAAAGTCTGCTGCATCTGTGTATACTTATACAGCTGATTGAGTACAATACCTGGATTGGCATTGCGCTTAAGTACAACAACAATCCGCATTCCATCCCGGTCGGATTCATCACGAATTTCAGCTATTTCCTGGATTTTATCCGTCTGTATCAGGGAGGCAATTTTCTCAATAAGTGTTTTTTTGTTTACCTGATAAGGAATCTCGGTAATAATGATTTGCTCTCTGTTGCCGGGAAGTTCCTCCGTGGTAGCCCTGGCACGCATGGTGATTTTTCCCCTCCCCGTGGCGTAGGCCTCTTTTACCCCCTCATAACCGTAAATGATACCACCCGTTGGAAAATCGGGAGCTGTAATGTGCTCCATCAGACCCTTGATATCGATTTCCGGATCTTCGATATAAGCTATCAGGCCGTTGATGACCTCAGAAATATTGTGAGGCGGCATATTGGTGGCCATACCGACCGCAATACCGGATGCTCCGTTCAGCAAAAGGTTGGGCAGCATGGCCGGCAGAACCGTAGGCTCCTGTAACGTATCATCAAAATTGGTTTGATAGTCGACCGTCTCTTTATTGATATCCGTCAACATCTCTTCCACTATGCGCTGCATGCGAACTTCTGTATATCGCATAGCAGCGGCTGAATCTCCGTCGACGGACCCGAAGTTACCTTGTCCATCTACCAGCGGATACCTCAAAGAGAAATCCTGAACCATACGCACAATAGAATCGTAAACGGCAGAATCACCGTGGGGGTGGTATTTACCGAGAACCTCACCGACTATACGGGCGCTCTTTTTATAGTTTCGGTTGTGGAGCATACCGAGTTCGTTCATACCGTACAGAATCCGTCGGTGTACCGGTTTCAAGCCATCACGAACATCAGGTAATGCACGAGATACAATAACCGACATCGAATAATCGATGTACGACGATTGCATCTCATCTTCTATTGTAATAGGTATAATCTTTTCTCTGGGCATGAATCAGGTTTGCTGTTGAATTTGTTTTTAAATGTGAAAAAAATCATAAACGCACGGCAGGGACGCGATTAATCGCATCCCTGTGGATTACACTACACCCGTGAGTCTAAATATCCAGGGTTGCATACTTTGCGTTTCGTTCGATGAAATCCCGGCGAGGTTCCACATCCCCACCCATAAGAGTTGAAAATATTTTATCTGCCCCGGCAGCACTTTCAACCGTTACCTGTTGAAGCGTCCGGGTTTCGGGATCCATCGTCGTTTCCCACAGCTGTTCGGGATTCATCTCACCCAGGCCTTTGTACCGGGAAACATCGAATTTCTTATTAGATTTTCTGAGTTTTGCTAAAATGCGGTCACGCGTCTCGTCATCCCACGCATATTCAATATTATCACGTGTGTAAGAGATGCGGTACAGTGGCGGGGTGGCAATATATACATGCCCGTTTTCGATAAGCGGCTTCATATAGCGATAGAAGAAAGTCAGTAGCAATGTGCGGATGTGAGACCCGTCCACATCGGCATCGGTCATGATAATGATCTTATGATATCTGAGGTCTTCCAGTTCAAAGTCTTCTTCCGCATGCCCCACACCGGCACCCAGAGCCGTTATCATAGCCTGAATTTCATTATTTTCCAGTATACGATTGATCTTGGCTTTCTCCACATTCAGGATCTTTCCCCGTAGCGGAAGAATGGCCTGAAACTTACGGTTGCGTCCCATTTTAGCCGAGCCTCCTGCAGAGTCGCCCTCTACAAGATACAGTTCACTTTGTTCGGGATCTTTGCTGGAGCAGTCGGCCAGTTTGCCGGGCAGCCCTCCTCCACTCATTGCACTTTTCCGCTGAATTAACTGCCGTGCTTTTCTGGCGGCCTCGCGTGCTTCCGCAGCCAGGAAAACTTTATCGAGAATTTTTCTGGCGGTCTTGGGGTTCTGTTCCAGGTATTCATTCAGTTTCTCATAAACAATGATTTCTACTGCGCTTTGAACCTCAGAGTTACCCAGCTTGGTCTTTGTTTGCCCTTCAAACTGAGGTTCGGGAACCTTAACGCTTAATACAGCTGTCATACCCTCTCGAAAATCTTCTCCCGAAATAGCTATGTCAGACTTCAGCAGCTTATTTCGGTCGGCATAATTTTTCAGGGAGCGGGTAAGGGCCCGGCGAAATCCCGAAATGTGCGTACCGCCTTCGCGCGTATTGATATTGTTGACATAGGAGTGGACGTTTTCGGAATACGAGTTACTGTAGCTTATAGCAAGCTCAACAGGAATTCTTTCCACCTCTCCGGATATATAGATGGGCTCGCTCATCAGCGGTTCTCTGTTCTCATCCAGATATACCACAAAATCCTTAACCCCGCCCTTATAGTGAAAAGTTACCTCTTTAAGTTCATCCTCCTCCTCGCGTTCATCACGCAGAATAATGGAAATTTCAGGGTTCAGGAATGCCAATTCCCGCATACGCTCGGCAATAATGTCGAACTTGAACTCGGTGGTTTGAGTAAAGATACCGGGGTCGGGTTTAAAGGTGATCAGGGTACCTGTTTTTTGGGTTTTGCCCTTTACCTTGAGAGGTTGAACCGTCTTTCCTTTTTCAAACTCCATGACGTGAATCTGGCCGTCCCGGTGTATCTCAGCATAGAAGTTTGAGGAAAGCGCATTGACACAGCTGACGCCCACGCCGTGCAGTCCGCCCGAGACTTTGTATGTATTTTTGTCAAACTTACCCCCCGCGTGGAGCTTGGTCAACACCACTTCGACAGCCGGAAGTCTGATCTTCGGGTGTTCATCCACAGGGATGCCCCGGCCGTTGTCGGAGATGGTCATAGAACCGTCCTGATTAATAATGACCTCGATCTGATCGCAGTAGCCGGCCAAGGCTTCATCGATTGAGTTGTCTACAACTTCGTTAATAAGATGATGAAGCCCACGCTGTCCCGTATCACCTATATACATAGCGGGGCGTTTTCTAACGGCCTCCAGACCCTCTAAAACTTGTATATTTTCCGCCTTATAATCCGAACCTGATTTATCCGTCATAAATAAAAGAAGTGACTAATATTAAGAATTATCTTTAGGACGCCTGAAAATACCTTATAAATAGGCAAAATCAAAGGAAGTAATGGTATTTGCTGCCAAAGTGGAGATGTGCCCTCACAATGAATTTTAAGCTCGTATAAGTAACGTGCCATACACACAAAAAGTATCCGGATCAGGAGAGGAAAGCGGGGTATTATCAGTTATAAAAGAAGTATTGATACTTTTAGGTAATAAGCCTATTTTTCCGGTCTATCCCTGAAACCGAAACTACGATCCTTATCGCACAATCATGGCACGTAAAGATGATATAACAGGAAAGGGCCCGATGAACGGGTACAGATCCTCTAAAGCCAATAATAAAACGAAGCGTCGCTTTCATCAGAATCTGCAAACGAAGCGGTTTTATATACCTGAAGAAGACAGGTGGGTTACCTTAAAAGTATCCGCTAATACGCTTCGCACTATCAATAAAAAAGGTATAAGTGCCGTTCTGAAAGCTGCGAAAGCTAAAGGAACTCTTTTAAAAGACGTATAATTTTAACCACAAAAACACTAAAAACACAAATGTTTGGTGCTTTTTGTGTTTTAGTGGTAAAACACAAAGAACTATGGCAAAAGGAAACAGAATACAAGTAATTTTAGAA
Source organism: uncultured Balneolaceae bacterium (assembly GCA_937982515.1). GTDB lineage: Bacteria > Bacteroidota > Rhodothermia > Balneolales > Balneolaceae > CALJMB01. The sequence continues at coordinate 15,806 of CALJMB010000066.1, forward strand.
TGCACAGAGAAACCGGGCTCGTCGCGGTATGTTACAACCAAGAACCGAAAAAATACACCTGACCGAATCGAGCTAAGTAAGTATAATCCGGTACTTCGCAAGCATACCATTCACAAAGAAATAAAATAAAACAGATCCGAATTATGGCTAAGAAACAAACTTTTGGTGAAGATGCTTTGCAGCAAAAAGGAACTCACCGGCGCATGGCAAAGGTAATTATCTCTGTAAAGTCTACAGATCGCAAGTTTGCTTTTAAAGAGGCAATGATTGACCAGGACAACGTACAGGATTTTATCAAGAATAATAAGTCTTAGGCTTCGATACTTCTGTGCATGGTTGCATACGCATGTCCGGAGGGAACCTTTCCGGCCACAGATTAGGCGGATTAGCCTGATTCCGTCGATGATTTGTGCTTGGGACAAAAAGGTGTCCCCGGCACATCCTGTTTTAGTTTGACTAATGTCCCTGCTTTAGCGATACCGCAGTTAACAAAAAAGACGCTCCTAACCTAACATATATTCCAATGGCTCTGAAAGACCAAATCATGGCCGACCTTAAGCAGGCTATGAAAGACAAGGATCAGGATAAGCTGCGCGTTCTCCGTTCTCTTAAAGCCAAGCTTCAGGAGAGAGAAATAAGTGAGCGGAAGGGCGGCGAAGCCACGCTGAGCAATGAGCAGGTTGTGGAAGTGGTTATGAAAGCGGCCAAACAACGCAAAGAATCCATTGAACAGTTCGGCAGCGGTGGCCGTGATGATCTTGTTGAAAATGAGGAAAAGGAGCTGAAGATCATTGAGTCGTACTTGCCGGAGATGCTTTCGGAAGAGGAAATCCGTGATATTGCTCAAAAGAAAATTAAAGAGCTGGGAGCCGGAAGCGTAGCCGACATGGGTAAGGTTATGGGTGTGATGATGAAAGAGCTCAAAGGGCAGGCTGATGGATCGCTGATCAGTAAAGTGGTTAAAGAAGAGCTCTCTTGATATTCCCGCTATGAACCTTCTGGACCTTCTCATCTTCCTTCCTATTCTTTTTTTTTGTTATCGGGGTTTTGTAAATGGCATCATCAAAGAAGTGTTGAGTATAGCAGGAATTATTCTGGCTGTCTTTTTTACCTTCAGGTATATGGATGAAGCGGGCTCTCTTCTTCGCCCTTTTTTTACTGAAAATGCGGGGTATATTCCCTTTATTTCCGGAGCTCTTATTTTTATCGGGACCCTGGTGGCGGTACATGCCCTTGCTTTCCTGAGCAAAAAGTTTTTAGAATCTATAAACCTGAATTTTATTAATCGTATATCGGGTTTGGCTTTCGGCGGGTTAAAAAGCGGTATCGTTGTGAGTGCCTTTCTGCTCATACTTGCCGGTTTCAGCCTCCCTTCACAACAGTCGCGTGAAGACTCTCTGCTGTATCCCTATATTATTTGCCTTGCCCCCTGGGCATATAATACTGTTGCAGCTCTATATCCGGGTGCTGCAGATTTCTCTGATACAACCAGAGAAACGCTGAATCAGTACAATCCCATTCAGAATTTTCCCATATCGAATTAGGGGGTCGGAGGCTGGAGGAAAATCGCTACACTTCCCATATTCTGCTTCTGGCCCGGTTATCTGACGCAACTAAATAAACCAAATCATAAAACATAACAATGCCTTTTTTACCTGTTGAGCAACAACTGGAAGTTATTCGCCGAGGAACCACCGAGATAGTACCTGAAGACGAACTCGTAGAAAAACTAAAAAAATCTAAAAAAGAGAATAGACCCCTGAGAATTAAGCTGGGTTGCGATCCTACCCGCCCGGATTTACACCTTGGGCACTCGGTCATCCTTCGTAAGTTGCGCCAGTTTCAGGATCTGGGCCATGAAGCTATTCTCATTATCGGCGACTTTACCGCCCTTATAGGCGATCCGACAGGACAAAATAAAACACGGCCTCCGCTCACCCGGGAAGAAATCAACGAAAATGCGAAAACGTATCTGGAGCAGGCAACTAAAATCCTCGACCCTGACGCCACTACTATTGTCTATAATTCAGAATGGCTGGCGAAAATGAATTTTGAGGACGTGATCAGGCTGACGTCCAGGCTTACGGTTGCCCGCATGATTGAGCGAGAGGATTTTTCTAAGCGGTACAACAATAATGAACCTATTTCCCTCCACGAATTCCTATATCCACTGGCTCAGGGACAAGACTCCGTGCATCTGCGTTCTGACGTGGAACTTGGAGGTACTGATCAAAAATTTAATCTGCTGGTAGGTCGCGATCTGCAGAAAGATGACGGACAGGAGCCACAGGTTGCCCTGATGATGCCCTTGTTGGTAGGCACGGACGGCCATTTGAAGATGTCGAAATCGTACGATAACTACATTGGTATTACCGAAGACGCTAACGAAATGTACGGCAAGGTACTCTCCATTCCTGACGACCTGATTTACTCCTGGTTCGAACTTCTTACGGATCTGCCCGTTAAGGAGCTTCCTGCTATGAAAAAAAGAATCGAAGAAGATCCACGCAACACAAAGCACGAGCTGGCACTGGCCATCACACGCATCTATCACGGAGAAGCGGAAGCGAAGGCTGCAAGAGAGCACTTTGAGCAGACCGTCATTAAAAAAGAAGTGCCGGACGATGCACCTGTGTTCACCTATCAGGGAGGATCGGAAGTTCGGTTAATAGATATCATTTCCGACATAAAATTTACTTCCAGCAATGGAGAAACCAAACGCCTGATGAAACAGGGCGGCGTCTCTGTAGACGACAATAAAATTACGGACATAGGGTACACTGTTACTTTTGAAGAGGGTACTGAATTTACATTAAAAGTTGGAAAACGGAATTTCGCTATTGTGAAAAGTGAGAAGTGAGAAGAACCAGTTGCGAAAAAGAATAGTTTACGAAATTTCATGTACTCCGCTACCTTAATAAAGTAAAGCCGGAACTCACTTTCTTTTCGGTGGGGATGTACATATCTGTAACACAGAAGTTGACATCCAGAATCCCGGTTCAAAACAAGAATATTTCCGGCTTTCTGCCAGAAGGATGCGCATGTATAACTCCCTGCAGGATACCATTTATAATGACGATTTCCGTCAACTGCACAAAGGCAATGCCAGCCCCTACAGCTGGTAGAGTTACAGGGCCGCATCTAAAACATACCAAGGCCTTGAAAATCAACCATCATTACGGCCTGTACAAAGCTGCTGCCTGCAGCTATAAAGTACCTAGAAAGGGAATTTGCCTGTTTCCAAACATTGTAGTTAAAAGGTATACCGGAATCCGTGAACAACACATTCATACAGAATTATGCTATATTTGGCTGTGGTTGAATTTATTTAATGTAAAAGCAGTTTTATGGGCACACACTATCAGGGAAGCGAGGAGGACAAAAGCACATTAGACGCATTCATCAAACTTATGCGTGCAACGGAGTCAATCAATTATCGCCTGAACCGCCATCTTGCCGATGCAGGTTTAACGGTAAGCCAGTTCGGGGTGCTGGAGGCCCTTTACCATCTTGGCTCGCTCAATCAAAAATCACTGGCTGAAAAACTGCTCAAAAGTGGTGGAAACATTACGCTTGTTATCGACAACCTGGAGAAGTGCGATTTAGTTGAGCGTCAACAGGATCCGGATGACCGCCGCGCCATGCTTGTTCATTTAACCGAAAAAGGAAGAGCGTTCATAAAATCATTTTTTCCCAAGCACCTCCAGCATATTAAAAAAGAATTCAGTGTGCTTACAGAAGAAGAAAAAAAAGATTTATCCCGAATGTGTAAAAAAATCGGCCTGAGACAAGATGACGCGGTCAGAGCGGACGGAGCTGGTGATCCCTGATACACATTATATCAGCTAGCCATCCTTCATCTAAATCTCTGTTGCAAAAAAACCGTTTATCCGCTGGATCCGAACGATCCGCGTTCTATTCATACTGCACCGCATCGGCAGGTTCAACCCTGGAGGCTCTTTCAGCGGGGTACCAGCTTGCCGCCAGGCACAACAGTAAACTCCCTGCCAGTATAATACTCACATCAAAAAATTGTATGCTGGATGGATAAGCTTCGATGATAAAAGCGGATGATAGCTTGATCAGTCCGTATTCCTGTTGCAGCCAGCTCAGCAACAGCCCGATAGCCCCGCCCATACCACAGCCGATCAGCCCTATATAGAGTCCCTGTTTCATAAAGATCTTTTTAATATCCGCCGGCTTATAACCCATAGTAAGCAACACCCCTATATCCCGATGCTTTTGAATGACAATCATGGTGAGGGAACCCACAATGTTAAGCACGGCAACCAATACAATAATCATCAAAATGAGATAGGAGCCCCATTTTTCCAGGTACATTACATCGTATAGTGGTTTTTGCAGATCGTACCAGGTAGAAACGGTTAACTGTTCCGGGAATTTTCTTTCAATCTCAGTTTTCACCGCATCCGCCTGATCGCTGTCTGCCAACGCTATATCAATACCCGAAACCCCCTGCCGCATTTCGAACAACCGCTGTGCCGCTTCCAGATCAACGTAAACGGGAAAGCCTTCTACTATCTGGGTTGCGGTATAGCCGCCCCTGATCTCAAAACGGTAAGAGCGGGGCAGAGAAAACTGGGTAAGTGATTTTCTCATACCATCTGCGCTGAGCAATACAATCTCATCACCAATACGCAAGCCCAGGTCGGCCATAAGCTGTTCGCTAACCAACGCACCCGGCTTTCTGTTGTTAACTCCCAAATCTATCGATCCGCTGGTAATGTTCTGTTCCAGCTTATTCAACTCTTTGTATTGTTGTGCATTGATTCCCTTGACCGTCACCACCCTGTCTCCTTTCCGGTCATACGTCAACAATGCCTTATCTGCAATAAAGGGCGCTGTAACCCGCACCTCAGGAATCTCTTTTAACTGCTCCAGCACATCGTGCTGAAACGTAATAGAATTACCACGCGCCGACTCGATTCGGATGTCCGGATCGTTTTCAAGCAGCAATCCCTTTATCACATCAAAAAAACCGTTAAAAACAGACAGAACAATGATCAGCAGAGCCGTGCCTATGGTAACTCCTGTTATGCTGATACCCGTCAGGGTTGATATCAGAGAAATATGTTTTTTCGAAAAGAGATAGCGCCTGGCTATGAATCCGGTTGTTTTCATGGAACTAAAATAGGCATTATCAAAGAAGATTACAGCTACAAGATTACTTTATGAGGGGGCACTCAAAAAAGAATATTATGCAGATTTCCTTTAATAATATGTTACTATATGTGAACCATCCCCATTCTCAACAACTCTTATTCTCTGTTGTTTAGGGGAGGCAGATCCTCCCGGCATCTCATCCGTCCGCCCGTTTACAGTCTTACCTCTTTCTGACGGATAGGTGAGATCTAGTTGAATTAATACGACCAGTCCCCCTTAACTGCCTTCAGTCGTTGAATATACTTCGGTTTTACGGTATTTTAGAAACTTCATTTAATCCGATATTCATAACTAATTATTAGGTATTCATGAGAATCATCATTTTTGGTCCGCCGGGAGCGGGTAAGGGGACGCAGGCAAACCTGATCAAAGAAGAATACAACGTTCCGCATCTCTCTACAGGAGAAATTTTCCGATCTGCCATAAAGAACGAGACGGAATTAGGTAAAAAAGTTTCATCCATCCTGGATGCCGGTGAACTGGTACCCGATGAAACCGTTGTGGCACTTGTAGAGGAAGAGCTGAAGAAACCTGAATATGATAAGGGGTATATTTTGGATGGATTTCCCCGAACGGTTCCTCAGGCAGAAGCTTTTGATCATTTTTTAACGGAAAAAGGAACCTCTCTGGATGCCTTTCTGATGCTGGATGTTCCTGAAGATGAATTAATCCGCCGGATTCTGAGCCGCGGCGAGGGCCGTTCCGATGATACTGAAGAAAAGGTAAAGACCCGCCTTGATGTATACTGGAAAGAAACTATGCCCGTTCAGAAACATTACGAAAAGCAGGATCTTGTTAAAAAGATAGATGGTGTCGGTTCGGTTGAAGAGATCTTCAATCGAATAAAGAGCGCTCTCGGGTAGCGTATACTTAAACTAACTGCTGAAACTATTTACTTTTTTATCAATACACAGATAGAGATATTGGTGCAAACCGTAAACCGTTTGCACCAATATTTACTCTTTAAAAACAACTAACCTTCCATATATCATGGCCCTCAGAACTTCTCTTCCCCTGGCGCTTGGCGTCTTACTCCTGGCCGGCTGTACATCTTCAGGGGCCTTTATAGCCTCGAATCAAACAAATGTTCTTTTGTCTGAGTCTAACTATGTTGTGGCAGCCACTAACGTTTCAGGAGAGGCAGAATCCGGTTATCTGCTGGGTTTTAGCTATGCGCCTTCAGGTTTGATTGCAAATACCATAGCTCTGGTTCGCGTCAGTGGTAGCGACGCGCTTTATAAGGACGCTATAGAAAATCTGTGGGCTAACTACGAAAAAGAAAACGGTAGTCCGGAGGGGCAAAGCCTGGCGCTGACCAATATTCGTTATGATTCCGATATTCTGAATTTATTTCTCTATACCAAAGTTAAAGTATCGGTACGCGCTGATATAATTCGCTTCAAAGAGTAGCTGCATCCACTAAACCTACTGTTTCAACACTTCAACAATGCCGGGGGTAACATCCAGAATGCTCTCAGCACGGTGAAATATTTCCGCTCCGGGCCCCGATACAAATAACGGAACATCATTTCTGGTGTGGGTTTTGGTCGACAGGTCCTCCACGTTTCCGTGATCACTGCAGAGCACCAGCGTAGTCTGTTCCTGTTTTCTCTCAATAAGCCTTTGCAGAAAACGGTCATAAACCGATAAAACAGCAGCTGCCCGCTCATAGTCTTTTGAATGGCCTGCCTTGTCGGTTAAATAATATTCAAATAAAACCAGGTCTGTTTCTTCCGATATATCCAGCAGGCGGTCGGCGGCCTGTTGCGGCGTTATTACAGGTACCTGTTCATTCAGCATCTCCCTCCAGCTTTGTTGCGTAAGCTCAGCCGTCAGGGCCCTTTCTTCTTTAACATCTGTTATCCGGTTAAGAGGCAAGCCTGCACTTTTTGTCATTATAGTGGTACAGCTCCATCTGTTTCTTTCACGGGCTTTTTGGAAAAAAATATCAGGGTAGGCATTAATAAACATGATGCTCCTCCCCATGCGCTGTACTTTGTTGAACAAACTTTGCTCTCTGAGCATATATTTAATACGCGAGTGTGGAAACGGCCCGAAATGCTTGCCTATCTCTTTTGCAGCATTTTTTCCGGTGAATAACGATGTCTGTCCGGTCCCGCTCTGCGGGAGCCCTTCTACTCCAAGAGTGGCGTCTACAGCTTTAAAAACATGTCGGCTACTACGTATTTCCGCCGCCTTCTTTGTAAGCACCCCCCCTCCATTCATCATGGAAAAGCCTTTGTACTCGTTTCTTGTGAACGGATTTACCGGGCTCTCCTCCCCGAGGCCCACTCCGTCAATAAAAAGGAAAATTACTGCCATTGATTATTTCTCCAGGATAATAGTTACCGGGCCGTCATTGCATAAAGCGACATCCATATGTGCGCCAAATATACCCGTTTCTACCTTCAAATCAGTGCCTTCTTTCAGGTAGTCTATCATTCGGTTGTACAGCTGTTCCGCCTTCTCTGGCCTTGCTGCCTGTACGTAGCTGGGGCGGTTCCCCTTACGGGCATCTCCATATAGCGTGAATTGAGAAACAACCATTAATTCCCCCTCGACATCTTTCACGGAATAGTTCATCTTCCCCTCTTCATCATCAAATATCCTGAGGTTTAGTATCTTTTTGCACATCCACTTCATCTCCTCATCTGTATCTTCTTCATGAATACCTACAAGCAGTAAAAGTCCTTTCCCTATGGCACCGGTATGTTTCTCCCTTACGGTTACGGATGCATTTTTAACACGCTGAAGCACAACTTTCATATCTGTTTCTGTTAATAACAATGTGGATTACTATGTTGAAAACTTTTAATTAGCTACAGGGTCGGACAAACAACAAAAATTCTCCACAGCATTCAACATTTATATAATGTTTTCCACAACTTATCAGCGCTAAAATTAGTGTCAATAACATCCAGGGTTTTTCATACCCGAGCTTACACTTGTGGATAACTGTTTAGCAATTAAAGTAAACCCATAAAAAACATGATTCATTTATCAACAATATAATCCACATTATAAGCACACAGCTCTCTTTAATGTTTGGTATTTCCTTGTCCACATATCCACATGACCTACTATGTACTACAAATTATATAAATTTATTGTATTAGTACCCTTACGGTGGATAATGTGGAGAAAAAAAGCTTAAAAAGGTGCTTCTTTCTTTCTATATTCTTATTCCATTGAGAGACGAATTTTCAGACCTGATCTTAACCGCATGAACAATCCAAAATATCCTATTGGCCAGTTTTCATATGATACCGTTTCCGCTGAGAATGAGACCGGCCAGTGGATTAATGACATAACCACTTTACCCAGGCGTTTATCCGACCTTGTCTATCCTCTGTCTAAAGCCCAGCTTAACACACCTTACCGGGAAGGGGGATGGACCGTACTTCAGCTTATTCATCATCTGGCCGACAGTCACCTGAATGCCTATATCCGGCTTAAACTGGCGTTAACGGAAGATAATCCCGTTATCAAGACCTACGATCAGGAAAAATGGGCGGAACTGGAAGACTATTCCAACAAAATGGACGATTCCATGCAGCTCATCTACGGATTGCACAAACGCTGGGGACGACTATTGCACTCTCTCACTTCCAGCCAGTTAGAGCGTACGTTCCAGCATCCTGAATCGGGAACGTGGACTGTCAGAAAACTTATTGCGCACTACGCATGGCACAGCAATCATCATCTCGCACATATTCAAACACTGAAGGAGCAAAAGAACTGGTAGCATGACCAAAAAAAGCATTACATACAAAGATTCCGGTGTAGATATTGAAGCCGGCGAACAGATGGTGGAATCCATCAAATCCATCGTACAGGAAACCCACAGTAAGGCCGTATTGCAGAACATCGGTGGATTTGGAGGTTTCTTCCGTCCCGATCTGTCAGGATATGAGGATCCGGTTTTTGTAAGCAGCGTAGACGGGGTAGGTACCAAGCTTATCGTAGCTTTTAAGATGAATCGCTACGATACTGTCGGCCAGGATCTGGTTAACCACTGTGTAAACGACATCGCTGTTTGTGGTGCGGAACCCCTCTTTTTTCTCGACTATTTTTCCACAGGTAAATTGGAAAAAGAGATGGGCTTCGACGTCGTGAAAGGTTTTGCTCTGGCCTGTAAAGAAAATGGTGTGGCGCTGGTGGGAGGAGAAACCGCCGAGATGCCCGATATCTACAACGAGGGTGAGTTTGACCTCGCCGGCACTATTGTAGGAATTGTAGACCGCAAAAAGATTATTGATGGCGCAAACATCCGGAAGGGAGACGTTTTGCTTGGTTTTAAAAGCACCGGCCTGCATACCAACGGTTTTTCTTTAGCCAGGAAAGTACTGTTTGAGGAATTTGATGTGCATGACCATGTGGATGAGCTCGGGACCACTATTGGAGAGGCCTTGTTGGCAGTGCATAAATCTTATCTGCCGGTGATAAGAACACTTAAAGAGATAGAAGGTGTGCATGGCTTTTCTCACATCACAGGTGGCGGAATTGCCGGAAACACGCGGCGCATACTGCCGGAAGGTTTATCGGCAGAAATACGCTGGAGGGATTGGGAAAGGCCGGCTATTTTCACACTCATACAGGAACAGGGAAACGTGCCAGAAGATGATATGCAGGCTACGTTTAACCTGGGTATAGGCCTCGTTGCCGTTGCAGATCCTGATGCGGTGGACCAGGTGCGGGAAAAATCCCGGGATCTGGGCGAAGAGATTATAGAAATAGGAGTTATTCGTGGCAACGGTTAAACTGATTGAAATAGCGCACGGACGCAGCGGGGACAAAGGAGACGGAAGCAACGTAGGAATCATTGCCCGCCATCCCGACATCTATCCCTTTTTGAAGGAAACGCTGACAACGAAAGTCGTTAAAGAACACATGAAGCATATCTGTAAAGGCGAGGTAGAACGCTACGAGTTGCCGAACATAGGGGCGCTTAATTTTATACTGCATAAAAGTCTGGGTGGAGGAGGCACGGTGTCTCTTAAACTGGATGCACAGGGCAAAACACACGCATCCCAGCTGCTAAGAATGGAGCTGGAAGTACCGGATGAGTTGTTGGAACTGGTTAAACCCTAAAGTATGAGATTCTCTCATTCAGGGCTTCTGTTAAGATGTAGATCCAGCTCTGTTCATTGAATATCCGGCCGACTACATAATCGCTGACAATAACCAGACTACGTTTCAGATCCGGGCGATCCAAGAAAGGATATAGGTATATGAACTTCTGTATCATCCCAGTGCATGATGATGGAGGAAGTATCGTTGGTTATCTCTCCAAACTGAATGGTAAATGCTTCCGCTATCTGGCCTGTTTGTGTAGCAGGAACATCAATCCTCAACACATCCATAGAAGGATGGTATTCAAACGCGCCCCACTGCCCCAGCTCGCTGTTTAAAATGACGGTCCATGTTTCTTCCCGCGGAATGGTAAAAAGGGTATAGGTGCCCGGAGCAAGCTCTTTATCGCCGAACATCAGGCGCCCTGTTGTGGTGAGTTCCGTAGCTTCATTGGCTCCCGTCCTCCAGACTTCATTATAGGGAACTAAGCGGCCAAAAATTTCCCGCCCTTGTTTATATGGCTGGCCATAGACGATTTTAACATAGGTATCTCCGTGCTTGGCTGTGGCAATGGCAACAGGGCTCTTTCTCTGGCTGAAGTTATCCCCCCCGCCTTCTTTTTCTTTTGAACAGGAGATAAACAACAGAAGTACAGCGATCAATAATCCGGTGATATAAAAATAAAAGCGCATGGTACTAATTTGATTCCAGACAACGTCGGTAATGTATTAATTTAAGAAGTCACTAAAAATCCCCTACAAAAATATTCGTTTCTTTTCTGGAAGGTTCAAACCCGATGCCGATGCCTAGATCCAGAGCGAGGTTTGAGAGACGAAATTGAACGCGTACCCCCGCACCGAACACAGAGCGGGATGAAGAGAGGAAATCGGGCTGTGTGTATCTGCCCACGGTGTTCGAGAATGCTACCAAATACACATTACTTACATATGCGGGAAGCAAAAAACCGCCATTATCCGGGTAAACCAAAGGGATGGTATATCTGGCGCCAAAGCTGACCAGCTTTCCTGAAAAGGGGAATACCGGCTCGGAAAAACCATCAGACACTAAAAACTGGTTATCAAAAATAGCATTATTCTGGTTGAGATAACGCAGTTCCAAACGCAGTGATTGGTTCCATTTTCTAAGAGGTGATAAAAAAGCATACACACCTCCCCTAAAAGCGTATGAGTTGACAAAAGAGCGGCGAAATTGCGCATTCATCGTTCTGATGGTTAAGCCAGACGGCCAGAAGTAACGTTCAGCTTCAGAAAACAAAAACACTCCCGAATTAGGCTGGACATCCCGTACATTTTGCTGCAGGCGGTAGCTGAGGGAGCCGTAAAGATTGGCTATACTGACGTTGGCAAAATCGGAGGCGGCATCACCGGAATGGTCCAGTTCAAAAAAGCGTATGTTCGATTGACGGATGTTGGGCTGAATAAAAAGAGACGAGAAAAAGACATTGCTGTTGAATGTGTAATTAACCGGTACCGACAGGGAAATACTTCGTTCCTCTCTTAGCATTGTACGGAACACGGTGTCGGCAACAGTGGCAAAAGGCAGGGTTACATAGGCGGGCTCACTGTAAACAGAGGCTTTAAAACCGGGAAAAAAGGAGGTGTTTCGGTAGGATATGTCGTACCAGGCACGGTTTTGAAGAAATGTTAAGGCGGCAGAATAAGACTGTTGCTGTAACAGATTATTACTGTGAAGAGACACCCCGATTTCATATACATCCCGGTTGGATGCCTCATCAACGATAGGGAGAACGCTGCGGGGTTTCAGCCAGGAAATACCAGAGGAGTAGGATGAAGAAGTCCACTTCTCTTCAGATAGCTTGCCTCCATCACCGGCTATAGCGGGTTGCTTAGACATCTCCTGTAAGTCGGCCGCGTTCCAAAGCGAACGAGGAACTAACTTGTTATAAAAATCACTCCTGTTTAACAGGGCCGGCAGATAAGTGTTCTCCTCTTGAACAACGAAAGCAATTCGCTCCCCGTCAGGGCTGTACGATGCTTCCAAAGCGTTATACCTGGAGTTGGTAAGCTGAGTTATTTCTCCATTCTTCAGGTCATATTCATATACATTCAGCGCACCGGAATAATCTGAGGAAAAAAGAATACGATCGCCCTCCGGATGCCAAACGGGATCGAAAACGGATCCCCCCGAAAATGAAACGTCGGGACGTTGTGTAAGTTTTTCTTCCATCTCAGATATGGAGCACAGCCAAAGCGCCTGAACTCCTCCCCTGTTCGCAACAACAGCCAGCCGGTTCCTGTCATTGGGATGGATGGCCACCTGTGTGAGTTTAACCCCTTCCACAGTTGCTACAGGGGTTACTTCGGGTTCACCATCCGGAGTGAACCGGACCAGCCGGTTTGCGCTGTTACCATCGGTTTGCAGAGCCAGATAGCCGTTACCGGCGAACACAGGCCCATACAGCCGGTTGCCCCTGGATAACTGCCGGGACGATCGTTCTGGAATGTTCAGCTCAACAAGTTCCGCATGATACGTATTGGTGTAAATAGGGCTGGATTTGTAGTAGCTGTATATGAGTCTGGATTTATCCGATGTCAGGTCGTATACAAAATCCTGTACAATACCGGTGGTTATGAGCCGCGTATGCTCGTGTGTGTTCAGGTTGTATCGGTAAAATCCGCTACGGGCGTTATAAAATGAGCCGTGAAAAACCAGCGTGGAGTCTGATAACCATTTGGGCCTGCGGATGGCTGCTCCCTCAAATGGTACGGGCAGGGGTTTGATATCGGAGAATGCCTGCCTGTTGCGGGCATCGAGGCTGTCTTGCTTATCGGCCTCAAACTCGTCATAAAGTTGTCCGGGCCATTTGCCTGTTGCATGGCGCAGTGCCATACCGTAGCCAAGAAAAGGATAATCGGCATAAAAGCTAATGGCATCCTCAGCCGTATCCGGCCCGTAGCGCTTCTGCAGCCAGGATGTCAACTCGTACCCGCCGATGTAATGGCGGTCATACGGCCTGGTATAGGTGGAAATGTGAACCAGCTGCCCCATCGACCATCGATGGGGGCTGTCAAAGACGGCGTTAAACTGATGGGTGAAGTAGGGATAATTACCGCGTCCTCCGCCGGGAGTCACCTGGTCGCTTTCGTAATAAACGGCTAGGCCTTCCAGCACGCCAAGCGGAATTGCGCTGTGCATAGACCGGGCCAGATCGGGCGAAAAGAGACTTACGATCTTGGTGAAGCCGGAATTACCCATGTTATTAAACTGCAGGGCGTGTACCAGCTCGTGTGGCACAACTGCGTTCAGCCAGTCACCCGATTTTGGATTGATGGTTTTGCCTTTAAAAGGAGGTAAATCCATTTCGGAACGGAAATGGATGGGACTGACAAAACCGTTAGACCAATCGTTGTAATTGGTCAGTATAATGGGAAAATTTTTAAGCGTACCGCCTGTCAGCCGGGCGATGTTGTGGTAGTGGCTTTCGAGAATGCGGCCTGTTTTCCAGGCGGCGGAGTCTTCTCCCTGCGGGAATAAAATCTTAAAGTGAGGGGTGGATAATTGCTGCCAATCCAGGTTGGGCGGACGGTATTGAGTGGGATAAAACTGAGCCTGAGATTGAGTTAATCCTAAACCAAGTATCATTAACAGTAATAATAATCGCCTCATAAAATGGCTCATTGTTAAATCCCGTCAAATGTTACTGAATTAATGAGAAATCAGCGGATAAGTCAACAGCCCGGATAAAGATCAGGTAAGAAAGTGGTAGAAAGCCCAGAAGTGCGAAAATGTTCCGGCCATAACGAACAAATGCCAGATTTCGTGAAAGCCAAACCACTCGGGTATAGGGTCTGGCTTTTTAAAACCATAGATGATGGCGCCTATGGTATAGGCAAGTCCGCCCATGATAATCCATCCCAGAAACGCTCCCGGCAGTGAGTTCCATAATGCAGGAAACATGACAACTGCCAGCCACCCCATGGAGAGGTACATCAGGGTAGAGATCCAGCGGGGCGCTTTCCAGAGAAATTTTTTAATCACACCCACCACAGCCAGCGTCCACACCGTAATTAATAGAATCCATTTCCACGGGCTCTCCAGAGCCAGCACACATACCGGGGTATAACTGCCCGCAATGAGTACATAGATCATGCTGTGATCCAGCTTGCGGAGCAGTTCCAGGGTTTTCTCCTGTGCCCGGACCGAGTGGTAAAGCGAACTGGAGGTGTAGAGTAAGACCATACTGACGCCGAAAATGGAAAATGCAATGGTTCGGTTCATATCGTACAGTGAATCGTACAGCATAAAACCCAGGCCGACAAGGGCAAGAAGAGCGCCGAATCCATGAGTAAGCCCGTTAACGGGTTCTCGGATGTATTTCTTTAAAAGGTTCATTTCTCACTGACAAGAGATTAACATATAAGAGGGGTAAAACGATATTTTTAAACATATGTTTCCACCTGATAGGTGAGAATAACCCGAAATCATGAACAGAATGTGTGGGAAGGAGAGAAAATTTTGGAGATTTGTGTATACCCCTAAATTCCCCAAAAAGCAGAAGGCAGGAAAAAGCGAGAAGCCAGAAGTGAGAAGCGGAGCAGCCTTAGTACCCCGCCGCGTCCCGGAGCAGAGCACCGGGACGAGATGAGGAGTCTCCCCTCCCGGGGAGGGGAACAAGGGGTGGGTTCGATGGGGCAATAAGTGATAGTTCTGAGTCGTGAGCAAGAAGAACAGCGTTCTTATCGGTACATCCCTGGCCGACCCCTAAATCCCCTGAAGGGGACTTTAATTAGTAGCTTGTATCGCTTTCCAAAATCGATTCCATGTGGCAATACTTTCCTTGGAATTAGCTCTATGTGTGGACTTGGCATAGAATGAACAAGTCCCCTTCAGGGGATTCAGGGGTGAACCAATCAGGCTTTTATCTTAGATGAGAGGATCTCTTCTTTTCCGTAACCGTGCAGGCTCTTCTTTGCCAGTACGATGAGAACGACAGCCAGGGCAAACAGAAGGGTGGCGATTATTCCGAGTATGTAGTTAAGTTCGGTAAAGTTTTGCCAGGCGAAGAGAAAAAGAGAGCTGAGCGTCACGGCGAACATGAATACCATGGGAACCAGCGTAAAAACAGGATTGACTTCTTTTTTGATCAGCCATACGGAAACCGCCAACAGGGCCAGAGCGCCCAGCAGCTGGTTGGCCGAGCCAAAGATAGGCCACAGCTCGGCAAACCCGCCGGAAACCACCAGCAATGCTGCCATAAGAAGAGAGAACATAGTAGCCGTATAACGGTTATTGAAGTTTATGTGGGTCCGGCCGGCACGGTCATAGTCTTCGATATACTCCTGAACCGTAAGCCGTGCAAGTCGCGTGCAGGTGTCCAGAGACGTGAGGGCAAAAGCCGACACGGTGAGTGCAACAAAAGAAACGGCCAGCTCTTGCGGAATGCCCAGAGTGGCGATCATGCCGCCCAGGCCTTCTGAAAAGAGGCTGACGGGACCCGCTTCGGTAAGCCGGGCCATGTAGTCGCCGGAAGAGAGTACGATGACAGCGCCGACGGCCAGCACAGCCAGGAACGATTCGAGCAGCATTCCCCCAAAACCTACCTTTACGGCGTCCGACTCTTTATCCAGCTGCTTGGAAGTGGTGCCCGATGCCACCAGCGAGTGGAAACCCGATAGCGCCCCGCAGGCAACGGTAACAAACAAAACGGGAAAGAGGTAACCGAGCGACTCAACGTGGAAAGAAACAGACGATTCCATCTCTATCGACGGGTTTGCTACAAATACGCCGGCCAGCCCCAGCATCATCATTCCGTACAGCAGAAAAGAGTTAAGGTAGTCGCGCGGCTGCAGCAGAGCCCAGACCGGGCTTACGGATGCGGCAAAAATGTAGATGAATAGTATGATCATCCAGGTAGTGTAGCTGAGTTGCAGGGGAAATATATCACCCAGTACGACAAAACTATACATCAGTACCACGCCCGCGACAGAGCTGAGCCAGAAAGGAATTCGTGTTCTGAAAATAAACAATCCGAATAGCAGTGCAAGGAAGATGAAAGCCGATGATGCCGTAGCGGCTGCCGGCACTGAAGTAAAGGTTTTGGCAACAATATCGGCAAAGACGGCTATAACCAGCACCAGGGTGGCAAAGCTAAATATGAGGAACAGCTTTTTACCCAGATCCCCGATGTAATGACTGATAACCTCTCCGATGGTTTTACCCTGATGGCGCAGGGAAGCCACCATAGAGGTGAGATCGTGTACGGCGCCCATAAAAATACCCCCGAGTATAATCCAGATGAGGGCGGGAACCCATCCAAAGGCCACAGCAATTACAGGTCCTACAATGGGTCCGGCTCCGGCAATGGAGGCGAAATGGTGGCCCAAAACCACGGGCGTTTTACTGGGAACATAGTCCACATCATCTTTCAGGGTGTGGGCAGGTGTGGCGCGGTTGTCGTCAATATCCAGCATTCGCGAAACATATCTTCCGTAATAGAAGTAGGACGATACCAGTATGGCTGCCGAAAATAGAAGTATTATCACCAGGCTCATGGAACAGAATCGTTAAATTATAACCGTCATCACAAAAAATGTACTAAAGAGGGATAACATATCATAATGGGATCTGTACCTACAGGTTTAGGTATAAATAGCAGAGGGCAAAGAGCACGGTGCATAGCGTGTATTTGGCGCTTTTATTGGTTATGACTGTCCGTGGTCCGTGGTTAGTTGTTTGTTGTTCCATATACCTGCAATGGACCACGGACCACGGACAGCGATACTAATTCTACACGTTAGCTTATGCTACACTATGCTTTGCCTTTTACCTATTAGACGTCGACATAAACATATAAAGTCTGAATCTTGCTTTTTTAATAATTGTTCTTGTATCAAGCAGGTAAATATTAACTCTATGTGGAGGTACGTATGATTACACGCCAAACAATCCTGGATTTAGCTGGAGTAAACCAAAACCCCTGTATTTCCATCTACATTCCGACCCATATGATGGGCGAAGAGATACAACAAGATCCCATCCGGTTTAAGAATGCATTGAAAAAGGTAGAGGATAAACTGGCAGAACAGCACAACAACGATACGAAGAACCATGTACTGTTGAAAGAGGCCAGAGAGTTACTGGATAAGCCGATGTTCTGGCAGCAAAGCGACAAAGGATTGGCGGTGTTTATAACAGAAGGTATGTTTGAGTATTACCGGGTTCCTTTGGAGTTTGAAGAGCAGATATTAGTAGGTGATCACTTCCTTATCACTCCCCTGTTACCGATGATCACTCTGGAAGGCACATTTTGTATTCTTGCCCTGAGCCAGAAAAACACCCGGCTTCTCAGGGCCACGCGCGATGCCATCAGGCCTATTGAGCTGAAGGAAGCGGCTACGAGTATGGAAGAGTTTCTGCAATATCATGATGAGGATCCGGGAGTCCGGCATCATTCCATACAGGGAATGGGAGGAGGCAAAACTAAATCGCATTATCAAAGCGAGGGCGGTATTTTCCATGGCCACGGAACAGAAGATACCACGGATGAAAGAGAGCTCGTCAACTATCTCAATCAGATAGAAAACGAAGTAACTTCCATCATGAGAAAGCGAAACGACCCGCTGATACTGGCCGGAATGGAAAAGGCCGTAGCCGAATACAGGAAAGTGAATCACTACAGCCGGCTTATGGACGAGACTATATTCCACAACCCCGATGATCTGACGGATGAAGTGGTAAGAGAAAAAGGGTGGGAGATCATCCGGTCATACTTCCTCCGGGATATGTACAACGACCTGGAGCGTTTTGCGGATCTGACGGGGAGTGAAAAACATTCCGATAATCTCACAGAGATTGTTCAGGCCTCCTACTACGGCAAAGTAGATTCGCTGTTTGTGCCTATCGGGGAGCAGAGCTGGGGCTGGTTTGATGAAGAGCGCGATACCGTACACCACAGCTCCGGCCAGCAAAACGGCGAGCACGACCTCATCAACATGGCCGCTATAAAGACCATCTCCCAAGGCGGCAACGTCTATGCCCTCGACAGAGAAGAGATGCCGCAGAAGAAGCCCATAGCCGCCATCTTTCGGTATGCCTGAGGAAGCGCCGCGGATTCTGGCGGATAGCCGCGGGCAGGTTCCGGCCCCAGATCCGCACAGATAAACACGGACTGAAGAAGAAAATGGCCAGTAATCAGTGAATTACTGTGACAGAAAGTAAGGCGTTTCCCCTCTTGGGAGAGGAACAAAGGGTGGGTTCGGCAGTGGCGACAGGCAGGAACCCACCCATCCTTCTGTAAGAATCAGCCTTACGCAGATTAGTAGAACCCAAAAAACCACGTGACCACTACGAACGACAGGGCCATTACATAAGAAGAAACTAGCTTCATCTTGTCTTCTTTATAGAATTCATAACTGCTGTATACGGCAAATGGTGCAGAAACAATGGTCAGCAATATCAGAAATGTTACATCGAAGCCGGTATACAACAGGGAGATAATGAACATCCCTGATAATCCATGGGAGGCATAATTCAGCGTTTTTAGCTTTTGGCTCAGGTCTGAAGCTTTAATCTGCAATCCCTTCCATACGATGTAGAAAAAAACGATAGCTGTTATGAGATAAATAGCGTCGTATTCCATAAGCCATTCCCATCCTCTGTTTTAAAAGACACGTTGATAGTTTAAGCCCGGCTGGCTCCGTTCCTATTCCTCAGCGCTGCCGGAGAACTTCCCGTGGTACCGCTCTCTCTTCCTTTGTCCGCTTCTGACAAACAGAAAGGCCAAATACAAGATTATACCACTCGGTACAAGCCAGGACAAGATGGAAAGTGCAGGTGTACCACTGCTGATATCTAAAATCAGTGTTAACGAAGAAATGGCAAGCACAAAAACAAAAAGCACTTTGATGGGCCGGGGATATTTCATGGTTGGTTGTGTGATTTAATGATGGCTATCTGTCTTATTTCATGGTACTTAAATATCCGGATACCGGCAAGAAGTATCTGTAAACGATGATCCAGGCTGACACACTGTTACTTCCGGGAAGCCTCCGCTATCTCCGCCACCGTTTTTATGTGTGAGTTATAACTTGTGAGAGGACAAAGTGCAGCAGTTATGTAGTTTTAATATTGGTTTAATACTTGAGTTAAGCTACGACAGTACAATGGCACCGGCTTGAAGAAAAGGCCCGTTACCTATTCAATTTCAGTAAACCGTCCCGGTTTGTTAGCTTTAATGACCGGCTTTAACTTTTCAACTAGTGGCAGCAAGTCTTCATAGATATTGGTTGAGGCTATTAGAAGCACTACGTGTATCTGCGCATCTTGAACGGGCTGCTGAAAACTTAAGTTGCGATCGCTGGTAACAAATACATCAAAATCGCTCTCTGCTTTTGATAACACTTTTCTATCAGGAAAGCTATCCCGGCCCATCTCCGGAACAGTGCGTACTATAAATTCCGGATCTAATTCTTCAATTCTATATTTCAGCTTTTTGGGAAGGCACTCATCTAATAGAATTTTAACACTCATTGAGGCTGAAGAAGCTGATTCTTGAATGATTCGAGCACTTCAATAGCTTGCCGGCGGGAAACAGTAGGGAAATCCTCCAAAAACTCCTGGACAGAGTGATCAGCTTCTAAATATTCAAAAAAAGTTTGAACGGGCACACGTGTTCCCTTAAAGACAGGAGTACCGCCCAAGATATCTTTGCGCTGTTCTATGAGTTTTTTAGAATGGCTCATGTCGTTAAGTAGAATTTTGAAGAATAACTGATAGCATGATAACTAACGAGCAGGTTATTTAGAAATTTCTTACAGAATCTGGCAGTTGTCATCGCATAGTATGATGTAGTTCCATCCATTCAGGCACTTGTAGACGAACCCCGAGACTCCCTAAGTTTCCAAAACTCAGGAAGTCTTTCGCTCCTTTCTAAAAAAATCCCCTCTCACAGCCCGCAGACGCCCCTTTGAAAAAAAAGTAAACTTTTTTTGTAAGGAATGGCCCGCCAAACAGTCTGTATAGATAGGGGCCGGAATTCCCGGCCTCTCCGGCTGGGGACTCATCTCGGGTTATCGGCTTTTTCGGAGCCCGGGAGATCCGGCCGGTTCACCATAAACTGTTAATTAACCGAAGAAAGGAGACTTACTATGAGTCTTAAATATTCCTTAATTCCGAATCATCTGACGGATGATCCGGACGATTACATGGCCGTTGTGCAGGATCAGAGAACCCGCACACGGGAAGATATCATCAACGAAATGCTCGAGCGCGGATCAACGGTGACCCGTGCCGACATTCTGTCGGTGTTCGAAGAAGAGCAGGCTGTGGTCAAGAAGTTTCTGGCCGATGGCGATCGCGTACAGACCGATCTGTACAGCACCAGCTCTTCCATTGCAGGGCCGTTTAACGGTGCCGGCGACAGTTTCGACGCATCGCGTAATCACGTGCGTTTTAATATGACGCCCAACAGAGAACTGGTAGCGCTGGCGCGCGAGGTAGACGTAAAGAAGATAGCGGCAAGCGTAGTCCGGCCCGTGCTGGAGTCGTTCTTCGACTTCGTCTCAGGCACTCGCAATCAGGCGCTGACGCCGGGACGAAGCGCCGAGATCCGGGGCAGTCATCTGAAGGTAGATCCGGAGGATCCTGTTCAGGGCATCTGGTTTATCGCCTCTGACGGCACGGAGACTCAGGTGGAGCTGGTCACGCGCAACATGCCGGCTCATCTGATGTTCGAGGTGCCCGCCGGGCTTGCCAGCGGGGAGTATCAGGTGGAAGTGCGCAACAAACCGAGAGGGGCTAATGAGCTGCGTACCGGCAGACTTATGGCTCCACTCGTTGCGACGTAAGCCCTCCTCACCTTGTAGTCCGCTTGCAAGCTGCTTGCAGAGCGATTACATAGTGCTTGTATAGCAACTACACAGTGCTTGCAGAGCGATTACATAGTGCTTGTATAGCAACTGCATAGTGCTTGTAGAGCGACTACATAGTGCATGTAGAGTGGCTGCATAGTGCATGCAGCCTGCTTTCGGATATACATCAGGTGCAGAACGCTGCCTGGGCAGGTTGCCATAGTAGTACCCCCAAATAACAATCCC
>CALJMB010000067.1 GCA_937982515.1 uncultured Balneolaceae bacterium
TGTTCTCCCCTCCCTCCGGCGCAAAGGCCCGCCGCAAGGAGGGGAGAGACGCCTGGCCAGAGTACATGGCCCCAGATCTGTGGATGGGCTCCCCTCAAAGGGCAGGGCTGTTATACCTCTCCTTTCTTGTCCCGAACTTATACTACTTAAGTTCTTTTATCTTGATATTTCTGAAACTTACCCGGTCTCCGTGATCCTGCAAGCCGATATATCCCCTGTGTGCAGCGCCAAATTCGGGATGTGTCCTGAATTTGCTATTCCGGAGCATGTCATACCATTCATCCGTCCACCGCTCATACTCTACCACTTTTTCTCCATTCTGCCAGTGTTCTACGTGAGGATTGTTTACTACAACCCTTACTTCATTCCACTCGCCATGTGGCCTGGCATTCTGCGGCCTGGCGGGAATGAGATCATACAGAGAGCCGGCTTTTCGGTTGCCGTTCTTTCCCATATTTGCATCCGGATGGTTTTCGTTGTCCAGAACCTGTATTTCGGGGGCAGACCAGTAAATGGGTTCACGGGGCTGCTCTACACCGTGAAAAAATATACCGCTGTTCCCCCCTTTTTCCACTTTCCATTCCAGAGAGAGAATGAAATTCTCATAGGTATCTTCTGTGATGATGTCTCCGCCTCCGCCGCCGGGAAGCACGGTGATGGCGCCATCTTTTATTTCCCATCCCTTTTCAGGAAAGTGATCTTTATTATATCCACGCCAGCCCTCAGCAGAAGTACCGTCGAACAGTAACTTCCACCCTTCTCTTTTTTCCTCATCGGTTAGTGTATTGTGTGGTTGGGCATGAAGCATAGAAACAGAAATAAAGAGACAAATTATGGTTGCTGATAATACTTTTACTTTCATAAAAAAGTTAACAATTAAGGTTAAAGGAATTAGCTTTCTGCCAGTAACTGCCCGACGCTTTCCAGCAGGTTTTTAGTGGCTCTGATACCGTCGTACTCACTCAGGCTGCTGCCTTCGTATTCAATGCCTACATACCCGGTATATCCGGCATCCCGTACAATCTTCATCATCCTTTCATAGTCTATGTTGGTTTCATTTCCGGCTTCATCGAAGTTATGACTCTTGGCGCTTACCCCTTTAGCATAGGGCATCAGCTCTTCCACTCCTTTGTACATATCATACACATTGCCTTCGGAAATCCTGAAGTTCCCGAAATCGGGCAAGGTGCCGCAGCGAGGGTGATCTGCCTGTTCAATAACCTCTGCAAGCCACGCCCCGTTACTTGAAAGCCCGCCATGATTTTCTACTATTACGTTGATGCCATGTTGATCGCCAAACTCAGCCAGCTTATGCAAACCGTCGGCGGCGCGTTTTACCTGATCTTCATAACTACCGGAACTCTGGGCGTTGACACGAATGGAATGGCAGCCCAGGAATTTAGCAGCTTCCACCCACTTATAGTGATTCTCAACAGCCTGCTGCCGTTTTTTCTCGTCGGCATTCCCCAGCGCCCCTTCTCCGTCGCACATGATGAGTACACTGCGCACTCCGGCGTCCCCGGCTCGCTTCTTCATCTCGTTCAGATAAGAGGTGTCTTCAGCCTTATCTTTAAAGAACTGATTGACGTACTCCACAGCACTAATATCAAACTCATTTTTTGCAGTAGCAGCAAAATCCAGGTTATCCAGTTCTCCATTAAACAGAGTTCTGTGCAGCGACCATTGTGCAAGCGATATATCAAAAAAGCGGCCGGTTGTTGTTCCCTGTCCTTTGCTACACGCGCTCAGCAGCCCGGGTATTGCAACGGCTCCCGCAGAAAAATATCCCATCTTTTTTAAGAATTCTCTTCTTCCTACATCCATTTGTCTTCCTTTTTAGTTAGTTGTTAATAGTAGCAAGCCTGTTCCAACTGATTAAGAATCTTTCATATATGGACATTAATATAAATGACTTACTTATCTTATCCGTACTGTGTTATTTACACAAAATAAATAAGGAAATCTACTTTATGAATTCCAGTATTATTCGTGATAACCGTTCACTTTGAATTACCGGAACAGACCGGAGAATACATCTTACAGTTGAACTGCTTTTTGCTGCTTAGAAGCCTGTAAAATAGCAGCTCATGGCCATTACCTGTCGATCACCAGTAACCTGACAACTACAACTTATACTGAGCATGAAAACACAATATTACGCCGCGTCCAGCCTGGATGGCTTTTTGGCAGATCCCAACCATTCTCTGGACTGGTTATTACAGTTCGGGGATATTGAAGAAACCAGTTACCCCGATTTTATTCGTGATGTAGGCGCTATCGCTATGGGCTCTTCCACCTATGAATGGATTCTTAACCATCAGAATCAGCCTGAGGGTCAAACAGAACAATCCTGGGCTTATGAGCAACCGGTCTGGGTGTTTACTTCACGGTCACTGCCTTCGGTAAAGGGAGCGGATGTCCGGTTCGTCTCCGGGGATGTCCGTCCGGTACATCATCAGATGACCGAAGTAGCCGGGAGCAAGAATATATGGATCGCGGGCGGCGGAGATCTGGCCGGCCAGTTTTATGACCACGGCTTGCTCGACGAGCTTATCATTCAGGTGACATCCGTCACCCTGGGCAGCGGCATGCCTGTACTACCGCGTAAGATTACACAACCTCCCCTGAGGCTGGTCTCCGCTACCACTTATGGAGAGGCTTTTGCAGAGCTCAGGTATGAGGTGCCTGGAAAGGGTTAGTGCCAGATCTCTATGCGGCGTATCTAACTGCCCCTGCCTTCAGGCCCTGCGTGTTTAGCGGTTGAAAAAAGAGCCGGTGCAGTGCAATCCGCTCGTGCCATTACCCACAACAGGGTATGCTCCACTTGGGGCATACCCCCTGACGCACCTGCGACATAC
>CALJMB010000068.1 GCA_937982515.1 uncultured Balneolaceae bacterium
TTGAGCGGACGTATGGTTATCTCGCTCACGAGCATGTTGTCGGGCGTCTGCAAGATGTGAATGAGTGTATCGGCCAGATCTTCCGGCTGCAGCATCTGATCGTGGGGTTTAACACCCGATTCTTCAAAAAAATGTGTGGCGATGGATCCGGGATTAAAACAGGTAACCTTAATGCCGTCGTACCTCAATTCTTTGGACAGAGCCTCGCTGAATCCCTGAACGGCAAACTTGGAAGCACAGTATCCCGTTCTTTCGGGGCTTCCCACTTTCCCCAGGATGGAGCCGATGTTGATGATGTGACAGCCTGACTGATTTTGCTTCATCAGCGGTACCAGCTCCGAAGTGAGGTAGTACATGCCGTTTATATTGGTATCGATCATCTGGTGCCATCGCGTTGCAGGGAGTTCTTCTACCTGGCCAAAATAACCGGCTCCGGCATTGTTGATGAGAATATCGGGCGGGTTTCCGGCGGAAAAAGCGCTGCCGATCCAGGAAGCTACGGATTCCTGACTGGTGATGTCCAGCGGAACAGGGATGATGTTATTTCCTGCCTGATCCCGGAGGGCGTTGAGTGCATCGCTGTTCCGGGCCACCGCATATACGATAGCGCCAGACTCTGAAAGGCGCAGGGCCAGTGCCCGGCCGAGTCCCCGGCTGGCGCCGGTTACAATGGCATGTTTATCGGTTACATTCATAAGATGTGGTTTCAGTTGGTGTGGATGTAGTCGGGCGTGTTTGAAAGAAAGCGAAAAGTATGGGTTTAGCTCTTCTTTCCATCAGGAAATCTGCAGCATACGCTCAATCGGGAGCCGGGCCCGCCCGGCCAGTTCATCCGGCACCCTCACTTCAAACTGATCATACAGCAGGGTACGGTACAGCTTTTCGAGCGTGATCATCTTCATGAATTCGCAGACCGACTCTTCATTTGCCGCATAAAACTTCTTCTCCGGGTTCTCCTTTTCCATGCGGTACAGAATACCCGTTTCGGTGGCAACGACAAACTCATCGGCATCGGATGCCCGCGCATGCTCCAGCATACCGCTGGTGGAGTGGATGTGAGCATCTTCGCAGTCGAAGTACATAGAAGAGCGCATCATGCAGGAGGTGGAACAGCCGCACTCCGGATGGATAAGCACTTCGGCATCGGGATGCTGTTTTTGGACTTCAGCCAAATTCAACTCGCCTATCTTTTCATGGACGTGGCACTGTCCGTCCCATATATTCAGTTCCCGCCCGGATTGCATTTCCACATAAGCGCCCAAAAACTTATCGGGCAGGAAGAGGATTTCCCGGCCTTCCGGAATAGACTCCACCACCTTTACAGCGTTGGAGGAGGTACAGCAGTAGTCACTCTCGGCTTTCACTTCTGCCGTAGTGTTAATGTAGGAGACGACCACCGCCCCGGGATGTTCGGCCTTCCAGCTGCGCAGCTGTTCTGCGGTGATGGTGTCGGCCAGTGAACATCCTGCCCCCAGATCGGGGATAAGTACTTTTTTGTTCCGGCAGATAACCGATGCTGTCTCCGCCATAAAATGTACCCCGCAAAAAACGATGACATCGGCATCGGTCTGTTCGGCTTTCCGGGCCAGGCCGAGGGAATCGCCAACAAAGTCGGCTGTGTCCTGGATTTCGGGCAGCTGGTAGTTATGAGCCAGGATCAGAGCATTCTTCTCTTTTTTAAGCCGTAATATTTCCTGCTGCATCTGTGTCTGAGTCATAGAGATAAGAAAGAATTAATGGATTTGGTGATCAATTACCTTTCGGCATTCAGGTTCCCCTGGTGGTATAACCCCTGAAGTACGTAACCACAGCACACGAAAAGCAGTTGTTCTGTTTTCGCACCTCAGGGGCGACGAACATCCACTGTTTGTTATTGACAGTGGATCTAATCGCGCCAGTAATTATTTGCGGCAGCCACTGTTTGGTAGTGGATGGCAATTACCTGGGAGCTGGCAATCAGCGCATCGGGGTCTTTGGCGTAGACATCGCGCAGGGTAAATAAAACATTCTTGTCGGATTGTACCGAAGTGACACCTTTGCGAGACAGCTGAATAGCTAACTGGAATCCCTCTTCCGGTGTTTCGGTAATAAGGCTGAGCCCGTTTTCACTCTTGCCGGGTATATCCGCATCATTGGTTGCAAACGTAACTCCGGCAACACCAACGCTGAGTACAACTGCAATTGTCAATATGTATTTTTTCATAGGTACACTGTTAATAATTATATGTTTAGTTAAAAAGGGCTCTCAAGACGCATCAAATGGTATAGATATTACAGAGCGTCACTCTTTTTCGGGTTTAGTTCTTATTTCCACCGTAAAAGAGATCTTGTCGCCTTCCGTATTAACATTGGGCGTGCTGAGGTCTTTAACGGTATAGATGAATTCCCTGCCGAGATACGCATCGATCTTTTCTTTAATCAGGTGCTCTATCTGATTTGGGGAAAGCGTTTTTAAATAGTCAGGCATAATGCAGGTAATTAAGGTTGTTTTTTTAGCTTCTCATCCACCTCTTCCATTACATCCAGCGCCAGGGCTGCATGGGCATAGGCGCCGCCGGCCCGCATCTCGGAGGCTACCCATATCGCTTCCATGAGTTCCTCGTTTGACGCCCCTTTGAGCTTGGCTTGTTTGGTATGGCTTTTAATGCAATAGGGGCATTGGGTGACATGGGCCACAGCTACGGCGATCAGTTGTTTAGTCTTTTCATCGAGTTCGCCTGCTTTAAATACTTCTTTGCTAAAATTGCGGAATGCTTTGAACGGGTCGGGTGCCAGATCCGCCCGCTTTTTGGACATTTCCGGCGTGGCGGGTGGAAAGAGCTGGTGATTGTGTTGAGACATAATTGTTGGCTGTTTATTAAATAAGCCTCCAAAGTTTTTGAAACCCCGGAGGTTTTATGGTTAGTAGTGATTTAATCTTTGTACGCAAGCACGCGTTCCCAGAGGCTTTTGGTGCCCCGGATGCCGCGTCGCAATGTTTCAAGCTGTACAATCTGGCTGTGATCCGCAAAGAGGTTCACTTCCGGGCCGTAGTTTCTGATGTACCAGGCAAATGCCTCGGGATTGGCCGCTTCAAACATCAGCATCTCAAGGCCTGCTTCATCAATGAAGGTGGCCGGCCATCGTGTTAACAGTCAAAGATCTTCATAAGAGCGCCTGTATGAGTTATGATTTCCATAGCTTGAAATCCAGGTAACAAACCCGGGCGCTGGTATGCAGTGCTCACCGGTCCGGGGTGAATTTCCCGCCGCCGATGCGTGCAACCTGTTCGGTTCCTCCCGGATATCCGGCCAGTTTGCGAAGTAATTGAACAGATTCGCCTTCCGAAACTTCGATAGCCGTATCCTGGGAACCGGGCGGCCGGGTCCTGAATGGGTTTTCTGCCTCGCCAGGCAGGCCTTTACATGTCGCATTTTTGATAAACCGGGCAAGGTCATGAACCATCATACAGGCGCCTCTGCATGTTACAAATCATCCGTTAACGCGATATCATAGCTGCAGGAAAAATCTCCCTCCGCTATGTGTGTGGTTCTTTCAACCCCGTCCCCAAATAGCTTTTTATAGAACATTGCTTCCAGCTTGCAGGGCAGCCGTGTTTCTTTTA